>NZ_JBZFLI010000005.1:0-344344 GCF_058315175.1 Metabacillus sp. RB-C-LZQ-3-1 | reverse complement strand
TTTCTACCTTGTGGTTTTTTTGTATTTGTAGTCCTTCCTTTAGCTTATGGAGTACAAGCTTTTTCTTTTAAACTATCAGAAATGAAAAGGCTTTTCTAATTCTTTTATCTCTCATCAATATCAATTGAATAGGTATCAAACCATACATGGATTTGCGCCAGGTGGGCAAGAAGTTGTGGACCTGACATCAATTGCCCAAACCATGGAACCTGGAATGCCTTTCCTTCTGTTTCAATAATATCATTGAGCTTTTGCTTGTTTAACAGTTCATGCAATATGGAATCCTTCCCACTAACAAGTGATTGAAGCCAGTTTTTTACTAATCTCGTATACTCTGGATTATGTGTTTTCGGATATGGACTTTTCTTACGATAGAGAACCTCATTAGGCAGAATCCCTTCTAACGCTTTTCGAAGAATACCTTTCTCACGATTCCCGTACATTTTTACATCCCATGGAATATTCCACACATACTCAACGAGACGGTGATCGGCAAATGGGACACGAACCTCTAAGCTAGCCCCCATACTCATTCGATCTTTTCGATCTAATAAATTCGTCATAAACCAATGCATATTTAAGTAAAAGAGTTGTCGTCTTTTCGCTTCAATCTCTGATTCCCCTTCAAGTAAAGGTGTCTCATTTACTGTATCTTGATGACGCGCTTGAACATATTCATGTAAATTTAATTTATTTTGCCATTCTGGTTTCAAGAGCGACATTCTTTCATCAGTGGAGCGCATCCATGGAAAGGCAGAGCTAGCTAGGTCCTCCGGCCGGTGAAACCATGGATATCCTCCAAAAATCTCATCTGCACATTCACCTGATAAGCCAACAACAAAACCTTTTTTTATTTCACGACAAAACCACAATAATGATGAATCGACATCAGCCATCCCTGGAAGATCACGGACAGATGTAGCTTCAATGAGATGATCTACCAACTCTTGCTGTGTAATGACGCAACGATGGTGAACTGTTTGAAATTGGTCGCTCATTTTCTGAATCCAAGGGCCATCCGAGTTTGGTTGAAACTCATTTGCCTTAAAAAACTTTTCATTATCTTCATAATCGATTGAATACGTATGAAGCTGTCCTTTCCCCTCTTTTTTGTAATGTTCTGCAGCAATTGCTGTAATTGCACTGGAGTCTACTCCGCCTGAAAGGAAAGTACATAGTGGTACATCTGAAACTAATTGTCGAGTGACCGCGTCAGAAAATAAAGAGCGAACTTTTTCTGCTGTTTCTTCAACAGAATCTTCATGCGGTTTGCTTTCAACATCCCAATAGCGCCATTTTTTCAAGCCGTCTTTTGAATATACTAATGCATGTGCAGGACGAAGCTCGTCGATCCCTTTAAATACACCAACACCAGGTGTACGGGCCGGGCCAACACCAAAAATTTCTGATAACCCGGTTTTATCTAATTTCGCTGTAACAGATGGATGTGCCAGGATAGCTTTTAGCTCTGAACCAAAAAGAATTGAGCCGTTTTCCTCTTTATAAAATAACGGTTTTACCCCTAATCGATCTCTTCCGATAAATAGTTTTTGTTTTGCTGAATCCCAAACCGCAAAAGCAAAAATTCCATTTAATCGATCTACACATTCTTCTTCCCACTCAATATATGATTGGAGAAGCACCTCTGTATCGGAATGTCCTTTAAATGTATACCCCTTTGAAAGAAGTTCCTTTCGAATATCTTCTGTATTATAAAGCTCACCATTATAACAAATTGTAAAAGACTGACCGTTCTTCGTTCTTGTCATTGGCTGAACACCACCGGCAGGGTCAACAACGACTAATCGCTTATGACCGAACAGTACATGGTCTTCTCCCCAAATATTCGTATCATCAGGTCCCCTTTTTGATAATGTTTCCGCCATCTTCTTAATTGTCTCTTGTTCAGCACGAATATTTCCTTTTAAATTTACCCACCCTGTGATTCCACACATTTACGTATCATCTCCCTCATCTATTTTCATCCATGTTATATATTCTCACGCCTATAACCCCAACAGGTGTACCTAGTGTATGCCCAGGTCTTAACAATGTTGAATTGTCCTAATCAAATAATCCATGCATAAACTTTTTTACTTTTGTCTAAAACGAAGGTAAGAATGCAAATTCCACTACATCACAAGTGTGTCAGAATGAATTTGGAGGTAAATATAAATGTTTCCAATAAAACGAGCAGACCTGCTATTCAATCAAAAACGTTCTTATTTAACTGGGCTGATTGAAAAAGCCAATGATCAGTACGTCATTTATGATGATATGAATGATGAGCTTCTTTTATTAGATGAGATTCAAAATTCTCACATAGAAATTTTACATACGTCTGGATGGGAAGCTGGAGTGTGGATAGGATTAGGTAAGATTAAAACAAATTCAGGGACTTATTCAGTCAACAATGGTGATACTGTAAGAGTCCGAAAAAAATTGCCGGTAGCCCTGGATGAAATGCTGAAAGAACTCCCGGATGAGACCTTTGTTCGGTTTATTAAACAAATCAACTCACTTGGCTTTTCGCCTTATGACTGTATTTATTCATATAATCAGTTATTATTTCTTGATAATCGTGTTCATAAAAAAGGAGTATCTTTTTATCAATTGGACAACGAGGAATGCATACTTGGAATTCAACATCACTTCGAAAGGGGAGTTCACTCCTCAGACCGGCTGGAGATCACAACTAGCCTTGGAGATAGAAGATTAATTTGCAGTAAATATTAGACGAAACATAAAAAATGCCTACTTCGAGTAGGCATTTTTTAAGTTTTTTATGAAAAGCTCCAAATTCCTAATGGTAAACGCATTCCTAATAGAATAGTTAGAATCAAGACAATGACAAATTGAATCCAAAATACTCTTGTTGGCTTCCCTTTCTTTAGGCGTACTAACACCATTTCCATTGCACCGATTGTCCATACACCAAGGATGATTTTCGCAATGTATTCACCATCTATTTGGTAAATGGATGTTACAAGGATAAATCCTGTCACTAAGATTAAAATATAGAATAACCTTAAAACCATATGTACAATTTTAGACGGCTTTTCTTTTCCTGACTTAAAAAGCGAGTGTGCAACAAAAAATAAAATAATCGCAACAACCCAAGTTGTTATGTGTGCATGTGTCATATCTTTCCCTCCTTAAACTGATCAAAGACAACCCTATTTTAGCATGATTTCCTTCAAATATTAAAAAATAAAGAGGAAAAGAATGAATATCCTGTGACATATTTAAAGCGGAAGCGCACGTTGAGCGACGTATGAACTGGAGCACTCCGTATGAGATAAAGGAAACACGAAGAGCGATAGCGATTCGATGTTGACTTATCATAAGGAGGAGGGTGAAGTTCACTAGTCGCTGGGCGCTGGAGCTAGACACAAACACTATGTACGAAGGATTCAAGATTTCTTATCTATAGAATAACTTCTACCTTACCCTAATACTGTATTTCGTAATATTCCAATCCCTTCAACCTCAATTTCAATTACATCACCAGGTTGTAAAAACTTCGGCGGATGATAACCTTTCCCCACCCCCGATGGAGTCCCCGTTGCGATAATATCGCCTGGTTCTAATGTTGTTCCTTGTGAAATCGTCGAAATGATATGCTCAATGGAAAAAATCATATCCTTCGTATGACCATCCTGTCTTAATTCATTATTTACTCTTGTTTTAATGGTTAGATCATAAGGATTTGAGATAGCTGATTTATGGACCAAATAAGGTCCGGTCGGACAAGACGTATCTAAGCTTTTCCCTAATAAAAACTGCTTATGCTGCGATTGCAGATTTCTTGCTGTAACATCATTAACGATTGTATAGCCAAATACAAAATCCAGCGCTTCTTTCTCAGAAATCCGCTTTCCTTTTTTACCGATTACAACCGCTAGTTCACCTTCATAATCTAATTCTTGTGTGATATGAGGATGTGGATCAATACCTTGTTCATGACCAATAACGGTTGTCGGAGCTTTTGAAAACAGCATCACATGCTTGGGTATATCTTCTTCACTTCCCATTTCAATTGCATGTTCACGATAATTTTTTCCTACGCAAAAAATGTTTTTGGCTGGTCTTGGTATTGGAGCTAATATGGTTACGTCAGATAGAGTATAAACAAATCTTTCCACCCTTTCTGCATGTTTTAATTTATCAACTATTTGCTTAACATCTTGAATAAATTTATCACCTAAAGCAACACATTCAACAAGTGTCTTCGGAAAAGAGGTTATTTCAAAGATTTCCTGTTCTGCTTTATGTATGTCAATCACTTTTTCTTCATGTATTAAGCCAATAAACGGCTCATTATGTATAGTCGCTGTCACAAACTTCAATATCTTTTCCTCCTTCAAGTGTTCAGTGATGGAACTAAGCTTTCTAGTGTTTCCTGCTATTTTACTATTATGCTCTCAATCAGTAATTGATAATATATTCGATATAAAAGAGGACATTTCCTTTTTATAAAGGCTGTTTTCAAAAACTTTGTTGCTATGAAATAATGTTCATCGTTGGTTTCCTATAAAATCTGTTTTTTAGGAAAGAGCCAAAAAGAAAGCAGATATATTTTTGTAATATTTTGTATATTTTTAAGATGTTTTATCGATTTTCTTTATTTAGCCTTTAAACAATGTATAATATTCTTGTCCTACAATGTTTAGCGCAAATTAAAATGAAATGGAGAAAATCATGTTGGATAATGAAATTGAATTCAAAAGACAGAGTTTAATCAAAACAGCCCTTCAATATGGTATTAATTCAAACATTACAATTCAGTGCAGCCAAGAATTAGACTTGGTTCTTTTACAAGAAATAAAAGAACTTAACAAGCAGTGGATAAAAGAAAATCCACCCGAAACTTTCAAATGAAATCATAGAGCTTCCCCTAACCGCCATGATCAGGATCCATCCATTTATTCTCTTCAAAAATTGAATTTAAATCCCATTGGTCACACCCTTTCCTTCTGCTTCATAATCTATAAATAGGTAAATGTCATTACTTGTTTTAATATCAAGCTAAAAGGATGGTAAAAATGCCAGCAATCGTAGGAGCTTTTAAGGTAAATAGTGTAGGAACAAGCAGCGTTGTGCATGTTGGTGATGTTATTACCATTTCTCCTCATAGTGAGGTAAAAACATTTGCCGGTGCAGGTTCTTTTAATACAGGTGATGGATTAAACATATACAATCAAAACTCAGTTACAAATACGTATGATAATGATGTTGTTGACCAGCCAATCACTGGAAATCTCTAACCTTGTCATTACCTTTTAACATAGGCTTATTTTGTCTAAAGGAAGTGTGATTATGAATTTCTATATTAATCAATCAATCTGTATTAATTACCTCAAAGTAGGATCAGTTAATAACTCTTCCGTGTTCCAAATTGGAAGCGCAGGAATGATAAAGCCTTTATCAAATTTGTATAACACGGGCGGCTTTTATCAACCTGCACCTCAAATTACAACAGCAACGCCAACAGGTGTTCAGACACCCACTTCTGAAGGTCTTGTTGTTCCTTTATCATCGCCGGGATCGGTATCATAAAGTGAAACTTCCATTTCTGCGGGGGGCTTACTGCCCGTTAAGAGTGGGATAAATTTCTAGGCATTCACCCATTTTCACCGTGTGCATACAATATTTGTATCAACTGTTGAGCGAGAAACAAAAGGGTGGGTGAATGACTATGAATTATCACGATATGATGAAATATTTACAGCAACTGCATCAGTATGTTCAGCAGCAAGACAAAATAATTCAACAGCTTAACAAACAAATAACTAATCTACGATCTGATGTAGAAAAAATAAAAAAGCAACCTGTCACAAATATCGAAAGAATTGAATATAAATTCGATCAATTGAAAGTAGAACATCTTGACGGTGTTTTAAATATCGGTCTAAATCCAACAGATCCTGACCAAATTGAAAACTTTGAGGTTCAACAAAACGGAACGAATGTAGGCGGTGTTCAACAACAGCTTCGGGATCAGTTATTAAAACAATGTACACATGATATTCATCAGTTTTTAAACCATGATTGTATCCAATATATTCAACATGCAGAAAAACAATACGATTTAAAGCTCGATGAACCTCACCGTCAGCATATTATTGCAGATATTCGAAAACAAATTGATAGCCGAATTCAATATTATTTAAATGCTCAGCCTCTGTCAGATCAGGATACTCTCGAAAATAAGAAACAAGAAATTTTTGCTTTAGTTAAAAAAGATGTTGAAAACTCAATAAATCATTTTTTACAGCACTTGCCTAAGGATTCTATTTAAAAGGAGTGGCTTTTTGATATGAATTTTACTGTTGTGAATCGGGATATACAGATTGGAAACATTCGTGTAGTCGGTGTAGCAAGTTCATCGGTTTTTCTGATTGGGGATACACAAACGATCTCACTATCTTCCATCTTTGATACTCCTCCTGAATCTCTAATTATTGGCCCGCTTGTACCTTTAGCACCACAATGATTAATCGTCAATCTAATGTTGAATCGGCTTATGTCAACTCAGTCGGGATCAGTTCAGTTGTTCAAGTAGGTGATTCTCTACTGATTAAGCCAAAAGTAAATGCCCTAGCTGTACAGCGGGAGGAGGAGAGGTTTTACGGCTTTGAAGGGGATTTATCTATGTATCAAGCTTTCCAAGAAGAAATCCCCTCACCCATAATTTATGAAACAGTAACAACAAATTTTTTTCACGAAAATCCAAGAATTAATGTTCATTCTGTTAACATTACAGCTCTTTCAAGTTCAGCAGTTTTCCATATTGGCTCCACAAAAGACATCATAGCTGAAGCAAGAGTAAAGCATATTCGTCAGTTACAAAACCTTGACAATGGAAATAATACTGACACTTAACCTTTGGATTTTGGATCTCCTTTCTGAAGAACACACTTATAGAAACTAGCATACAGTATTGTAGTAGTAAACTAATAAAGGATGTTTTATATGCCAGCTATTGTCGGTCCGATTAAGATTAATAGTGTAGGTGGAGGTGTCGTTAATTTCGGAGACACTTTCTATCTAGCTCCAAAAAGCCAATCAAAATCCGCCTCAGGGTCTGGCGGTGGAAGCACAGGTGATTTCCAGATTATTAATAATGGAATAAGTGCAACAAATTTAATTGATCCTGATGTGTCAGATCAAAACATGGTTGCGAACAATTAGCACAATTAAGGGGGGAGATGTATGATAAGCATCAACCCCTTTTATATTTACAAAATCTGGATTTGATTTGTTATCAACTCTAGAAAAAAATGGTCCAGCTAGTGCTTGACCATTTTTTCTTTCATACATTTGATTGCTTGTACCAACTTTATAGAGATTCTAAATAAACTGAAGTTCCTTTTCCTGAAGGTTCAGCTGGTTCGACAATTAGTTTCCTTGGCAGTCTTGCCCTCAATTCCTGAACATGACTTATGACTCCAACAGAAAGGTTTTGTGCCTGCAGCTTCTCTAGTGCCGTAATAACTGTATCAAGTAACTCGACATCTAATGTTCCAAACCCTTCATCCAAGAAGAAAAATTGAAGTGGATATTCCCCTCGTAGTTGAATTTGAGTCGATAAGGACAACGCTAAAGCTAAGGATGTTAGGAATGTTTCACCACCAGATAGTGTAGAAACTGGTCTTCTAACTCCTCCATTCGCATCATCTCTCATGATGAAGCCTCCTTGAGAATCTACTTCGATTGCATAGCGGCCACGAGTTAACATAGATAGACGTTCAGACGCATCCCGACTGACTTGCTGCAGCTGCTCTTCTGCCACATATTCTACAAAGCTATTTCCCTTAAAAACTGATTGAAGCTTTTCGAGTTTTTGCAGCATCTCGTCAAGGTCTTTCTGTTTTTGCTCAATTTCTGTAAATCGTTCATGCTTTTCCAGAAGTACTTCTAAAGCTTTAGTTGCTGCACCCTTATTCGCAACCGCTTCTTCTGTTTGCTGCTTCATCTCGACTATTATCATTTGGATGTTATCCCATTGTTCTTGTGTTACCCTTTTTCCGGCTAATTTCTCTTCGATTCGCTTTAAATCTGTATTAAGCTGCTTTATTTTATCTTGAAAGGATTCAATTTTATCTTTCATCTGCTGTCTTTCATTTGGTGTTAAAAGGGAAGCTAATGTTTCTTCAATAGTTATAAAAGAGGTTTGACTCTTTACTTGTTCCCAGGTTTTCTCAGACTCTTCAACCTGTCTTACGGCATGGTCCAATCCCTTTTCATGAGCTGTCAGCTCACTTTGAAGCCTATGCAGCTGGTTTGACTCAGTTTGCCATAACTGATATTGTTTATTTTCTTTCTCAACTAATGCTTTCAATTGCATTTCGGTTTCTTGAATCAGCGTACTAATCCCTTTCTCTGCTGAGATGCCACTTAGTTTTTCTTCCTTTTCCTTGATTGAAGAAAGGCGATTCTGTATTGTTGCTTGCAAGGCAATTAGCTTTTCTGAGATTTGCTGTTTATGGTTCTCTTGCTCTTTTACTTGACCTTGTTGTTCCTCAATAAAGGTAACACTTTTTTGAATTCTATCTGTTAATTGCTCATAAGCAGCATCTTTTTCAGATATTTCACCTTGCAGCTTTTCAACCTCTTCAAAAGGAATCATCGTGTATTTCTTTAAGTATTGCTCATAGCTTTGCTCATAGATTTCCTTGTACTTTGAGGATTTATCAGTCCATTCCTTCACATCTTCAAGAAGTGAAGATATCATATCCTTTCCTCTCATCTCTTCCTTTTGCCACTCACGATACTGCTTGACTGTTTTTTCAAGAGCATCTCTTATTTGTAAAAAGTCCTGGGCCAAATTTTTGAATTCAGATTGGAAAAGGTCAAATGCTTGTTGAAAAGATAAATTCTGAGAGATTTGCACCAGCTCGTTTAGTTGGACCTCTTCAATTCGTTTCACTTCTTGTAAACGTCCAAATTCAGAGACTAGCTGTTCAGAAAGTCCTTCAGCCTTAATCTTTAGAGAATGGGGTTCTTGACTTAGCATTTGCATTTGTTCAACTTGTTGTTTCATTGTTTCTGAAAGCTTTTCCAAGTGTTCGCTTTTAGGTTCATCATGCACCGGGCTTGGATGGCTACAAGATCCGCATACTGGACAAGGTTCCCCTTCTCTTAGTTCCTTTACCAGCTCATATGCAAGCTGCTTGCTTTTTGCCTTTTCCTCTTCCTGTATCACATTTTCTACTTTATTTTTAGCGAAAGACAGGACTTGCTTATATTCATTCTCTCGCTTGGATACATGATCATATAGCTGATTTAACTTAATAAATTGCATAACGAGTTGTTGATTACTTTTTTGTAATTTATCTGTTGTGATCGCTACCTTGTCTTTTTCGGTATTGAAAGCATTTGTTTTCTTATTTAATGACTCGTTTGCTTCAATATATTGCTGCTTGTTTCTTAGTACTTGTTGCTTTGCCTCTGCAGCACCGCGTATCTGCTCTCTCTCCTTAGCAGATACTTGTTTTGTTTCCTGCTCTTTTTTTAAGGCTTGCTGCTTATCAACAGCTTTTTCAACTAACTGTTGTGCTTTTGATAATAATTCAAGATGATGCTTACGCTTTTTTTGAAGATCTTCATACTCTTTTTCCAATTCATGATGAATCTTTTGTTCATTTCTTAGTTCCTCTTCAACCTTTTGCAATTGCAATAGCTTTTCACGTTTTGTAACTAACAAAGGTTCCTGCTCTGCTTTTTCCTTGCGAATGCTCTCATACTCACGACTGGTTTTCTCGTATTGCTCCTTGATGATTTCGTAATTCTTCTTTGCTGCGGCCAGGTTGATTTCCGCTTCATTTTTTTCTTTCCTTCTAGCTTGTAAGGCTTCTGCATAAGGCCTTAGAGCCTCTGCTTCCTCCGCAGTCTTCAAGCGTTTCTCCAAAGAAGCTATTTGTCCTTCTTCTTCTTTTACAGTCAATTTTTCTTTTTCCAGCTCTTCCTTTTGCTTTTGAAGATCCCATATCGCTTGTTTTTGTTCAAAGTCTTTTATCACACTATCCAATTCTTTTTGGCGCTTTTCTAACAAAAGCATTGCTTCATTCACATTATTTTTTGCTTCTTCAACCGCCTCAGCTGACGCATCACCTAAACCCGTTTTCTCTGCTTCCAGTTCATTTCGCTCAATGCGAGTTGTCGCTAAACGCTTTTTTAACTTTTTCAGTAATTGATCTCCATATTGCTCTAAGTGAAATAAGCGCTGAAGCATTTGTCTTCTTTCTGCACCTTTTAAGGATAAAAATTCAGCAAATTTCCCTTGTGGCAACACAACTGCACGAGTAAAATCATCAATTGTCAGGCCAAGCAATCCATATATTTTTTCATTCACATCAACTGCCTTATCGGCAAGAACGACATGTTCTTCACCTGCTTCAATTAATCGGCATATTGCTGTTTTTACTCTAATATCATCTGTTCGTTTAAAGACACGTTCGACGATATATCTTTTCTTTGCCGAAGCATTTTCAAGTTCAAAGGTGAAAGAAACTGTTAGTTGATCTTCGGCATGATTGAGTATCCCGTGGGTGTTGTTCATAGCACGTTCTACTTTTCCATACAAAGCAAGTGTCATTGCATCAAGAATCGATGATTTCCCACTTCCCGTTGGCCCAAAGATTCCAAATATCCCTCCATCGCAAAGGGAATCAAACTGAATGGTCTGCTTTTCCCGAAAACTATGCAATCCAGCCACACTTAATGTAATTGGCTTCATGCCTCTTCACCTTCCTCTTGTACCTCTTCCTGTTGGACCAGTTCCAAAAATAGCTTAATAAGCTCGTCTTCAGGCTTAGCACCACCTGTTTGTTTTTCATAAAACTGAGTGAACAACTGGTCGATCGGCAAATTCGCTTGTCTTGTCGCAGCTACTTCCTGTTCCGCTTGAAACACAGGCCGTATATGAATAAAGCCAGAATGCCATTTACGTAAGCGATGGATTTCTTCAATGGATAATGTACTTGTTAAATGAATTTCTAAATCAATCCAAGCTGTTGAATCTCTTCCTTCATCCAGCCATTGATGTACCTGAGTTATTCCTTCTGTTGCTTTCCATTTCACTAATGGTCTTCCAGATGATAAAGGAATTTCTCTCATTTCAACCGGCTTATTCGGCTCTGCATCAAGGATTGTAACTGATTTAGCATAGCCAATTTCAGAAAAGCTATAGGCTAACGGCGAACCAGAGTATCTTGTTAGTGTACTAGCACGCTTCATATTTTGGGGGCGATGCAAGTGACCTAAAGCAACATACTGGGCAGCCTCTGGCATGCTTGTGGCAGCAACAGTATAAGCCCCTCCAACCTCAATTGGCCGTTCAGAATCAGAAGAGCTTCCACCAGCTACATGTATATGACTCATCGCGATATTGACTGTGTCATGCTGAAACTGGTTGCTCATAATCGAAAATAAATCCCGAATTCGTTCATCATATTTATTACGAAGCAGAACTTCATCATGTTCTTGTGATAGCACCTGCTCAAGTCTAGCTTCTGAAGGATAGGCCAGTGCAGCAACCATCATTTGCTGACCTGCTGCAGGTATATCCACTTTTAGAACCTCAGTCTTTGGATAGCCGATTAAATGAATGGAATGATTGCCAGCCAAAGGAGATGCAGCAGATAATCGATCTGGGTTATCATGGTTTCCTGCAATGACAACAATCGGGCGTTTTCCATGATCAGATAATCTTGAAAGTCCATCATAAAATAATTGCTCTGCCGCAGCAGGCGGGTTCACTGTATCAAAGGCATCTCCAGCCATTAAAATGGCATCAACCTTTTCTTCCTCTACTATTCTCACAAGCTCGTCAATAAACTGAGCTTGCTCTGGTAGCCGACTCCGTCCCTCAAGAGTTCGACCAAGATGCCAATCGGCTGTATGCAATATGCGCATTCACTAATCATTCCTTCCTGGCTTGTTTTCTTCTAAAATAGCAAGAGCAATCGGCATTAGACCGATTGCACGAAAGTTTTCTTACATGTTGATCAAATAACCGCCGTCAAAGAAAAATAGATACTTTTCCTGAAGAGGGCGATGCAGAATGTCTTCTACAGCCTTTGTATATAAATCAATTTGAACACGATAGCGATTCTTCAATATTTCTTCAACAGCTACCGTTTCATTCGTGAAGCGACCTTTAATCGTATCAGTCTTATAATCTAGCAAAACAGTTCCCTGTTCGTCCTCAAATAAACAGTCAATCACACCTTGGATGAGGATTGGTTCATCCTTCATCCCTTCATAAAGTTGATCAGCATCTAATGCGTAACTAAATGGGACTTCTCGATAAACTTGTTTTGCAGCTATCATTCTTTGACCAAGATCCGATGAGAAAAAAGCAGAAATTTGATGAACATCGATCACTTTTGTCAGCTCTGGAGAAAGAATTTCTCTTTGAACAAGCTCATCTACCTTACGTATAATTGTTTTTTCTGTTATTTCATCTTGAAGATTGATATGCTGCATCACAGCATGCATAGCTGTTCCTTTTTCTGCTGGAGTGATGGACTTGTTTTGCATAAAACCAGGTCGATGATAAAGAAGTGATTGTGCAGCAGGCTTCTTTATCATCTGTTGATCACTATATTCATCCTGAACTTCCCGCTGTCTTTTTAACTCTGTGACCGATTGCTTTGAACGGCTTCTCGTTGCTTGCTTATAAGGGTAAGACCATGAAAGCTGATCATAAACAACGTGCTTTAGCTCGCTTTCTATCGATATAGCTTCACCTTCTTGAATAGAAGTTAGCAGCTCATGATTAAACTCCTGCTCTGCTTTAAATGTTTCTTTCAGCTCTTCCCCTTTTACGTTTTCTATTGTCCAACGGGATGGATGTCCTGTAATTTCGTCATTAAAGCATGCTTGTCCATCACTGAGTACATCGCAATCTTTATGACGAATTAACGCTGGCCCAATCCAATCCAAATAGCTTTTAGCTTTTGCACGTTCAAAGTCAGGTAATAGCCATTCTGTGTGAGAAAGGTGATTTCTCCAATTTGTGATCGTTTTATCAGGATCCTTTAACGTCCCTAACAAATAAAGTTTTTCTTTTGCACGAGTTAGCGCTACGTAGAGGACACGCATTTCCTCTGCTAAAAGCTCCATTCTCATTTTTTTCTTTAATGCAATATAAGGTAGAGTTGGATAGCTAACACGCAGTTTAGGATTGATCAACTTTGTGCCAAACCCTAATTCTTTATCTAGTAAATATTTTTTATTTAAATCCATCATATTAAATTGTTTGGAAAGACCTGCAACAAATACAACCGGGAACTCTAATCCCTTACTGCTATGAATTGTCATCAATCTGACAACATCCTCTTGCTCCCCGAGAGCACGAGCTGCGCCCAGGTCATCTCCACGGTCTTGCATTCTTTCAATAAAACGTAAGAAGCGGAATAATCCTCTAAACGATGTTGCTTCATATTGTCTGGCACGATCATATAATGCCCGGAGGTTTGCTTGACGCTGTTTACCGCCAGGCATCCCGCCAACGAAATCAAAGAACTTTGTATCACGATAAAGCTGCCAAATTAAATCTGAGACTGAGCCTTGTCTAGCTATGTCACGCCATCCTTGTAATAGCTCAATAAATGGGTTTAGTTTTTCAAATAGTTCTGAATGATCCTGTTCTCCAGATCGAATGAATGCTTTAACAGCATCATAGAATGTTCCCTTTCGATCATAGGTTCGAATCAATGCTAACTCATTTTCACTTAGTCCAACAACAGGTGAACGTAACGCAGCAGCTAATGGGATATCTTGAAATGGATTATCAATAATTTTTAAGACGGATAGCATTATTGCTACTTCTGTTGCTTCAAAATATCCATTTGAAAGATTCGCATAAACTGGAATTCCAGCTTGTTTGAACTCTTCCATTATTTGCGGCGCCCATGGCATGGAACGTAGAAGAATGACCACATCTCGATATGTGATGTTTCGTGTTCCTCCTATTCCGCGATCATATATCTGAAACTGTTCATCTATTAATGTTTTAATCTTTTTGGCCATTAATCTTGCTTCAAGTTGAACTGTTTCCAGTTCTTGCTCGTCAAAAACACCTTCAGCTTCTGACTCTTCCTTCTCAGAACCTCCCTCATCACCGCCACGTTCAACGAGTAAAAGCTCAGTACTCATCTGATGGTTCTCCGGGTAGTCAGCACCAAGCTTTAATTCAGCATCATGATCATACACGATCTCCCCAACGGTCTCACCCATAATTTGCTTAAATAAATAGTTTGTTCCATCCAGTACCTCTGAACGGCTGCGGAAGTTCTTTGATAAATCAATTCGCATTCCTGTATTTTCAGGAATTTGAGTAAATCGTTTGTATTTGCTTAAAAAGAGAAAAGGCTCTGCTAATCGGAATCGGTAGATCGATTGCTTCACATCTCCTACCATGAAAAGATTTCCGGTTGCTTCTTCATTCTTTGTGACTAATTTCAAAATAGATTCTTGTACAAGATTCGTATCTTGGTATTCATCTACTAACACTTCTGCAAACTGCTGTTTATAATAAAGAGCCGCTTCACTTGGTTCTCCCTCTTCTGTTTGCAGGATCTGCAAGCAATAATGCTCCAGATCAGCAAAATCAACGATCCCTTTTTCCTTTTTCATTCCTTCATAGCGATCTGCAAACTGTTGAACAAGGGAAACTAGTTTTTTTATAACTGGTCGTAAATGTTCAAAGTCTTGAATATAATTGTTTAGTGAACGTGAAAAAAGTTCGTCTCGAAGCTGCTCAATTTGTTTTTTCGCTGCATTTCGCAGTGAAGTAACTTGATCTGTTAGACGTTTATCATATTGATCGCCTTTCACAATTTTTGCACGGGACATTTTGAATTTTTTAATGAGTTCACCAAGCTTTTCCCATGAATCCTTATGGGAAATCATCTCAGAAACCTGTTTTAAATCATCCTCCAAGTTCTCTGCTCGCGGAGCGGGGCCAGCAGGCTGCTTTGTCAGCTCCATCGCTTGCAGCAGCTGGTCTTTGACCCCTGTAAGCTGCATCTCAATATCTTGTAAAAGATACGTGATAAATGGCAAAGAGTCTATTTCTTTTTCATCTATATCGTACATTTCTGTAAGCTGATCAAGCCATATATTCGGTGTTGGGTGTGATCTTGAGAAAAAATAAAGCTCGCGAATTAATGACTGCAGTTCAAGATCACTTCGATCTGACGTATATCGATCAACTAAGTCAAAGAACTCCTCATTATCTTCTCGGCTATATTCCTCTTCAAACATCTCATCAAGAACCTCATCAATCAGCAGCTGACCTTCAGTTTGATCAGCAATTCGAAAGCTTGGATCAATATTAATCAAATAGTAATATTTTCGAACAACTTGTAAACAAAATGAATGTAATGTTGAAATAGATGCCTTATTGAGCAAAGTAAGCTGCCTGCGCAAGTGAAGAGATGATGGATTCTCTCTCAACGCTTTTTCTAGTGCTTCACCAATCCGGCTCCTCATTTCAGCAGCGGAGGCATTCGTGAACGTAACAACTAGAAGTGAATCCACATCTACAGGATTTTCTCTATTTAAAATCTTTCGGATGATTCGCTCAACTAAGACAGCTGTTTTTCCTGAACCAGCTGCAGCCGCAACTAAAATGTCCTGTCCGCTCGCCACAATTGCTTTCCATTGATCATCTGTCCATTGACTATTTTCCGGCTTTGGAATAAGTTCACTCATGACGCCCTGCCTCCTCTCTTAGTTTTCTTAGTACTTCATCATTTTTTTCACTTTTTAAGATTCGGAAATTATTTTCCTCTAGTGATTCATCAAATTGACAAACAGATTTATATTCACAATACGTACACGGCATTTTATCCTTTAGTTTGTATGGACTAATATCAATTACACCATCGGTAATATTCGTTCCAATTTTTTTGAATGTAGAACGAACATGACTTCGCAACAGCTCAAATTCCTCTTCACTTGCAATGGAAGATGTTGAACGGAACCCTCCATCTTTTTTCAAGCCTGCGGAGATAATATTTGATGTGCTTCCTTCAGTTAGAGTGTTATCCATTAATCGTACTGCTTCCTCGTCACCTAGTAATAGACCCTTCATTTTAAACTTTTTAAAAATTTCATCATCCAGCTTATCTTCAGGTAATAACGAAGATGCTTGGATCATCGGATCATGCACATGGAAATACAACACACCAGCAGGAGTCGCCTTCACACCTAACCAATGGCTGGAGTTTGAAATAATCACATCTAAGTACGTGAGCATTTGCAATGCCAAGCCGTAATACACTTCAGAAAGCTGGACGTTTTTTTCGCTAGATTTATAGTCAACAATTCTTAATAACACACCATTTGACCCTGTCGCTTTATCCACCCGGTCAATTCTCCCTGCTACCTCCATTGTGCAGCCATTCGGTAATGTAAAGCGGATAGGCGGAAGTTCTCCCCCTTTTCCAAAGCCAAGCTCTAACCCGACTGGTGCAAATCCGCTGGCTTTGGCATGCTCACTTAAAATCGATGAAGCACGAGCAAGGATTTTTTGAAGCTTACGTTTAATATAGTGATGACGATTTGAGCTCAATAAAATCTCTTTTTGCAAACGTGGTGCTAATTTTTCAACAGCATCATTCGAAAGCCGCTCACATTGATCCTTCGTAAGCTCTTTCCAATCAAGCTTTAACTGCTGCAAACGATCGGAAATAAGCTTTAAAGCAGAGTGGAACATTTGTCCAATATCAGGTGCCTCAAGCTTAAAGAATTGCCTTTCTCTAAGCTTTAAGCCATGTGATGCAAAGTGTGAAAATGGACAGCTATTAAACTTCTCCATTCGCGACACGCTGCCTTGAATATGCTCGCCGTACAGTTCTCGACTTATGTTTGCTTCAAGTTGTTTTGGTTTGTTTTCATATGACAAACTGCTTAACACTCTTTTTGTCATTTGCTGACTTTCTGATGTCACAAAATAATTATAAGCATCCCACCATAAAGGATGAACAGGATATCCCCTTTTCCATGATTGTAACTGTGAAGTCACATAAGAAAGTGTTACATTTTGGTTCACAATAAATGATAACTGCTCTTCTGTTGATAGCTGCTCAGGGTCATTCAGCAGCCTTTGCTGTTCAATCTCAGGAAACATTTCCTGGATTCGCTTAATGATCACCGATGGTAGTAATGCCTTACCTTCTTCATCTGCCATTGGATAGGATAGAAAAAGCCTATCAGACGGACTTGATAATCCCATATAAATTGCAAAGTTTTCATCAAGGAGCTGCTGTCTCGCATTAGGGGCTAATTCAACACCTTGATAGTGAAGAAACTCCCTGTCATCTTCTGTTAAAATGCCCTCTTCCTTCGGTCTGGCTGGGATCACTCCATCATTTGCACCGATAATAAATGAGCATTTCACATGGAAGAACCTTGATTTCTCTAAATCCGCAATTAATACCTGATCAATCGCTGGAGGAACTAGCGAGAATTTCAAGGATTCTAATCCTGTTTCAAGCATTTCAGAAAATAGCTTTAATGAAACTTGTTCATCTTCCATCATTTCAACAAACTCATCTAATATATTTACAACGGCCTGCCATACTTGATCATGCTCTCTCGCTTCTAATAACTGTCCTTTTTCCTCTGCTTTCAGCCTAAGTGTTTCTAGCTTTTGAGGAATCTGTAATTCTTCTAAATACATATACAAAGCCTCAGCAAGAGAACGTCCACTTTTACTTCTTTTTAATCGTTTATGCAAAGATTGAATCGGTTGAACAATCAGCTCCCGAAGTTCATTTAATTTGTCTTCCATTTGTTTTTCTTCATCTGTCACGACAAACTCATCGTCAAGTGAATAAAAACGACGGTAGCGCCAACGCTCATCCTTTGTCCATTTTGACCCTTGAATGCCATAGGATAAAACATAGTTTTCGAGCAGGTCCATATCTTCGCGAAGGGACTGGATATCCGCTTCTAAAGGAAACAACAATTCCGTTTTAACCCCGCGGAATACGGCCTCATATCGCCAATGACCGTTGATCACCTCTAATGTAGAACGAATAAGCTCAACTAATGGATGATTCAACATAGAACGTTTCTGATCAATAAAAAATGGTACCTCATAATCACGAAATACTTGCTCAATCACATCTCGATAATCGTTTGAATTTCGAACAAGCAATGCGATATCACGATAGCGGTATTCTCCTTGTCTCACAAGTGATTGAATTTTTCTTGCAATCCCTTCAATTTCAGAGCGGCGGTTTGCAGCCTGATAGATTGTGAGACTTGTCTTCCCTTCAAAAACTTGTGTTGGTCTGATATCATAATATGTTTCTAAATGCTGCAGCGATGGATTTCTGCTAAAGCGATGCTGTTCCTTAAAAAGCAAAGGTTTGACTACTTGTTTTCCAGCCTCAGTAGCAAGCTGAAGAATTTTATGATAGGTTCTTCCAGTCATTTGGAATAAATGCAGCTCATGTGGAAGAAATTCCTCATATGGCTTGTCCGCAGTAAGCGCAATTTTCACATTTTTTGCATGCTTGATTAAAGAACCAATAACTTCATACTCCTGTGGTGTAAAGCTATGAAACCCATCAATATAAACATCTGCTGATTGTAAATAGCTTGAGTCCTGTACTTTTTCTGCAAGCAGTCTCAAGTAATCCTCAGAGTCAACATACTGCCTGCTTAATTGGATTTCCATTTGCTTGTATAAGATCGCCATGTCATGAAGCTTATCTGTTAATGACTTTTGATTAAGCTCTGTTTGAGCGCTTTCTACATATTGCTCTAACTCTTCTGGTGATAAACAATAACGTTTAAACTCTGTCAGCATTGTCTCTAATTGTTCAATAAATCCATTTTTATCACTAGCCTTAGAAAAAACTCTAAATTCATGTTTATATTGTTCTACAAGCTTTCTTAATAACATTTGAATTCCAGTACTTGAAAGATGCTGACGCGTCATTCCGCCTGTTTCCTGCAACACCCTCCAAGCCAAACGACTGAAACTAAAGGTTTGCGCTCTTATCATTCCATCTAAATTCGGTGTGCGAATTAATTCGTACTCAGCGCCAAATGTCATCTGATCTGGAACAAGGTAAATAATCGGCCGGCCAATTGGCTCATCAAATAGTCTGTCTCTTATTTCATTTAATATCGTCTCTGTTTTCCCGCTCCCAGAGCGACCAAGAATAAATTGAATCGTCACGTTCATACCCCGCTAACGTTTTAGAATCTTACTTTCTATATGATTAGAAAAACTTCGCTAATCGCCAAGTCTTATGGCGAAAGCCTTAGTTTTTCTTATACTATCATCCATTAATTTTTTATACTTTCTGTATAGTAAAAAATAAATACCACAACTAAAATAGCGTGGTAGTCATAGGTTAAGCTGTTTTCGCAAGCTTTGTTGCTTATTAATACTTATTGCGCATGGTTGATTGCATCTCCAGGATCACTTCAAACAACCAAATCAGATTCAAAAAATCAACAATCTTATAGAAAAAAGCGCAGGTTTATTTGGTAAAGATTTAAGTTCTTTTATTATGATCTATTACTATTTTACTTTACTTTTCAAGCAAATTCCATTTTTCCAGCCTACCAACTTTTGTCTTAGGGTTCCAATTTATTTTAGGGGGCATAAAATAGCGGAGGGGGTGATTTAAATGAAGGATCAGCTTATGAATCTCTACTTCTGGCTTGCAGCAGTTTGTGTAGCAAGTAATATTTATTTTCTTATTCCTATTTATTCATTCTTAGCAGATGGCCTGTCCTCTACATATGAAGAAGCTGTTTTCTCGAGTACCATCTTCACCTTTTGTTACGCGATTGGTCTCTTAAGTTTTGGACCTATTTCTAGAAGTTTTCCTAAGAGATATGTTATATGTGTAGGAATGTTGGCTGCCTTTCTTTTAACCTTGTCGCTGGCAACTGTTTTATCAATCCAAAGCTTTTATGTCCTTAGAGGCATTCAAGGGATTGTTTTAGGAAGCTTTGCCCCTGTAGCCTACGCTTATTGCTTTGATGCATTCCCTTTAAAAAGAAGAACATTTGTGATTGCGATGATCAATACTGGTTTTTTAATGGCTGGTATCATCGGACAGCTTATTAGCTCGGCACTTGTTCACACCTTTAATTGGCAAGCTGTTTTCTACTTCTTTGGCTTTACTTATTTATTCCTTTCCTTATGCGGTTTTTTTCTACTTTCAAAAATAAAAGCGAGCAAATCAGCGCTTCCTGTTCCCTCTTCCTTATCAACAACTAAGCTTTTTCAAGCACCCGTAATGATAGGATTAAGCATGACCTTTATTACTCTTATGTCGTTCGTCTCATTTTATGAAGAGCTTGCACAGTATTATGCAGGGCAGGAAAGAGAGCTATTTTTTAGCAGAAGTATTGCATTAGTTGGTACACCACTTTCATTATTTAGCGGACACTGGATAAAAAAATCTCCCCCTCAAAAGATCATGCAAATTTGTTTATCGCTTATGATTTTTTCTTTTTTAATTATGCTTCTCGTTAAACAATTAGTCATCATGACTGCCTTATCCGTCTTATTCGTCTCTGCAATAGCTGTTTTTATTCCGGCTTTGATCACATTTATTGGAGAAGCTGCTGCTGATAAACGTGCAACTGCTATTTCTCTTTATTCATTTACATTATTAATAGGAGCAAGCCTTGGTCCTATTGTGTCAAACTCCCTCTCTTTTCAATGCACCTTGATTTTATTTATCACTTTGTTTACTGTAAGCTTTTTAGCACTTATTTATTTTCAGGCAAATCCTAATCATCACCAAAAAAGGGCTAAAAATCTTTAGCCCCGCACACTTTATCTTTCTATAAAAAGGGCAACACCAATCCCTCCGCCTACACATAGGGATGCAAGGCCTTTTTTGGCATCACGGCGCTGCATTTCATGTAAAAGACTAACAACAATTCTTGAGCCCGTACAGCCTATCGGATGTCCTAAGCTAATTCCGCTTCCATTCACATTTACTTTTTCTCTATTTAACTTTAATTGCTGTTCAACTGCAAGATATTGAGCGGCAAATGCCTCATTAATTTCGATCACATCAAGTTCATCAATAGACCAATCCAAGGCATTTAGTCCTTTTTGGATCGCAGGAACGGGACCAATCCCCATCAATTTCGGGTCAACCCCTGCTACTGTATAGTGAGAGATCTTTCCTAAGATCGGAAATCCTCTTTGCTCAGCTTCTTCTCGCGGCATTAACACGAGTGCCGCAGCCCCATCATTTAAAGTGGAAGCATTTCCTGCTGTAACTGAGCCATTTTCCCTAAAGATAGCAGGCAATGTTGCAAGTTTCTCCCTTAAAACCTGTCTCGGACCTTCATCTTGGGAAACTGTTACTTCACCTTTTCTTGATTGTACCTTTATAGGAACAATCTCATCTGCAAATTTCCCGCTCTCTATCGCTGCCAATGCACGGTTATGACTTGATAACGCAAGCTCATCTTGTTCTTCTCGTGTAATTTTATATTTTTCAGCCACATTTTCGGCCGTCTCTCCCATCATAATATGATGAATCGGATCCTCTAATATCTCCCATACACTATCTATGACCTGACTATGCTGAAGCCGGGAACCAAAGCGGTGCTGCTTCAATAAGTACGGACTTGAACTCATCGCTTCTACTCCGCCTGCGATGACAATATTGGATTGACCTGTTTGGATTTGCATCACACCGGATATAATCGCTTGAAGACCTGAAGCACATTGCCTTTGAATCGTATAGCCTGTCGTTGCATCTGGAAATTCTGCTAAAAGCGCAGACGTTCTTGCTGTATTAGGTTCATCTGTCCGTTGTATACAGTGCCCTAAAATGACTTCATCTACCTCATGTTTTTCGAGCTTGCTTCTTTTCACAACCTCATTTAATACCGGAACAGCTAACTGAGTGGGCAACAAGTCTTTGAAAACGCCTCCAAATGAACCGATAGGTGTTCTTACTGCTGCCGTAATAACGACCTCACGCATTCTTCCATCCCCCTTATTCATAGCAAATCATAACTGAGCAAGTGCTCATAGTGTTATTATATGATAGGTTGCTAGGAATATGGAAAGAGATGTTTTTCTAAGAAGGATTTTTGGATCGGAAGTTGGCGGTATTAGATTTTTCCATCCATATTTTGTGATTTACCGGCCATTATCGCGAAAGTTTTCCAACAAAAAATGCTAACTTACTTGGGGCGATCCCAATAAGTTAGCATTATTTATTATCCTCTACTGTCCCAATAACATCATCCATTTTAACGAGGCCGAAGTGACGACTGTCTCGACTTTGAATGCGATTATCTCCAATAACAAATATATACCCCTTCGGAATTCGTGTTTTATCTGTAATCTCCTCAAGGGTGAAGCTTCCTGTTTTTTTGCTTATATCCATTTTTTGATCTGAAGAACTTAAGAATGGTTCACTAACCGCTTTTCCATTCACATATAACTGATCATCCTTATAGTGAATTTCATCACCTGGTAATCCAATAACTCTTTTTACATAGATTTCTTCACTATTCGGCGGATGGAAGACAACAACATCAAACCTTTTTAACGATGAAAAAAATAAACCTAATTTATTTATAGATAGCAACCTGCCTTCTTCATACGTAGGCTGCATTGATACGCCTTCTACCTTGTATTCAACAAAGATAAGATTTTTTATAAAAATAGCCGTCAAACAAATCCCTACTGCAGTAAAAGCAATTCCTCGTTTTTTCATACAACCTCCTAGAGATTAACGACTCCTTTTTCTCGTTGTCATAGTTGTGTTTAAACGTTTTTCTACGCGCTTCCCAACAAACCATAATAAAAAAATGACTACTCCCGCAATGACAGCCCTTGTCGGTTGAGTAATAAGAGCATGTAAATCCTGACCGATAAAACTAACAAGAAAAACCATCACAAACTTCCCCGATAAAACAGCCAATACAAATTGCCAAAAACTGACTCTCGAAAGACCGGCAACAACATTAATCGCTGCAGAGGGAGTAAAAGGAAAACACAGGATTAGAAATAGCGGGCTAAATCCTCTACGTTCAATCCAAGTTAAAAGCTTTCTTATTCCCTTTTTTTCCTTTATTTTGCGGATCCATCTCCACTCGCCAAGCTTTCTCATAATCATAAATACGATAATAGCACCTGTACAAGCTCCGATCCATGATAATAAAAATCCAAACCAAAGCCCAAATGAATTAACATTTGCAACAATGAAAACTACAAGTGGCAAAAACGGAAAAAACGCCTCTAATAATGGGAGTAATATCGCAAAAAATGGACCAAATGAACGATATGTTTCAAAAACTTCCATTAACTGTTCTAAAGTGAAAATATCCTGTAACGTCTCCAATATCATCCAAAACTCCTCATAAGATCCTTTGTATCTATTGTACACACTTATATAAAATCTTAAAAGAAAGAACATAATCTAAGTGTGACATACTTGCGAACTTATGAATCATCATTTATAATAAAAACAGAACAAGTGTTCCATTTAAGTGGGAGGTCTTTTTTATGACAAGAATTCCAAATGACATCAGAGATATGATTGAACAGTCTATTTACTTACCGATGGCTGTTTCTATTTTCAACAGAGATTTATCTGTCATTCAACAAAGTCCATTTAAATTACATCGTCCATACTTAACAATTGTTGAAGAATCATTAAAGCTCGCTCAAAAGGATTTATCAGAAGTAAAACGCGAACTTTACAAACGGAACATTAAAGTTCATCAAGTTGAACGTGATGAGGCCTTTACTCTCTATTCTTTTATTTATAACGGCTATGAGGAGAAACACAATTACTTTAACCCCAGAATCAGAAACAAAGTATCAGAAATAATGGAGGAATACTTATTCAAGCCTAAAAAATAAATGCTTTACTTATGTCCAATCAAAAAATCGAATAATCGCTCTAATGACATACCAGAGAAGTCGAAACGGCCATAAAATAATTTCTGGAGCATATAATGCAGCATCCGAAAGGAAATCAAAAAATGTGTACCGCTCATGCTTCTTTCCTATTTTCCTTTTCTTGTTGTATTTTCTTCGGTGTTTAAGCACGCTATTCTCCTTTACTTGACTCAAGTACCATTATTAGATCTGATAACTAATGAAGATAGCTCAAATCTAACATCATGTTATTATTCACCCTGTCTAATTTGAGCCATCATCAATTAGCAATTAGAAAATATCGAAAGTTAAAACTGATCCAGTATTTGGATAATCCGTTTATTTTAATATCCTATTCAATGTATGGTTGTTTTATCAGAACTGATTCATTTTTGTTATCATTTGTTCGTAAAAAGCATTTACTTCTTTTTCATTTTTCGGAAGTAGCAGCATATTCATTTTCCGTTGCTCCTGTTCAATTCGTGAGGAAATAATCGTTCTTAATTGAGCAGTTCGAAACAATTGATTCTCAAAAGAACCAACAGATACAGGAACAGTTATTTGCTTCCCATTCGTAAAAACAATCTCCGTATTGTCTTCTTTAGTTGCTGAATACTCTTTTACAAAGCTATGTGAAATCCATGCGCAATGAGCCCTTGTTGAGGAAGTTGTAGGAAAAAAATATATGGAGTTCGTTGGATCTATGACAATTGGTGGCTTATGCGTTACTTTCATCAGGTCTTTAGTACCGGTTTTTCTTCCGCTATAACTGCTTCCGAAATATTTACAACTTTGATCAATTACTTCCATTGGCCTTTTTTCAACGAAGATTCCTTGCTCATACTCTAATACTTGTGAACAAAACTTATTTTCCACAGGAAGAATCGCCATCGTAAAACGATTAATAAGATAGTCATTTACTCTTACTTTTGTTAAATCATTTACCATTTTTAGCACCTCTCCAGACAATTATTAGGTAATATCTCCCATAAACCAAATCTAGCATGTCCATTTTTATTTTTCTATAAATTTACAAAAACTACACAAAAAAATGACTTCTTTTACATAATTGTAAAGAAGTCATTCGTTTTCATTCGTATCGTTTGCTTCAATCGTTTCTTTTTGATTTTCATTAATATTGATATCTATTCCAACTACCGGGTTTAATGGTGTTGGAGACAATTCAATTTCTTTCTCTCTATCCATTACATCACATCCTTACAATCATCTTTTCCTTTTGTAAGAATTTCATACAGAAATCAAAATATTCCTGTAAAATTTTTTAAAAATTTTAACAATTCGGTTGATTTTCTACTCTAAATTCCATACAATATAAAAAAGGCATCAGGGGTGATCTTTCATGAAAAATAAAAAGTCATCGTACACTGAAATCATGAAGTCCCGTAACACGAAAAACGTTCCATCCGAGCAACCTGTATTAGACATGTATATTCAAATGATTTTGGATGAAGCGTTGTTTAACAGGAAGAAAGCATTGCTAGAAGAACGTATCAATGATGCACTTGACACAAAGAACAAATCAGTATTTATGAAACTTTCAAAAGAATACAGAGGATTGCGTAAGTTAGGATGAAGATCGCCGAAAGGTGATCTTTAATTTTTTGCGCTTTGGAATATTAGAAAGCGCAAGCGCCTTGATCAGCCTAAGGCAAATAAGACGATTTGGAATAGAAGATGTTCTTTACCTTCAATTCCATATCGGCTAGACCCTAGAGGAGCTAGGCGCTGGAGCTAGACACCTACACTAAGTACAAAATTTTATACTTTCTTACCTTACAAAAAAAAAGCTCAGCAAAATGCTGAGCCCTTCTCTTCTATTATTTTGCAAACTGCTCTGCCTCGGTTGAGCCCTTTAAAGCAGTCGTTGAAGACGTACCCCCAGTAATGGTTTGTGCTACCTCATCAAAATAACCTGTTCCAACCTCACGTTGATGTCTTGTTGCTGTATAGCCGTAGATTTCACTAGCAAATTCATTCTGCTGCAGCTCTGAATAAGCAGCCATCCCACGATCTTTATACCCACGCGCAAGCTCAAACATACTGTGGTTTAAAGAGTGGAAACCAGCAAGTGTAACAAATTGGAACTTGTATCCCATTTTTGCAATTTCTCTTTGAAAGTTTGCAATTGTATGTTCATCTAGTTTTTTCTTCCAATTAAAAGATGGTGAACAATTATATGCTAACATTTTACCAGGATATTTTTCATGGATTGCATCAGCAAAACGTTGTGCTTGTTCCAGATTAGGTTCAGACGTTTCACACCAAATTAAGTCAGCATATGGTGCATATGATAAACCTCTGCTAATCGCTTGGTCAATACCAGAACGGGTGCGATAGAATCCTTCAACAGTTCGCTCACCCGTAATAAATTCATGATCAACAGGATCTACATCACTCGTAATAAGGTCTGCAGCATCGGCATCGGTTCGAGCAATAATAATCGTAGGAACTCCCATAACATCTGCAGCTAACCGAGCTGAAATCAAATTTTTCACAGCTGTCTGAGTTGGAAGTAGGACTTTTCCGCCTAAATGACCACATTTCTTTTCTGAAGATAACTGGTCCTCAAAGTGAACTCCTGCAGCACCTGACTCAATCATTGCTTTCATTAGTTCAAATACATTTAACTGCCCACCAAAACCTGCTTCAGCATCCGCAACAATAGGAGCAAACCAATCAATATCACCTTCACCTTCAAGATGCTGAATTTGATCTGCACGTTGAAGTGCCTGATTAATTCGTTTCACAACATGTGGTACACTGTTTGCAGGATATAAGCTTTGGTCAGGATACATATTTCCAGAAAGGTTTGCATCAGCTGCAACCTGCCATCCGCTTAAATAGATTGCTTTTAGCCCTGCTTTTACTTGTTGTACTGCCTGATTTCCAGTTAATGCTCCTAACGCATGAATATAATCCTCTTCAAGAAGATACTTCCATAGCTTTTCTGCTCCACGTCTTGCTAATGTATGTTCAATATCAATTGATCCCCTCAAACGAATAACTTCGTTTGCACTATATGGACGAGTAATCCCTTCCCATCTTTTATCTAACTCCCAGCTTTCTTGTAATGCGTCTACCCTTGTTTGATCGTTCATTTTCTAATCCCCCATTCAATTTTTTATTTCCCCTTTGTCCCTGTTTAAAGATTTTCATAGCTTGGTGTTGTTAAGAAATCAATAAACTCATCTTCTTTTACTAAATGGTCAAAAATGGATATTGCCTCTTCAAACTTCCCCTTTTGGTAGGCAATTTCTCCAATTTTTCCTTTTATGTTTTGAATCTCTTCATCTCTTAATTCCTCGTATAACTCAAATGTTAGTTTTCGTCCATCTTCTAAAATTCCTCTTGGATGGCGAATCCATTGCCAGACCTGAGCTCTTGATATTTCAGCAGTTGCGGCATCTTCCATTAAATGATGTATTGGTGCTGCACCTCTTCCACTAAGCCATGATGCGATATAGCGAATTCCTACTTCGATATTCATTCTAACCCCTTCTTCTGTAATTGTTCCGTCTGGTACTTCTAATAGATCATGTGCTGTCACCTGTACATCTTCTCTTTTCCGATGAATTTGATTAGGTGTTTTCATATGCTTGTTAAAAACATCCATCGCAACTTCCACTAAAGCTGGATGAGCAACCCAAGTTCCGTCATGACCATCAGTTGCTTCTCTTTCTTTATCCATTCTCACCTTCTCAAATGCACGTTCATTTGCTGTAGGGTTATTTTTCACTGGAATTTGAGCTGCCATGCCACCGATCGCATGAGCGTTTCGTTTATGACACGTTTGAATCGCTAATAATGAATAGGACCTCATAAAATGAACCGTCATTGTTACTTGTACTCGATCTGGAAGAATAACAGATTCACAGTTTCTAAGTTTCTTTAAATAACTAAATATATAATCCCAACGGCCACAATTTAAGCCAGCTGAGTGTTCTTTTAGCTCATAGAGAATTTCATCCATTTCAAAGGCTGCCATAATAGTCTCAATGAGGACTGTTGCTTTAATCGTTCCTCTTGGTATATTTAGTTCAGATTGGGCAAAACAAAAGACATCATTCCAAAGTCTTGCTTCAAGATGACTCTCTATTTTCGGTAAATAGAAATAAGGGCCACTTCCTCTATCTACCAGCTCCCTCGCGTTATGAAAAAAGAATAATCCAAAGTCTACTAAACTCGCTGACACCCGATTCCCATCGATCTCAATATGCTTTTCATCAAGATGCCACCCCCTTGGTCTAACCTTTAATGTTGCAACTTGATCGTTCAATTGATAGATTTTACCGTTTTCATTTTTATAACTAATTGTTCTTCGGACTGCATCTCTAAGGTTATTTTGACCACTTATAATATTTTCCCAGCTAGGAGATGTTGCATCCTCAAAATCAGCCATAAACACTTTTGCTCCAGAATTTAATGCATTGATGACCATTTTTCTATCAACCGGACCTGTTATTTCAACCCGCCTGTCTTGAAGGTCATCTGGTATGGGAGCAACTGTCCAACTTCCGTTTCGAATATGTTCCGTTTCCGCTAAAAAGCCCGGTAGCTTACCCGCATCAATTTCTCGCTGTCTTTTCACTCTTTGCTGTAACAGTTCACGCCGGCGGCTTCCAAATGTTCTTTCAAGCTTCTCAATAAATCGCAGCGCCTCAGGTGTTAATACTTGTTGATATTCTTCCTTCATCTCTCCAACAATTTTGCAACCTGTCATCTGTGTAGCCATTTGTGAAACAACACCTCTCTAAAAATTGTTATAATACAGTTTTCTGTTACTGAAACTAATATATAACAGATTTTCAAGAAATGGAACAATTTTCTTCTAAAAAATTTCACCAAGCGGAAAAATAGTCCAAAAGATCTATTCTTTCTATCTCCAATATAAAAAAGGACCTGTGCATTAACATACACTAGGCCCATATTGTTATAAAACAGTTTATTTCGTTGAGTTACCATGCTCTTCTAAATAGAGAATTCTTTCTAGCATAGTCGGATGTGAATAGCGAAAGATCTTAACCAAAGCGGGAGGATTTACCTCACTTAACCCTGCTCTTGAGAGTTCCTGGAATGAACTGATCGCTGCTTCATGATTGTTTGTCAATTCAATCGCATACATATCAGCTGACTTCTCCTGGTAACGTGAAACAGCATTTGATAGAGGACTTGAAGCAAAAGTTAATATCCCCAAGAGAAGAAGAAATAATGGAAACGCAGCAAGCTCTTTCATTGATTTAATTTTCAGCAATTCTCCATATCGCTGAATAAAAAACCTCATCAGCAAATGAATGAAGTATAAGCCGACTAAACTTAATAATAAATAACCTGCTATTCCAATATAGATATGTTTCATCACGTAATGACCCATTTCATGAGCCATAATAAAGAGAATTTCATCTTCGTTCAATCGATTTAAGGTTGTGTCCCAAAGGACAATTCGAGAATTGGATCCTATCCCTGTTACATATGCATTAAGTGCATTCGTCTTTTCAGACATATTCACCTCGTAAACATGCTCAGCAGGGATCTCTGCTTTTTCAGCAATTTCTAATATTTTTTCTTCAAGCACTTTATTCTTCAATGGATAAAAATCATTATAAAGCGGGTCAATCACAACTGGTTGAATAAACATTAAAAACATGGAAAAAGGGATCGAAAGTAACCAAGCATATAGCCACCATCTTTTCTCAAAGCGTTTTATTAACGCATAAAGAACAATAATAATAACCGTCATCAACAAATAATTGACCCAAAAATCAATCAATTGATCCTTCATCCAGGCCGAAAAGGATTGCGTTGTAATTTGGTATGTCTTAGACATCTTATATCCTATCCAATCAACTGGAAAAGAAAGTATGCTGACAAATAGTGATAACCAAAAGAAATATATGGCTGACTGGAGACTAAATATTTTTGACGATGCACTTGACCAATCCTGCATTTTCCTAGAAAGCCCTGTGATCAAAAAGACAAATAAGAGAAACCACTCAAAAGGAATCGTAACAAAGTAGAGAAAATTCCTTATTGTGGAGTATTCCTGAGATAATATCAATTCTCTACCGGACATAAATGTTGAAGGATCTGCCGATGTGCCTTCATAAGGCGCTGGTACACCTGATCCGGAAAAAATAAACAAATACCAGTAAACAGCTAAACCATATATAAAATAAAGTAAAATTGATCCTGTTAACCATTTCCTCATCTGGCCTTCCCCCTTGAACAAGCTATTACTATTAGTGTAGTATCAGGTACATTGAGTTAGAACATGAAAAGGGATGACCCGTATGACAACTTTTTAAACAGTTTTCCCTGCACCTATGTAAAAAACATACTATATAAAACTAAAGTGCCAATAGATCCCATCACAACAACAATTACATTTGCTCCAGTAAATGCAATTAAAGTAGCCGCAACAGCACCAATGATACCAAAAACAAGATCATCACTAATGAAAAAGATCCCTGGAACAATTAATGCTCCCAATGTTGCGTACGGTACGTTCTTTAATACATTTTGGACAAATAGTGGTAATTTTAATTGACTTAAAGCGACAAGCGGGATCATGCGAGGTAAATATGTAACAAGCCCCATCCCAATAATCATCATGATGATCATACTATCCATTTGTCTCCACCCCACTTGTATACTTCATATAAAATAGTTCAACAATGATAGCTGAAATTAAGGTTGATAGGACAATAGACCAACCCGTTGAAAACATTTGCGAAGCATAAAAAATTGAGTTTAGAATGGCTGCTGCAACCGCTAAAAACATGACCTTCCGGTGCTTTTTTAAGGTTGGAATTAATAGTCCGATAAACATTGCATAAAGGGCAATACTCATGCTTTCCTGAACAGTTGTAGGCAGGCTTGCACCAATAACATAGCCAATTCCTGAGTTTATAACCCAGCTTGCATATGATATCAGCATTAATCCAAACAAATACCCTGCATTTACCGTTCCTTCTTTTGTTGAAGCTACTGTAAATGTCTCATCTGTTAATCCAAATGAGTAAAGAGCTTTTTTCCATAAAGAATCATTTTTTTCAACTTTTTCACTTAGTGAAGCAGACATTAAAAAATGGCGAATATTCACAATAAAGGTGGTCAAAATAATTTCAATTATTCCTGTGCCTACGGAAAGCAGACTTAAAGAAATATATTGGGATGCACCAGCATATACAATTAAACTCATAAGAACTGTTTCCGATAAAGACAAGCCAGTGGATTTTGAAAGTAAGCCAAAGGTTAATGCTACGGGTAAATACCCTATTGCTATGCTGATTCCACTTTGTAAACCTTGTAGAAAACTAGACTGTTTTTTTACTAAAGTGGTTGTAGATGACACATCAAATACCTCCCCATGCTGAATAAATCTAGATTTATGAATAATAAATTAAAAGATAAAAGCTTGTTGTTTGATTTGTTTCATTTGCATACGTATGTGAGTGTGTTGCTTGAAATTTCATCGAATCACCTTTTTTCAAAACAAATGACTCTTCTTTTATCGAGACGTTTGCTTCACCTTCACAAATAAGGACATATTCTTCAACACTTCCATGGTGACTTTCTGAAGTGTGAATGCACCCTGGCTTCATTTCAATGTAGTAAATTTCAAATTTTTTGGAAGAATCAAATGGAAAATAAGGATATACTTGAAACTGTTCCCCCTCCTCCATGACTGCACTTTTTTCATGTAATCTTATAACAGAAACAGCCGGTTCATTTTCCTCAACAAGTGATGAAAATGAAACTTGGAGTCCATTTGCAATTTTCCATAGTGTATTAACTGTTGGACTTGATTCACCTTTTTCAATTTGTGAAAGCATTCCTTTACTGACACCAGTTAAACTCGCCAGCTGATCATAACTATACCCGCGAAGCTTACGAATACGCTTTAGATTCTCTGCGATTTGAGTTTGAATTGATTCCATAACATCCCCCATATATCCCCATCGTATAATATAGTATACATTTGTATATTATAACATACAACACTTTTCTTTTTCATCATTATAAAGTAAATTGGAACTATGTTAATCGACTGAAGGTGAAGAAAATGCTTACAAATTATTTCGAAAAGATACAGGGAAAGCTTCAACTTGTGCTGGAACAGGAAAAAAAATCGATGGAGGCTGCAGCAGAGAATATCGCAAATACGATTCAATCAAGTGGGATCATTCACCTTTTTGGATGCGGTCACTCTCACATCCTTACAGAAGAAATGTTTTATCGAGCTGGCGGCTTAGTCCCTGTTAAGCCAATTCTAATTGAAGAGTTAATGCTTCATAAAGGGGCTGTTAGATCGTCCTATCTTGAAAGACAGCATGATTACGCAGAAAAATTTATGAATAACCAGGATATCCAGCCCCAAGATCTAGTTATTATCATCTCGACTTCTGGTGTTAATCCCGTTCCAATTGATGTTGCGTTACATACTAAAAAACTTGGAGCCTATACAATAGGAATGAGCTCCTTCTCTTATCTAGAAGGTAAAGCTTCTAGACATAAGAGCGGGAAATATTTATCTGAAGTTGTTGACTTAGCTCTTAATAACCATGCAACAATTGGAGATGCTTCGCTTTCATATCCCAATGCTCCAACTCCATTCGGCCCTACTTCAACGGTTATTGGAGCAACAATGTTAAATGCAATTTTTGCTGAAGCGATAAAGATAATGGTAAATAACGGGTTTGAAGCGCCAGTGTTTTTAAGTGGCAATATCGATGGGGCAGATGAGCATAATCAAAGATTGATTAAGAAATATAGTGATCGAATTCCGTTGCTTGAATTTGAGTAAAAAAATGGCCCTACCTTAGAATCAAAAAGGTTGGGCCTATTTTTATTTTCTTTCGATATCAATCTTAAATTTATACCTGTCTGCACGATATGAGGACCTTACGAGTTCAAGCGGAGTGCCATTTTCAAGGTAAGTTTCCCGTTGTATAAGCAATACTGGTACACCTTTATTTATATTCAAATGCTGTTGATCTTCCTCATTAACAATGGCTGCCTCAACCGTCTGTGATGCATGGCCAATCGTTAATTCTAAATCATTTTCAATATACGTATATATAGAGCTTGCCAATATATCCGGAGTTAAACCAGGAACTAACTTCACCGGAAGATAGCTAGTCTCAACAGCAATCGGTTCATCATTGGCTAAGCGAAGACGCTTGATTTTATAAATAAGCTCATCATCTTCAAGAGAAAGCATCGCCTTAATGTCTTCATCTGCCGGGTAAATTTCAAAATGCAATAGTTTACTTCCTGGAATTAAGTTACGAGCTTTCATGTCTTCTGTAAAACTCGTAAGTCCTTGAAGATTTTGTTCAAACTTTTGACTTGTAACAAAGGTTCCTTTTCCTTTTTCCCTATAAAGATATCCCCTGTTTACAAGGTTTGTAATAGCTTGACGTACAGTCATGCGACTTATTTGATAGGTTTCTGAGAGCTCTCTTTCTGACGGCAATGCATCACCAGGCCGCAACTCTTCAGACTCTATGGATTTTTTTATTTGCTCTTCTAACTGATAGTACAAGGGAAGAGGAGAATGTTTGTCTATCACTGAAAGATCTCCTTTCGGTATCACTCTAATTCATTATAGTAATACTGCTATGAATTGACAATTCGTTCTATCAAACTTGCTGATCGTAAATAGAAAACTACCTGAAATATACAGGTAGTTTCAATTTTTTTACTTTCTAATCTTTTCAATCTCGTCTGCTACAAATTGCACTTGTGTTCCTACAATAACTTGAATGCTTTGTGGACCAACAATGTTTATACCAGGTATTCCTGTTGATTTTATTTTATTTTGATCAACTGCATTCATGTCTTTCACCTCTATACGAAGTCGTGTAACACAGTTGTCTACAGAAGTCACATTCGCATCTCCGCCTAACCCTTCATAAATCACTTTCGCCATATTTGCGAATTTATTTTCTGAAGTGTCAGATGCGATTTCAGCCTCATCAGTTGTTTCTTCTGTATCTGCCTCTCTGCCAGGTGTTGCAAGATTAAATTTTGTAATTAAAAATCTAAACAAGACATAGTAAATGACAGCAAATGCTAACCCTTGAAGCAATAGCATATAAGGGTGATTTGCTAATGGTAGTCTTGAGCTTAAAACAAAGTCTACTAAGCCTGCACTAAAGCCAAAGCCTGCTGTCCAATGAAAAAATGATGCAATGGCTAATGAGATACCTGTTAAGGCTGCGTGAACAACATAAAGAGCTGGTGCTAAAAACATAAATGAAAACTCAAGTGGTTCTGTAACTCCAGTAAAGAAAGAAGCGAACCCTGCTGCTAGCATTAAAGAGGCTGCTTGTTTTTTTCGTTTCGTCTTTGCTGTATGGTACATTGCCAATGCTGCTGCTGGTAAACCAAACATCATAATTGGGAAGAAACCAGCCTGATACATACCTGTAATACCTTTTGTACCTGTTCCTGCCCAGAAATTACCGATATCATTTATTCCCGCAACATCAAACCAAAATACTGAGTTCAAAGCATGATGTAAACCAGTTGGGATTAATAAACGATTGAAAAATCCATATAATCCTGCTCCGATAAACTCTAACTTACTAATGGCTGTTCCAAAAGAAACTAATCCTGTGAAAATGACAGGCCATGCAAAAAAGAGAATAAATGAGGCAAACAGCATCGATACGGCCGTCATAATTGGAACTAGTCGCTTACCGCTAAAGAAAGCTAAAGCAGCTGGTAACTGAACTTCACTAAAACGATTGTACATCACAGAAGCGACAATACCTGAAAGAATTCCCACAAACTGGTTCCCTATTTTTTCAAAAGCTGGATTAACAGTTTCTGCATCAATTCCTTGCAGCATTGCAACTGAATCTGTAGAAAGTAATGTTGTAATAACAAGATAGGCCACTAAACCACTTATGGCAGCAGAACCATCCTTGTTTTTTGACATTCCTAATGCGACACCTACTGCAAAAAGAATTGACATATTGTCTATAATAGAAGAACCTGCTTTAATTAAGAATGCCGCAACTGGACTTCCTGCACCCCATCCGGCCGGATCAATCCAATATCCAATTCCCATTAATATTGCTGCAGCTGGCAGGACTGCTACAGGCAACATCAAAGACCTACCAATCTTTTGTAAGTATTTCATCATGTTGATTTCCTCCTATCCATTTATAGTAATGGAATAAAATAAGTCATTTGTGCTTTCCTATAATCAAAGTTGAAAGCGTTTCACAAGTTCATAGTATCATCGTTTCGTATAGATGTCTATACCAATTTTATAAACTAAATAAGTATTTTTGTCATGTTTATTGGTAGATTATCCTACATAGTTTCTAACTGGTATAGACAACTATATAAAGAGATGCTATCCTATAGTCATCATTTATAGCTTTCACTAAAACTGCAATATTTATGGGGGGATTCACATGGATTCAATTTCAAACAAATTGATTATCAAACATGGAACCATTTATGCTGAGGATCAAATCCTGAAAGCAGGATATCTTCAAATTGAAAATGAAAAAATAACAAAGCTAAATAAATCAACTGAAAATCTTCATTCAACAGATGACAACATCATTACCCTGCCAGAAAACTATCGTATTATCCCTGGTATGATTGACCTTCATATTCACGGTGTGAATGGTGCTGATACGATGGATGCGACAAGAGAATCTCTTGATACTATGGCTTCTACTCTTCCTAAAGAAGGAACAACTAGTTTCTTGGCAACTACGATAACAGAGGATATAAACGAGATTGAAAAATCATTAGTAAATGCGGGGGAATATATAACCTCCTTCCAATCTGAAGGAAATGCTGAAGTGTTAGGGATTCACTTAGAAGGTCCATTTATTCATAAAGGCAAAGCAGGAGCCCAGCCTGTTCACCATATAGTTGATCCAAACGTCCAAACTTTTAAAAGACTTGAGTCATTATCCAATAATCAGATTAAGCTTGTAACTTTGGCTCCAGAGCTACCAGGAGGAAGTCAGCTTTTAGACTATTTAAAGAATAAAAACATCCTTTCTTCTATAGCCCATTCCGAAGCATCCTATCCTCAGGTTTTAGAAGCGATTGATCATGGGCTTACACATGTAACACATTTATTTAATCAAATGACAGGACTTCACCATCGTGATCCGGGAATTGTAGGAGCTGCTTTCCTAAAGGATGAGTTAATGGTAGAGATAATTGCAGATGGAATCCATGTTTCTCCTGAAATTGTAAAAGTTGCATATAAGCAGATTACAGATGAAAGAATGATGTTAATTACAGACGCCATGAGAGCTAAATGGCTTGAGGATGGCAGATATGACCTGGGCGGTCAGATGGTCACGGTAAAAAACGGGAAAGCTTTACTAGATGAAAACACTTTGGCTGGCAGTGTTCTTAAGATGATTGATGCATTTAAGAATATACAAAAATTTACTGGATGCAGTATTGAGAGCGCGATTAAAATGGCTTGCGAAAACCCTGCCAAGCAGCTAAATATTTTTGACCGAAAAGGAAGTATAGCCGCTGGAAAAGACGCAGATCTTGTGATCCTGGATGAAAATACGGAGATATTTATGACAATTTGCAAAGGAAAAATTGCTTATACAAGAGATGACAGTATGATAGCACTAAAAGAGAAATAATAACCCTACTTGATGCTAGATCTTGATCCTATCTTATTCGGTTTGTAAAAAGGAGATGACAACCTTGAAAATCATTGAAGTAAAAAATTATGATGAAATGAGTAAAAAAGCTGCTGAATATATTATTAATAAGGTTAAAAGCACCCCTCAATTAAATCTAGGTTTGGCAACAGGAGGAACTCCGAAGGGAGTATATCAAAATTTAATTGAAGATTATCATCAACATCATACCTCATACACTCAAATAAAAAGTTTTAACTTAGACGAATATATCGGCCTAAATAAGGATGATCCAAATAGCTATTTCCACTATATGAATGAACATCTATTTAAACATATTGATATTTCACTTGACAATACTCATATTCCGTCAGGCACAAATGAAAACACGCAAGCAGAATGTGATGAATATGAGCAAAAGATCATGAATGCTGGAGGAATAGACCTTCAAATATTAGGAATAGGAGCTAACGGTCATATAGGCTTCAATGAGCCTGGGACCTCCTTTCAATCAAAAACACATGTAGTTGATTTAGCACCTTCTACTCGAAAAGCAAATGCACGATTTTTTAACAGTCTTGAGGAAGTACCAACACAAGCGATTACAATGGGGATCCAAACAATTTTCCAAAGCAGGGAAATTCTCCTTTTAGCTTCAGGAAAAGCAAAACAACAAGCAATGGTCCAGTTATTAAGCGGAGAAGTGACAGAATCTTTCCCAGCTTCCATTCTAAACAACCATCAGAACACAGTTGTTATTGCTGATGAAGAGGCATTACTCGCAGTAAAAGAAATGAGTTTAAATACCTAAAGAAAACATGCCGATTGACGAGTGATTTATTTGCGAAGGTAGAAGATTTTTTCACTAATATTACTTAACATTTTCTTTCTCTTAACGCAAAAAGGTACAAGCCCCATTCTTGGAGCCTGTACCTTTTATATTAATAATGCCTTATCTGATAAAGAGCTATCTGATTTTATTTTTGAGAATTCCTCAAGTAAAGACTTCACAGTTAAGCCTTGTTTCTGTTGTCCTTCTGCCTGAAACACGATTTTCCCTTTATCCATCATGATTAATCGATTGCCCAGGTCTACAGCTTGTTGCATATTATGAGTAATCATTAACGTTGTTAAATTCCCTTTTTCAACAAGCTTTTTTGTTAAATTGGTAATAAGCTCTGCACGTGATGGGTCTAGTGCAGCTGTGTGTTCGTCAAGTAAAAGGATATCGGGTTTTGTAAAAGTAGCCATTAATAATGATAAGGCTTGACGTTCTCCGCCTGATAATAAGCCAACCTTGGCAGATAAGCGATTTTCAAGTCCTAAGCCTAACATCTCTAACTGCTCTTTGAAATACACGCGTCTTTTCGCCGTTACACCCGGTTTTAGTGTTCGCTTATGAACACGTGAGTAGGCGATTGCCAAGTTTTCCTCGATGGTCAATGTCGGTGACGTTCCAGCCATTGGATCCTGGAATACCCGTCCGATATATCGCGACCGCTTATACTCACGTACATCAAGCATTGATTGATCTTTTATTCGTACATCTCCATCATCTGGGGTTATTCGTCCAGCAATCACATTTAGAAGCGTTGATTTCCCTGCTCCATTACTTCCGATCACCGTTACGAAATCACCCTCTTTTAAAGATAAGGAAAGATGGTCAAGGGCTATCTTTTCATCTAGAGATCCCTCATTAAATACTTTAAATATTTGCTCTAGTTGAAGCAATGTCATTCCCCCGCTTTCTGCGTAAGCTTTTTTTCCGTTTATCCTTTTGCTTATCAATCATTTGCGGGATGACAAGAGCACCTATAACAATACATGCTGTAATAAGCTTCATATCACCCGTTTCGAAAAAGTTAACACGAAGGGCTAATGCAACAATTAGACGATAAATAATTGCTCCGATAATAACAGCAATTGTTGCACGGACGATCGTTTTCGTTCCAACTAATGCCTCCCCAATGATAACTGATGCTAAACCGATGATGATCATACCGATCCCCATACCAACATCACTAAATCCATTGTATTGAGCAATAAAAGCACCTGAAAATGCAACAAGTGCATTTGAAAGTCCTAATCCAACAATTTTCAACATATCTGTATTTGCTGAAAAGCTAGTGATCATGTTTTGATTATCACCAACGGCTCTAATCGCAAGACCAAGCTCTGTTTTCAAAAAATAGTCTAAGGCATATTTGATCACTAAAATAATGACCAGCATTGTGATGACGATGGACCAAGTTTTCGGCACATAGCCTTCTAAACCAATTGAAATAAAAAGTTGCTCCAGACCTGTATCAATTCCCAGCTTACCCCACCAATCAAGTAATTGTGTGAAGACCGTTTCCTCTTGTAATAACGGTACATTTGATTTCCCCATAATTCTAAGATTAATAGAATACAAGGCAATCATCATTAATATACCAGATAAAAGCGGGTTAATGTTTCCTTTCGTATGCAAAACCCCTGTGATACAGCCAGCCAAAAAGCCTACAAGTAATGCGACTAACGTGGCTAAGAAAGGGTTCACACCATTCACAATTAAGACAGCACTTACAGCGGCACCTGTGACAAAACTGCCGTCAACTGTTAAATCCGGAAAGTCTAATATTCGAAATGATAAGTATACACCAAGAGCCATAATCGCATAAATTAAGCCTGACTCTACTGATCCAAATAGGGCTGTAAACATATTTTCTCACCTTTTATTCAAGAATTTCTGCTTCTTCTTTCCATTCTTCTTTCATTTCAATTCCCATGTCTTCTGCGGCTTTCGCATTGATTTGAAGCTTTAGATTTTGCGGATATTGTACAGGAACTTCACTTATTTCTTTCTCTCCAGTTAAAATGCTGGCAGCCATTTCTCCTGCTTCAAAGCCGATATCATAGTAGTCAAATCCGTAAGCAGCAAATCCTCCACGTTTAACAGAGTCTAATTCACCAACAAATAGCGGTAGGTCATTATCACTTGCAACACCGATGACACTTTCTAAAGCAGAAACAACAGTATTATCTGTAATTACATATAGAGAATCAACTTTACCTACTAGTGATTCTGTTGCTTGCTTTACTTCAGCTGATGTTGAAACAGATGCTTCAACTACTTCTAAGTCTGTTCCTTCCATTGCTTTTTTCACTAAATCGATTTGCGCAACAGAGTTTTGCTCTCCTGAGTTATAAATCATTCCAACTTTTGTACCCTCAACATTTTCATCAATAAACTTTACTGTGTTCGGAATCGCGTCCGGGTGTGTATCCGTTGTTCCTGTAATATTAGCTCCCGGTTCTTCAAAGCTTTTCACAAGACCTCCACCAACAGGATCTGTTACTGATGTAAATACAATAGGAATATCCTGAGTTGCATTTAATGCACTTTGTGCACTAGGTGTTGAGTTAGCAAAAATTAAATCCACATTGTCCCCAACAAAATTATTCGCGATTGTTTGGCTGTTATTTTGATCCCCCTGTGCGATCTGCACGTCATATTTAACATCCAAGCCTTTTTCCTCTAATGCAGCTTGAAAGCCTTCTAATGCTGCATCTAATGACGGATGCTCTACAATTTGGTTCACACCAACTGTATATGTTTTTTCTCCGCTTCCAGAATCAGTGCTTCCTTCACTTGCACTGCCAGATGAATTTTCACTAGTCCCACAACCAGATAGTGCTAAAAAACTAGCTAACATCATTCCTGTACCAATTTTCCAACCTTTTTTCATCCTATATATCCCCCTTTAGATTACTCTAAATACTCTTTTACGCTTTTATGCTTTTATTGATTAAATTATACAGGAGAAATCAAATAGTTCAATATATTTCGAAAACTTTGTTTACTTTTTTCTATTTTCCATTGTGAAAATCCTTTCATACCAACAAAAAACACAGATATCACAACAATATCTGTGTTTTTCTATGAGAATTGTAAGTAAAGATAACATTCTTTTAAAATACTATTTTTGTAAAATTTGTTCTTTCAACGCTCTTCTTAATATTTTTCCGGTTGTATTTTTCGGAAGCTCTTCTAAAAACTCTATTGAACTTGGTACTTTGTACTTAGCTAAATGCTGTTGGCAATATTCAATGAGCTCATCTTCTGTTACTGTGTTATTCTTTACAACAACAAAGCATTTTACCGCTTCTCCAAAGTTAGGGTCAGGTACTCCTAATACCGCAACCTCAACAACTTCTTCGTGATTATATAACACTTCCTCAACCTCACGGGGATACACATTATATCCTCCGACAATAATCATATCTTTCTTTCGATCGACAATATAAAAATAACCATCATCATCTTTTCTAGCAAGATCACCCGTATATAACCAACCATTTCGGAGGGCATGGGCTGTTTCCTCAGGCATTTTATAATAGCCTTTCATAACGTTAGGTCCTTTTACTATTAACTCTCCTACTTGATTAGCTGGTAATTCATCTCCCAATTCATTCACAACTTTATTTTCTACATTCACGATGTTTGTCCCAATTGAACCCGGTTTTCTTGGACGATCGAGCGGGTTAAAGCATGTAACTGGCGAAGCCTCTGAAAGACCGTACCCTTCTGATATAATAACTTTGAACTTCTGTTCAAATCCTTTTAATAATGCCACAGGCATCGAGGCGCCACCCGAAATGCACATACGTAATGATTGAAAATCTTCTGGTTGGGCTTTATCATATTGAAGTAAAAAGTTATACATTGTAGGTACACCAGCGAAAACTGTTGCTTGATACGTTTTTACAAGATCAAATACAGCCTCAGGACTAAATCTAGGCACAATTAGTAATGTTGCCCCATTCATTAGTGGTGCATTTAACGCAACGGTCAAGCAAAAAACATGGAACATCGGTAGAACAGTTACGATCACATCCTCATTATTCATCTTTAAGTAATTAGCTGTATCAATTGCATTACTGTATAGGTTTTTATGTGTCAGCATCGCACCTTTTGGTTTACCAGTCGTTCCGGATGTATATAAAATAACCGCAACATCTTCATCATCAAGCTCAGGACCATTAAATTGACTACTTCCCGTTGACAGCATCTTTGTAAACCCTTTCAACTTTGTATAAATTGAAAGCTTTGAAATATCCATTTCTTTTTTGTTAGCATTTGGCGGTGTTTCACACGTAATAATATGTTCAAGATTTGGTATCATTTGATCCATCTTCTCAAAAAATGGCAGAAGCAGATCCAATATGACAGCTGCCTTAACGTCTCCATTATTAATGATATAGGCGATTTCATCAGGTGTGTAGATTGGGTTAACCGGAATAACGGTCGCACCTGCTCGTAAGGCACCGTATAAAGAAATAATAAAGTGTGGCGAGTTCCCTAAAACTATAGCAACATGATCCCCTTTATTAATTCCTAACTCCTTTAAACTGCTTGCAAATTGATTGATTGCACCTTCTAGTTGCAAATAAGTTGTTTCAGTTCCATCAAAAATAAAAGCCGGCTTTATTCCATGCTCTTTTACAGTTTCTGAAAACCGTAAAGATAAATTCATTCTCCCACCCCTTTTGCAAAATGAATGAACACCCATTCATTTCTTATGATAGAAACTTTTTTCTAACGGTAAGAGGACTTACCTATAGAAAAGCATTCTATTTTCATTATATTGAAAGGAAGGAATTTTCACAATAACTGGAATTGATTTCATATTCTATATTTACTAGATTAATGGCGGCAAGGCTCATTCCACTATCGGAGCTGAACCTAAGCCGGCCACAAACTAGTGATCCTGTCCTGAACTCCATACAAATCCTGTGCTAGCAAGATTAATTCTTCCTTTATAGAGCACTTTTGCCTGTGCTACTAGTTCTTCATGATCTCCAAAATGAGGAAGATGTGTTAACAATAGATGCTTTACCTTAGCCGTTTGGGCAATACTTCCAACCTCACTGCTATTCAGATGACCTGCACTTTTCCCGTCTTGATGAGAATATAAACTACACTCTGCAATTAACAAATCAGCATCGGCTGAAAATGGAATAAAATTTTCCTGGTAACTAGTATCAGCTGTATATATAACAGTTGATTCCTGATCCGTGATTTTCATAGCAAAACAGGGTGCCGGGTGTATTGTTCGCAAAAAAGTAATCGAAAAAGGGCCGATTGATATCGTGTCTTTTTCCTTATACGCGATGCCCATTGTTGCATCCTTATACGTTAATTTTTGAAATCCTGCTTGATCCAAATCATGTCCGTAAACCGGCAATGTTTTTTTCTTATTCTGAATCAATGACGTGACATAGCAGCCATATTGTAAAGGACCTATATCCGCTACATGATCATGATGATAATGTGATACTATCACAGCATCTAATTGATCAATTGAGATTATTTCCTGTAACTTCGACAAAACGGCACTACCGCAATCTACCAATAACCGAAACCCGCTTGATTCGAACAAATACCCGGAAGTTGCCTCTCCAGCCTTTGGGAAACCACCCCAATACCCTATGACCGTTACTTTCATGAATCATTCAACCCCTTCTACTTTTCTCACCATGATCATTATACCCTTAGTCAAATTGTTTTAGAATTCACTATGATCTGAGGAATTTTATTGCAAAAAAATGGGCTAATACCCATTTTTCCAGAAATCCCCCTTAAGAAATCAGTGATTAGCACATATCCCCTCGATTATTGTTACAAAACAGTCGTTGACATAACCAATACTGTTATAATACAATATGGGTAACAAATCAAACGGAGGGGATCCAGATGTTAGTGAAATTAACTGAATTTTTTAGAAATTTACCAAAAAAACATTGTAAAGAGTGTGGCTGTGAAATCGAGGAACAGCATGAGTGTTATGGGAATACATGCAACGAATGCTTACATGTAACAGATCTTTAATCTATTTTTTTGCACACGCTGTTAAACAACAGATTAATAATTATCTGATTGATATGATACAGAGTGAATCATTTTTGAAAGTATAAAATAAGGAGGTTGGCCTAAAGGCCAACCTCCTTATTTTATGATGTCGCGACTAAATGATCTTTACCGGTAGATGAACCCCGATATGCCAGCTTAGAAAAAAATTCATGCTTTTCAAAAGAACGGAATTGCTTTTTATGTATTTTTTCACATATAACGTCAATTGATTTTTCAGCCATATCCTCTACAGGTTGAATTACCGTTGTAATCATCGGATCTACTAGTTTTGTAATCTCCATATTATCAAAGCCCACGACAGCTAAATCCTCCGGTACTCTCCAACCTAATTTTTTCGCCTCTGATATAATGCCTGCTGCAACAGCATCTCCTCCAGCGAAAACAGCTGTTGGTGATACCTTCATACAAGCTAATTTTCGAAACACCTGCTTACCGTCTTCAACCGTTGAGACTCTATCAAAATAATATTTATCATAAGATTGCATATTTGCTTCCCGTAAAGCAGCTTGAAACCCCTTAATCCTCGCCCTCATTCCTTCGCTTTTTGTACCATTTGAACAATAAGCGATATGGGTATGTCCCCTTTCAATCAAGTGCTTTGCAATAACATAGCCGCTTTGCGCTTGATTTACATACACCATCGGAATGTCAGCATTCTCAAGTTTCTCATTACAAAGAACAATCGGACCATAATGTAAATAAGAATCAATCACAGACCAGTCATTTTCAACAGCTGTCATAATGATCCCATCGACTTGTTTGGTTTTTAATAGATTTAAGTACCGACATTCTTTTTGTTTTGAGAATTGAGTTTGACAAATAATTAATTGATACCCTTTTGATGAAGCTTTCATCTCTAGTAACTCAATTAACTGACTAAAGAAAGGCGTGGATATTTTCGGTATTAATACAGCAATAATTCCCGTCTTTTGATTTCTTAAGCTCCGTGCAGCAGAATTTGGAACATACCCCAATTGCTCCATTGCCTTCTGCACAAGTTCTTTTTTCTCATCTGAAACATATGGGTGATCATTTAACACTCTGGAAACAGTTGTTCTAGATAATCCCGCTAGCTTCGCGACATCTTCAATGGTAGACAAATTACTCCCTCCCCATAGGCTCTATGTTGCCCACCTTGCTTGACCTTGGAAACGTTTTCAAATATGATTATATGAAAATATCATCTATAATTCAATCCTTTTTTACAAAAAGTGTTTATTATCCTATGTGTTTTAAAGTTTATTTAATGAGGACCACTTTCTTCGTTTTCCAAAAGCGATTTAGCCTTTATAGGCCATATAAAGAAAACTCACCATATGCGGTGAGTTTTTACATTTTAATATCCCAATTGTTCTGTCTAAACTTTTGTCATTTCGGCTTTAAATTTCAGAAAAGCACCTCAAAACGGAACCCTTTACCATTACGGATCAGCTTTTACCTTAGACGCTTTCAGTTAATTCATCATGAGCACGATCTTTTTTGACCTTTCGAGAAAAATATAGAATCGTTCCGATCATCATCAAGATCATGACTCCAGCTAATTTATACACTTGCTCCCACAAAGCTCCAAAATCTCCAATCGATATAATCGATCTAAACCCAGCTACAGAATAAGTCATTGGTAGCCAATGATTGATTTTTTGAAAAATCTCAGGAAGCAATTCAACTGGGAAAGTACCAGCACTTGTTGTTAATTGAAGAATTAACACAATAATCGCAATAAATCTTCCTGGATTATCCATCGTTGTCACTAAGAATTGTACGATCGCCATAAACGTTAAGCTTGTTAACATACTAAACAGAATAAAATATCCAACACTTTTTACTTCTAACCCTAATCCATATAACAGGACAAGGTCTGCTAATAATGCTTGGGTGATTGCGACAATACTCAACACACTAAATTTACTAGCAAATAAAGAAATTCCTGATTTCGGTTTCCCTGCCGTATTGCGTAATGGAAATACAACAGTAACAAGTAATGAACCTACAAATAAAGCTAATGATAAAAAGTATGGAGCAAGACCTGTTCCATAATTTGAAACTTTATTGATTTCTTTTGTTTCAAGGTGAACGGGATCTGCGATCATTTCATATTGATCATCAGAGCCTTTCACATCCTTCGTATCATTCGTTGCGTCACTCAACTTGCTCGAAAGCTCATTTGTCCCATCAGAAAGATCTGTTACACCACTATTTAATGTACTTGCACCATCTGCCAGTTTAACCGTTCCATCCTCTAACGCCGCAGAGCCGCTAGCCAATTCATGTATCCCATGATCTAGTTCTTTTCCGCCATTTTCTAGTTGTTCTACCCCAGCTTTTGCTTCACCAATTTTTTCTCCAAAAGTCTTTAATCCTTGGCTCATTTGAGATTGGGCATCATTTATTTTAACCGCTCCATCATAAAGTTCTTTCTGTCCTGCTGTTAACTGTTGAACAGCGTTTTCTACAGATGTTGTTCCTTCATGAAGCTTACTTGTATTTTCCGGTAATTGTTCTACATTTGCATATAGATCATTTGCTCCATCAGCTAACTGATGTAAGTTCGTCGCTAATTGCTTCCCTCCAGCATCTATACTATTTAATGCTTCAACAAGACCAAGTAGTTGCTTTTGTTGTTCGTCATTTAAAGGAGCCTGTTCAAGGGTTGTTGCTAATTGATTTACCGTATCAGTTAATGCAGAAATGTTTTGTGAAAGGGAATCAGCTCCTTGACTTGCTGATACATTTCCTTCTGCAAGCTGTTTTGTACCTGCAACTAATCGTGGCGCACTCTCATTTAATTGATTTGTCCCCACAGTTAGTTGGGGTAAAGCTTCTTTAAGTTCTTCCATTCCTCTTAGAGACTGTTCTAGTCCCTTTACCAAGTTTCCTGTACCATTTTCTGTTTGCACAGCTCCATCATAAAGCTCACTTTGTCCTTGTTGCATAGCCGATAGTCCACTATTGACTGCAGATAGTCCATTTGACAGTTGGGTGGAACCATTTGACGCTTCATTAAGTCCATCCTTAAACATAACCGCCTTCGAAACAAGCTCATGAAGATTTTCATCTAAAGACTTAGATCCTTCTTGAAGGTCAGACACTCCATCATTTATTTTTCCAGCCCCTTCACTAGCATCACTTATTCCGTCAGCCATCAATTCGATATTTTCAAACAAGCTTTCCGCGTATGTTTTCGTTAAAGAATTGGCGACCTCTTCTTTTATTTTTGCTACTGCACTTTCTCCAATTTGACCAGAGATAAAGTTATAGCCTTTATTTGTTGTAAACGTAAGTCCAAGTTGCTTAGGTTCATCATCTAATAAAGTCGTGGCATTTTCAGAAAAGTCTTCAGGTATTTCGATCACCATATAAAACTTGTGGTCCTGAAGCCCTTTTTCCGCTACTTCTTTGTTAACAAAATGCCAATCAAAGCTTTTGTTTTCTTTTAAATTGTCGACGAGCTCGCCACCAACATCAAGCTCCTCCTCTTCAAACGTTGTACCTGTATCTTGATTTACAACTGCAACCGGAAGCTGATCCAGCTTTCCGTACGGATCCCAAAAAGCACTAAGATATCCTCCACTATACATTAACGGTATAAACAAAACTCCAATGACAGCAATAAGCACTTTCTTATTTTTAAATAGTGACTTCCATTCTTCTTTCAATAATGACATGGTATACCTCCTCCTTTATAACTCGAACTTATTAATGATAGACATGTCATAGCGACAGAATAAAACCTAATGACCATTTTATCCATTTGGTCATTTTCTACGAAAAGAAGAGGATTATCACATTGACAATCCTTTTAATAGGTACTCTTCAAAAATCTCGGCAATTTTTTCTTTTCCGAGTGGCTGATGATGTTTTTCCCAATCAAAAATAAGTGATACATACAGCTTTAAAATAATAAAAGCAGTTAATTCTGGATCACATTGTTTAAGTTCTTTTCGGTCAATCGCTTCAATGATTTTTTGTTTAATATAATGTAACACCATTTCTTCCACTTTTCGGACACCCTCATTAACAGTTGGTGTTCCTAGTTCTTGACTTTCCTGAAATAGTTTAATGGTTAATTGGTGTGTTTTACGGAATTCTAATATGCTATATAAAGCTTGATGAACACTGTCAACAAACGGACGTTGTGAATTAAATGCTTCATCTGCAGCTACTTTCATATCAAGTAACAGGCGATCAATGATCTCGGAAAATAATTCTTCTTTATTTTTATAAAACGTATAGATTGTTCCTTTTCCAACATTCGCTAGTTTTGACACTAGATCCATCGTTGTCCCTTTATATCCAAATTGTGAAAACGACTTCGTTGCAGCTTCCAATATTTGTTGCTTACGGTCTATGCTCATAACCTTCACTCCTTAAGAAAAGCACCAGCGTCCTGATCAACCTAAGTCAACGTTTTGGAATAGAAGGTGTTCTTTATTCCAAATTGGCTAAACCCTAGAGGCAGTTACTTATGCGACATCCTGCCGCTGTAACTGCACTTGCACGCCCTGTGCGATCTAAGGCTAGGCGCTGTAGCTAGACACTAAAACTAAGTACAAAATTTTACGCCTTCTTACCTTCGAAAAAAACTGACCAATTGAACAATTTGGTCATCCGTTATTCATATAATATATCATGCCCTTGCCTTTTTTACAAGTTGAATGCTATTCAGCTTTTTTGATCGCTAGTTCTCCTAATAAACTCTCGATTTGCTCCAGCTGTTCCTGATTCTCAATCACGACAAAATTTGTTGTCCAAAATAGTGTTCCTTTTACTTTTATCGAAAGTTTGTAGCTGTTGTCAACTCTTGTGCTATAGCCATAAAGTTCATGCCAACGAATAATTTTTTCCGTTTGATAGGAATGAATGTGTTGTGTGGAATAATACCTGCCATCCAAAATAATTCCGTCAGATAAAATATAAAAACAACTCTTATGCTTTACAGAACTAATAAGGATAAAAAATAAATATGCAGAACTAAAGAAGGATGATTTCAACCAGTCTGTTGCGAGGACCATAATCAGAAGAATAAAAAGCAATAGTAAAGCTATGAAAGTTCCCCACTTTACATACTTGTATGTTTTTGTATGCTTTGATAACGGTTCCATCTCTTTCCACTCATTCGGGATCAAAATATGTTGATAATCCCTTTTAGCTTTTGGATAAACAGCTTCATTTGCCATTTCGGCGGCTTTTTTTATATTCAATCGATATTGAATTAAATATGTAATCCCCATAATAAAAATAAGAATAAATAGAATATCAATCATTCGAATCTCTTCCCCCTCTTACATGTGAATCTATAGTTGCTCTTTCAACTTGTCTTCTTTCTATATAATACGAATCCAGTTAAAAATAAGTTTCATAGATTATGTAATCTTTTACATTTTTTAAACTTTTAGCTTATTAGCGATAAGTGTCTTATTTTTATCAACTAGAAAAAGACCAGTTAGATTTTTCTAACTGGTTTAGTATTGTAAATGAAGATTTAACGAAGAACACTTCTGTAAATTTTATCATCATCCAATTTGTTTATCCCTAACTTTTTTCTTTTACTGGCATCCAAATTTCGCTATATACATTTTCCGATGAATCATTGTACTTTGTAAAAGAAATCCCAGGTAAATCTGCTACTTCATAACTTGAAGAAGGCAACCATTCAGAATAAATTTTAGCGTGAGTTTCTTGAAAGGCAGCTGGAAACGGTCCTTGAACAGGGAAAATTGCCCATAAGCTTTCTTCAATAGAAAGTTGTTCTAAATCATCAAATTGATTTTCTTTTGTAGTTGCAAAACCAATCATATGAGTTAAGCATCCTTTTTCTTCCAAGAAACCATCATCAAAATCATAAGATATGTTCAAGACTTGATGAGGATATAAATCAGCTAATTGATGCATTTCATTTCTTTGTTTTTCGGTAATTGACTGGGCTAGTTCTAAGATCGCATTATTTTCACCTTCGAATTGAATCGGCACTCTTTTCGAAACACCTACTATATTAAATTTCTCTTTCTTTTCAATTTTGAATTCCATTGATATTCCTCCCCTTATATCTATAAAGAATGAAAATTTGGGAAATGATTTTTGAATTTTGTTTTTAATGACTTCTGAAGGTAAAAAACCGCTCCATTCACGAAAAGCTCTTGAAAATCCTTCTATTGATTGATATCCATATTTATAGGCAATATCTGTCACCTTTGCTCCGTTAATTAATTCAACATTTGCAACTGATAATCTCCTATTTTTGATATACTCATTCAATGACATTCCAGCCATATACGAAAACATTCTTTTAAAATGATAATCAGATAGTCCTACGATTTTTGATATATCTTTTCCAGAAATTTCTTCCGTCAAATGTGTTTCAATGTAGTCCATTAAATGATTGAATTCTTGTAACATTCATTTCCCTCCTTTACAAGTACATATTATCGGTAATTTTCATTATTCACTTGATAATTTATATACGGAATTTATCGGAATTTTACATTCATATCTTAACATTTAATATTTAGTCATCTATGACGTTAACTAGCAGAGCCGAATTTGTTAAGCATACAAAAAAAGCAGTAAAATCCTATTGTTTCACTGCTTCTTTTCCTTAATTTTTATTTAAATGTTTTAATACAACTGTTGCCAAACAATCAATGAATTCAGGTTTCGCATTAGGCATTTCAGGACGGTAATAACTAGCCCCAAGTTCATCTGTAATGACCTTACATTCATAATCATTGTCATAAAGAACTTCTAAATGGTCAGCTACAAATCCGACTGGAGTATAAACAAATGTTCTATAACCTTCATCATATAGATCTCTTGTTAAATCCTGAACATCTGGTCCTAACCATGGTTCAGGCGTATTCCCGGCACTCTGCCATCCTGTAACATACTTTTTAACTCCTGCAGCTTCTGCTATTAAATCAGCTGTTTCTTGTAATTGCTGCGGATATGGATCTCCGTTAGCAGTAATTTTTTCAGGCAAGCTATGCGCAGAGACAACCAATACTGAAGAATTTTTTTCTTCTTGAGACATACTGCCGTATGTTTTTTTCAATTGATCTGCCCAATAGGAAATAAACTTAGGCTCTGTGTACCAGCTTTCAACAGATGTGATTGTTAAGCCCCCAAGCTTTTCAGCCTCTTCCTTTGCTCGTCCATTATAAGATTTAACACTGAATGTTGAAAAATGCGGAGCTAGTACAATACTTACAGCTTCTGTAATCCCATCTTCATGCATTTGTTTTACAGCATCCTCAACAAATGGCTCTATATGTTTTAACCCAAGATACATCTTAAATTCAATTTCATCTTGAATTTCATTTAAATGCTGTTCAAGTTTCTCAGCTTGTTCGAGCGTGATTTTAGCAAGTGGTGAGATACCACCAATTGCTTCATAGCGATCCTTAAGATCCTGAAGCATTTCAGGTGCCGGCTTACGGCCATGTCTAATATGAGTATAATAACGTTCAATATCTTCCTCTTTATAAGGGGTTCCGTATGCCATTACTAGTAACCCCATTTTTTTCTTGCTCACAATCTTCACCTCAAATTCCTTCCGTTGGTTTATAGACTAACTTTTGCTTTCTTAGAATAATCATGGACAAAGGCTGTTAATTTTTTCAGTGATTCAGGGTTTACTTGCGGGAAAACACCATGTCCAAGGTTAAAAATGTAACCGCCTTGCTTCATGCCTTGATCTAATATTTCCTTTGCTCTCTCTTCAATCACTTCCCAAGGAGAAAGTAAAATAGCCGGATCAAGATTTCCTTGTAATGTTTTAGTTAGTCCCATTGTACGAGCCTCTTCGATAGGCAGTCTCCAATCCAATCCGACTACATCAAGAGGTAGGTCATGCCATTCATTCGCTAGATGACTCGCCCCTACTCCGAACATAATTAGAGGTACATTTTCCTCTTTTAGTTCACTAAAGATTCGCTCCATCGTTGGTTTTATATACACACGATAATCCGCAACATTTAATGCACCTACCCATGAATCAAATACTTGAATAGCTTTTGCACCAGCACGAATTTGTGCTTTAACATAGGTGATGCTCATTTCAGCTAGTTTATCCATTAAAGCAAACCATGCATGTGGTTCAGAATACATAAATGCTTTCGTCTTGTTATAGTTTCTTGAAGGGCCGCCTTCGATCATATAGCTAGCAAGGGTAAAAGGAGCTCCAGTAAAACCGATGAGAGGAACTTCAAGCTGCTCTTTTGTTAGTAACTTGATTGTATCTAATACATATGGAATATCCTGCTCTGGATCAATTTCCCCCAATTTTTCCACATCTCGAATTGAACGAATCGGATCATCGATAACCGGGCCAATACCCGTTTTAATTTCAACATTTACACCAATCGCAGGTAGTGGCGTCATAATGTCTTTATAAAGAATGGCAGCATCCACATCATACTGTTCAACAGGCAACCTGGTCACATAAGCACAAAGCTCAGGCTGATGTGTAATTTCAAATAAGCTGTATTTTTCTTTAATCGCACGATATTCAGGTTGTGATCTACCTGCTTGTCTCATATACCAAACTGGAACATAATCCGTTTTTTCTCCACGACACGCTTTTAGAAACGTATCATTAATTCTCTTTTCAGCCATTCAAAAAAGTCCACCTTTCTATGTCAAAAGCGCAAGCGCCTTGATCAGCCTCGGGCAAATAAGAAGATTAAGAATAGAAGGGTTCTTTGCCTTCAATTCTTAATTTGCTTATAACCTCAAGCGGCTGGGCGCTGGCAGTCTTAATACGTGACGTCCTGTCACAAAGACCGCACTTGCACATCCTGCGCTTCGGAGCTGGTTGTCAAAGCGCTTATTCACATTTAAAAATTTTTTCTAACCATGTAAAAGGGGCAACCCCCGTTATTAAATTATATTAATTATAATGTAATACTTATTCTATATTATTACCTCTGCACTTTCAACTATAACGGTTTCATTTCCGGTTGTATAGCTTAGAAAGGCAAATGTCAAAAAAAAGACGAAAACACTAGTTTGTTGAACTAAACAGTGTCGGTTTTTTGGATGGTGTTTGTGCACCCTCTTCATTTGTTTGAGCATTATATGGAGCTACAGAGTAGGTTGCATCTGAAAAGACATTCGCAAATGGAATTTCATAGTATCCTTTACCCGTTACGGTTCCGACAAGTTTTTTCTCATCATGATGTGAAGATTCATAGATTCGATATTCTACACGTTCATCAGCTAAAGGTTCCCATTCGAGCGTTAAGGTAATCAGCCCTAATGGTTTAAACGTATATTTCGCATGAACTTGTTCAATCGCTTTAAGACGAATTGGGCTCTCTAAATCTTCCACACCTTTTGGAACAGTAAAAGCTACATTTTGATCCCATTCCGCCTCTGTTAAAATATCCTTAAATAATTTGGTTGGGTAGGAACTGCCATGCTTTAAATAATGTTCTTTATCTGTTTTATCATAGCCCATCCAAATAGCACCAACAACATTCTCCGTGTAACCGACGAACCATGCATCCTTTGCAGCACCTTCTACACCTGGAAAAGAGGTTGTACCGGTTTTACCAGCCAGTTCTCCATTAAACATGCCATTTTGCGCAGTTCCTTCACTTACAACATGCTGAAGCATTCTTGTCATATCCCAAGCAGTTTGCGGAGAATATACTGGATCTGGTTGAGATTGGTGCTTAGCAATGACTTTTCCTTCCCGATCTTTTATCTCTTCGATAAGAAAATGATCACTATAGTTTCCATTCGTGGTGAAGGTTCGATAAGCATTTGCCATTTGTAGTGGTGTAACCCCTTCGGATAATCCTCCTAACGCAATTGCTAATCCATTATCTTTAATATCAATTCCTACCTTATGCAAATAGTCCTTACTCTTTTTGATTCCTAATTCTGATAACGCCCATACCGCAGCAGCATTTTTTGACGAAACAATTGCATCAAACATCGAAATTTCCCCTGCATATTGATGATCTACATTTTGTGGTGAATATTCACCGTATGATAATTTTTCATCCTTTAATAAAGAATATGGCTGAAAACGCTTTGTTTCTAAAGTTGGCGCATAAACAGCAATTGGTTTAAACGTAGATCCTGGCTGTCTTGTTATATTGAGGCGATTTAATCCCTTTGGTACATATTCCCTACCACCGATTGCTGCAATAATCCCACCAGATTTATTATCCATTAACACAAAAGCCCCTTGGGCATTTCCATCTGTACCCGGAAAATAATCACTCTTTTGGAATAACTCATATGCGGATTTTTGGAGATTTACTTTCAGTGGTACCTTAATTGTATACCCACCTCTTAGCAGTTCTTCATTTGATAAAGCATATTTTTCTTTTGCTTCGTCAAAAACCATATCAACATACGTTGTTAACCAAGGGTTTTCCTGTTTCTTATTTACCTGCAGCTTCACCGTTTTTCCTTGCGTTCTAACAACTTCATCATAAGAAATATAGTGCTGATCCCCCATTAAACTGAGTATCGTATTTCTTCGTTCCTTACTCTTTTCTATATTTGAAATTGGCGAATAAGTTGAAGGAGCCTTTGGTATACCTGCAAGTAATGCTCCTTCCTCTAACGTTAACTCTGAAACATCTTTATTAAAATAAAGTTCTGCAGCTGCCTTTATTCCGTAAGCACCATGTCCAAAGTAAACCTGATTCAAATACATTTCAAGCAGTTTTGATTTGCTATACCTTTTTTCTAAGTTGACAGCAATAATTGCTTCCTTTGTTTTTCTAAGCCAGGTTTTATCATTTGTCAGAAAGACATTTTTGGCTAGCTGTTGAGTAATCGTACTACCTCCTTCTACCTTCCCTCCAGCAAGAATGTCTTTATAAAGAGCACGTCCAATGGATCTTACATCAATTCCGTGATGCTCATAAAAACGTTGATCCTCGACAGAAATAAATGCCTGTTGAACATATTCAGGGATTTCCGCAATGTCGACTAATTCTCGATTTTCTATATATAGCTTCGTAATTTCATTTCCCTGTTCATCGACAAGTTTTGAAGCTGTATTCATGACAAGTTTTTCATCATCTATGACATAATTACCCATAAAAATAATAAAGAGATAACCGAGAAGAGCGAAGATGACAATAGAGACTAACGCAATAGCTGATAAGATGAATTTCCTTTTCATATCATCACCCCTTTTATTCTTAGTATTGTTAAAATTAGGAATGTATATGTGTTAAAAACATTCTTATTTAGAAAAATGACAATAGTCATTGATATAATGGAATAGAATAAGTATCTACACTATAAACCCTGAGGTGATTCATAAGATGCTTTACATTACATATGGAACAGTCGACTATTTAGAAAAATTGGTTAAAAAGCATAGTAATGAGACGTTATTATTGATGGCAAATCAAGATACAGCTGCCCTTTTTCATGAATCTGAAGGATCATCTATTTTTAATGCACCAAAGAAATACGATGTCCTGGATTCAATTGGTGACATTACGAATGGTTCTTTTGCTGTTTTAAATAATATCCCTGTTACAGATGAAGGCAGACCACTCTTCGAAAAGAGATTTAGCGAAAGAGCTAGATTAATTGAAAAAGCCCCCGGATTCTCATGTCTCCGTGTGTTACGTCCAATTAGAGGCAATACCTATATAATTCTAACACTATGGGAAAACGAACAACACTTCAAAGCCTGGAAGGATTCAAAAGCATATGAACATGCTCATAAAAAGAAAAGTACTGAAGAAGGAATTGATCAAAAATCCGTCTTTCCAAAGCCTTCATATATAACAACATATACGAAGGTTTCTATTGAAGATTAATTTCTCAAGGGTGTAGGGACAGTCTACCAGCACTGTCTCTTTTTTTTGGCTTCATTCACATTGTGGATTTTTGACAATATTTCCTTGGAAATGACAGCTTCTTTCTACATAACATTACCCTCAAAATCCTTAAGTAACACAAAAATCCTATCATTTTGACAAACTATGAGCACAAAAATGAAAAATTATCCTATAACACTCCATCACACCTTCTTTATCCTGCTCATAAAGTGTAAGAAGAACCATTTAGGCATTTGCTGAGGAGTGATGATAATGGGGGTAGAACTTACACTCATTCATTGGGTTTATTTATTATTCATCATCGGTATCATTGGCTTTATGCTATTTCGCCGTGATACAACGATTGTTTGTATAGTTGGAATTCTTGCCGTTGCAGCTTTCTCAACCTTATCTGTTAGTGATTCCATTTCAAGTCTATTTAATAGTTTTATTTTCGCCATTACAGAATTATTGCCAACCATACTAGTCATTTCTATTATCGTCGCAATGAGTAAAATCTTAATGATATCAGGTATAAACGAAGTGATGATTGCACCATTTTCAAAGATTATTAAAAACCCTGCTACTGCTTATTGGACAATTGGGTTGTTAATGATGATCATTTCATTTTTCTTTTGGCCTTCACCGGCTGTTGCATTAATTGGAGCGGTATTATTACCCGTAGCGATTCGTGCCGGGCTGCCAGCGCTAGGTGTTGCAGTTGCGATCAATTTATTTGGTCACGGGATCGCTTTATCTGGTGACTTTATTATTCAAGCCGCTCCAAAACTAACAGCAGATGCTGCAGGAATTCCTGTAGGTGAAGTTGTTAGCGCAAGTGTACCACTTGTGATCACGATGGGGCTGGTTACAACCATTACAGCTTTCTTTCTATTAAAAAGAGATATGAAATTAGGTAAATCCTTCCCAACTGTAGCAACAGCGCCGTCAAATGAAGAAGCAGATCACAGCTTATTATCTTCAACAACTAAGAGATGGCTTGCGATTCTCATCCCTCTCATCTTTTTAGTTGATGTACTATTAATGATCACGTTGAACTTACAAGGCGGAGATGCTACGGCTTTAATTGGAGGGACAGCACTTCTCATCTTGATTGTAACCACTTGTTTAACTCATAAGGAAAAGGGGCTTGAGGAGTCGACGAATTATTTAATACAAGGATTTCAATTCGGATTTAGGGTGTTCGGTCCTGTTATCCCTATCGCTGCTTTCTTTTATCTGGGTGATGCAGGCTTTTACACCATTATTGGAGAGTATTTACCAAAAAGCTCAGAAGGGATTGTCAATGATCTTGGTGTGGCATTGGCCACTATCGTTCCATTAACTCCTGAAGTTGGCGCCATCACATTAACAGGTGTTGGAATTTTAACAGGACTAGATGGATCTGGCTTTTCCGGGATCTCTCTAGCAGGATCAATTGCTCAACTATTTTCTGCTGCAATCGGCGTTAGTGCTGCAACTTTAACCGCATTAGGCCAAGTGACGGCTATATGGGTTGGCGGAGGAACTATTATTCCATGGGCACTCATACCTGCTGCCGCTATTTGCGGAGTCGATCCATTTGAACTAGCTCGGAGAAATCTCCTTCCTGTTTCAATTGGCTTGATCGTCACAACAATTGTTGCCATGTTCCTTTTATAACACTCTACTTCAGATGAGGAGGACTCTTAATCCTTTGAGTCCTCCTTTATTCTGGCTACATAATTTTGCAGACTAAATATTCACTGTGATTTATTCCTTCTTTCATCTACAATAATAATGAGGGGAGGAATTTTTTTGAAACATCAAATTATTGTTGTAGGCTGTGGAAGCATGGCTAATACTTGGATTGATTATGTCTTACAAAGGGAGCATGCAGAAATAGCCGCATTTGTTGACGTTCATCTTGAAACAGCAAGATCAATGGCTGTGAGCAAAGAATTGAATGTTCCTATTTATTCAGATTTAGAAGAAGCTTTAGCTACACATCAAGATGTTAATCTTGTCTTTGACATCACCATTCCAGCAGCACATAAACAAATTGTCTCAACCGCTTTACAAGCAAACCGCCACGTTTTTGGAGAAAAACCAATGGCAGAATCCATGAAGGATGCACGTGATTTAGTAAACATGTCTCGCGATACCGGTTATACTTACACCGTTATGCAAAACAGACGATTTAACAAGCAAATTCGTGCTCTACGATCGATTCTTGCTAAAAATAAAATTGGTCAAATTAACTCCATCCATGCGGATTTTTTCCTTGGCCCACATTTCGGAGGTTTTCGTGAAGCAATGGATAGCCCGCTCATCCTAGATATGGCCATACATACATTTGATCAAGCGAGATATCTGACAAATGCAGACCCTGTGTCTGTCTATTGCCATGAGTATAATCCACCGAGCTCTTGGTATAAAGGGAACGCTTCTGCTACTTGTATTTTTGAGATGAGTAATGGAGCTGTATTCACTTATCAAGGATCCTGGAGCGCAGAAGGATTAAATACCTCTTGGGAATCGGATTGGCGTGTCATTGGCAGTAAAGGAACAGCTAAATGGGATGGACATCACCTTCCTTATTTTGAAGTTATCGACGAAACCAAGCCTACTGATTTTTTCAGTCCTGTTATTCGAAAAGAGGCAGAGGATATTTATTCTGGACATGAAGGACATTGGGGCTGCTTAGATGAGATGTTTTTAGCCTTAGAACAAAAACGAAAGGCTGAAACGGATTGTGAGGATAATATTAAGAGTATGGCAATGGTATTTGGTGCTATCGAAAGTGCTCGTACTGGCAAAAAGGTTTTTATCGAAGATATTTGATAGCGCTAACAACATTAAAAAGGACAGGGAAGTTTTTTCTTAAAGCGTTCCATTTTGAGGTGCTTTTCTGAAATTTAAAGCCTAAATGACAAAAGTTTAGACAGAGCAATGGTATATAAAATGTAAAAACTCACCGCATATGGTGAGTTTTCTTTATAATGCCTATGAAGACCAAATCCCTACGAAAAACAGAAGAAATAGTTTTATAGTAAATGCTTTCCATCAACCCGAACCACTTAGAAATTAATAAAACATTATAATTGACAGTTAATTTGGCAGTTTTTCTTATTTGTACAATGATTGTTGTCCATCATAAAAAAATGATGCCAATTGTCATGTCAGAACGATCAAAAATGTTCAATACCCTTGTTAAATAAAGAAAATGACGTGTATCAACTTACACGTCATTTATTAAGAATGCACCCGAAAACGGAATTCTTTGTTTTTTTCTCATCGGTTGCTTTTTAAGCTTCGATCAATTTATTCTATCTTTTAAATTTCTCAAGGAAGCGTGTAGGATATTCACTAGGAAGCTTGCTGATTTCATCTAACTGATTCCACTGCTCTTCCGTTAGCTCCCAACCGATACTTCCCATGTTCTCCTCATATTGCTCCAAGCTGCTTGCACCAAAAATAGGTGACGTAATTTCCTCTTTTTGCAGAAGCCATCTTAATGCAACTTGTGCAGGAGTTTTATCTAGTGATTGCCCGATTTCCTGTACTGCTTCTAAAATGGCAAAGTTCTTTTCATTTGCACGGTTTTCCCAACTCGACTCTCCTACTCCACCTGACAGTCTACCACTATTTGGAGTTTCTCCTCTCTTATATTTCCCTGTAAGGAATCCTCCACCAATTGGTGCCCATGGAATAATGCCTACATTTTCTTCTTTACAAAGAGGGAGAATTTCACGGTCCATTTCACGATTAATCAGACTGTATTGCGGCTGAATCGAAATAAATCTGACCATATTTTGAAAATCACTATAAGACAAAGCCTTCATCATTTGCCATGCTAAAAAGTTAGAGCAACCTATGTATCTCACTTTTCCAGAACTCACAAGATCATCTAAAGTACGAATCGTTTCTTCAATTGGTGTTAAATGATCCCATACATGAAGCTGATAAAGGTCAATATAATCTGTATTTAAACGCTTTAAGCTTTGATCAATACCTTCCATAATACGACGGCGTGAATACCCAAAATCATTTGGATGTGGTCCAACCCGCATCCTAACCTTTGTCGCTAATACAACTTCTGAACGACGCTCTTTTATTGCTTTTCCTACGATTCTTTCAGATTCTCCGTCAACATATACATCAGCAGTATCAATAAAATTTCCGCCTTGATCAAGAAAGCGATGAATCATTTCAATAGAATCAGATTCACTCACTTCTCTCCCAAAAGTCATCGCCCCTAAGCAAAGCTCAGAAACGAGTAAACCGCTTTTACCTAATGTTTTATACCTCATTTTCCCTCTCACCTATCCTTTTTAAATTTGCTTCTATGTGTTTATATTCGTGATGTAGTGGTTTATTCCTTTAAATAGTTAGTGTGAGAAAGAAAACAAATAAAACCAACTCAGTGAGCTGGCTTCTATGAATCTATATATCATCGCTATTCCTTTACATAGTGAACATACTCATACTTATCAATTACTTCCACACCCTTTGGAATACGAAGAAAAAGGACATGCTCTCCCCAAACATGATGTGAATCATCGAATAGTTCTACTCCATTATCACTTGTAAACTGTGAAATTGTAAATTCTTTATCAAACATTCCTATCCTAATGTCTTTAAATCCACCATTCATCACTCTTAACAGTTCTCCTTCAATAGAGACGGATAGTGGATCAATTTCATCTGTAAGGTCAAGATTTTCAATAATCGTTTTTGTATGATATTCAATGTATTCTATTTTCTGATCGTTTTCTAATTTCCGTTCAACAAGAACGGTGAGAGGACCATATGTTTCTTCAACAGATATTTCAAGTTGTTCTCCTTCAAAAGGAATTGTTGACTGATCATTTATCTCAACATCTTCAATGTTTTCTTTCCTAATATTTTTCCGATCATATGCTGCCTTTACAAGCAGTTCTCCTGCTTTTTCCGCCTCATTTCTTTCTGTTTCCGAGACTGCAGGATATACTGATGAATCTCCAGCTGGTATTAAATAACTGACTAACAACGCTAACAGCAAGATGGCCCCGTATATGACTAAAGCCCATTTTATTTTCAGCTTTTGCAGAATAGGAATCTTGCCGATATTCTTTGAAATGGAATAAATAAGAACAATTAAGATCAAAAGCAACACTAACGGGAAAAAAGCAGCCACAATCATTGTCTCACCTCCAACTTGTTTGTAAGAATGCTAGAAATGAAAAATAATAAACAAGATGTTAGAATGATTTTGATCAAAAAGAGCAAAAGGACTGTTTCTTGAGCGTAAAATTTAAATATCTCCACTATAAGTATTGGTTCCCCGCCTACTCTAGCCCCGATGATCATATAGCCGATCACAATTGTCGGAAGTAACACACTAAACCAGCGGTATAATTGCACAAGCATCCCAACAAAATAACCTAATGCAGCTAGTAAAAACACATACATCACGCTTACAATCAAGCTTAAAATGAGTTCATGAAATGGAATTGCAGTACCCATCACATACCCATCTTTTAAAAACAGATGCATGACCACCTTAAACAATTGACCAGCAAGAACAGCTGTTACTCCCCCTATGACACTAGTAAAAAATAAAAAAACTATGTTTGATAAATGACTACTTACCCTGTTAGACACAAAAACAAAATCATCATTACGATAGGCCTTAGTTGTGATAATAATCGCGGTTATGAAACTCCATATCAAGGTAAGAACAATACTTATATCACCTGTATAGTAGTTAATATCAATTGAAAATCCGTTATGGCTTGTTCCCATCATTCTACTACCATTCGTAGATAACAAAAGACTGATAACCTGAACCACGAGTAAGGAACTAAACACACTTAAATATGCTTTCACCTTATAAAAGAATTGTTTCCTTACAATATCGGGAAGCTTAACTTCTGTTAAAGACATCATCAATACCCCCAATCGTTTTATTTGTTAAATACGTACACAAATCATCCGTAGAAATTGGTGAAATTTGAACTCCCATCAAAACTGCTTGCTCGATTTCTAAGTTTGTAAGGGTATTTTTTATTCCTATTAACAAATGATCATTGCCAAGACTTTTTTCATACATGATTTCTTTGTCTCCGGCGATATCTCTCACACAATTCACAGAGCCTTTTAAATAAACACCATACTCTTTAAGTTCATCAATTGATAAGTAAAGACATTTTTCTCCGTCCTTTAATAACAATACATCCTCTAGCAAGTCTTCAATTTCATTTAATAGATGACTAGAAAGAATAATTGTTCTAGGGTGATCAAGGTAATCCTTTAATAATGCACGATAGAAGTCCTTCCTAACCGAAGCGTCCATCCCTGTTGTCGGCTCATCGAATATTGTTAACGGACAGCGAGCTGATAAGCCAATGATCATGTTAAACGTACTTTTCATTCCTTTTGAAAGCTGTTGATAACGCCAAGTAGGGTAAAAGGAAAAATAATCGAATAGTCGCTCTGCTAAGATCTGGTCCCAATTCCCATAAAAAGTAGCCGCTGATTGAAGAATATCTTTGAGGGTTAACGTATTAGGAAAATTCATTTGATCATCTATATAAATTCTGTTTGCTGAAACAAATAATGAGTTAAAGGGATGCCTAGAAAAGACGTTGATTTCACCTTCTGTTTCACGGATAAACCCTGCAATAATTTTGAGAAGGGTTGTTTTTCCTGCACCATTTCTTCCGATAAGACCAGTAATCGTATTTTCTTTAATCGTAAATGACACTTGATGTAATGCCTTCTTCCTTCCATATGCCTTCGAAAGCTCTTTACATTCAATAACACTCATGACGTTCTCCCCTTACGATTTCGATTTTCTTTCACAATCATATCGATTAATTCATCTTCCTCTACATGCAGTCGTTCTGCTTCTAGAACAAGATCATGAACCAAACGTTTTAATGTTTGATTTTTTCTTTTAGAAAGAATGATCTCCTTTGCATTCTCCGAAACAAACATTCCTAACCCTCTCTTTTTATATAAAATGCCTTCTTCAGCTAATATACTTAACCCTTTGGCGGCTGTTGCAGGATTAATATTGAACATGTCTGCTAGTTGATATTGAGAATAGATTTTTTCATGTTCCTTATGATTCTCCTTTAAAACCTCTGTCTCAAGCCATTCTGCTATTTGGATGTAAATTGGTTTAGAATGATCTGAATCTATTATCAACCAAAGCCCCCCTCCCATAGTACATTACTGTTGTAATGTACTATACCATTTTTTCCAATAATATGCAATTTTTTATCTATCAAAGCAGTTTCATCCTTTGATCCTATCCATTTCGGCCTTCATCTCCTTTATGAAGGACATTCCATTCTCTTTCCTAACCACTTTGTCCCTTAGCTAGTAAACAAAAAAACAGCCCAAATTTATAGTTTTTGGACTGTTAAACAAAAAGTTAGTTTTCATTTTACCTTTGAAGCGTCTAAACGTTACATGGCAACGTCCTTCTTAACTTTTCTATTTTTCACGATTTGAAGTACATACTTATCAAGCTTGATCATCCCTATTAACATAATGCTCCCTGCGAGGATTCCACCAATGACATCTGTGATGAAATGCTCTCCTTCAAGAAGCCTGCTGAAACCGATAAGTAAAATAAGAATGCTCGTTACATATAAGATCGTTTGTTTGATGCTTTTTTGTCTAGTTCTTTTCATTAAATTGTATGCGATCATACCAAAGAGAAGGACTCCTACCATGACATGACCACTTGGAAAACTATAGCCATCTTCTATATGTTGTAGAAATGCTGGTCTGTCTCTTGCCACAATTGCTTTCAATACCTTATTTCCGATGTTCCCCAAAAGAACCGTGATAAATAAAACACCTGCGGAAACAAAACCTTTTTCAAGCCATGCAAAAATAAACATAAAAAGAAAAAGGGCAGAAATGATCCCAATAGTTGAGCCAAGCGTTCCAATACCTGATATAATCGTAGAAACGACACGATCATGGAGTTGATAGATATTCTCTCCTATTTTGGTATCAACATCTTTTACAACGTTCCATTTTATAAGAAGAATTAATACGATAAAGGCCAAAGCTAATAAACTTGATATGTATTTTATTTTCACAATATTCCCCCTTCTCAAACAATTATCTTGTCATATCCAACATTTTTCAATACAATCTAGCTAATTATAAATTATCCTTTGCTATTTTAATACATTTCATATTAAGGACATATGATTCTATATCAGATTTCATAAAAATAACGAATCCAAAGGAGGAATGGTACATATGCTTGATCATCTCTATAACCAGCTCGATCAGCATTTTACTGAAATGGTCAACATCCGTCGGTATTTACATATGCATCCTGAAGTCTCTTTCCAAGAGTTTAAGACAGCTAAGTATATCTCTGATTATTATAAGAAACTTGGCATTGATGTCAGAGAAAATGTGGGTGGAAATGGTGTTGTTGCGACAATAAATGGAGGCTATTCTGGTCCAACAGTTGCATTGCGTGCTGATTTTGATGCACTCCCTATTCAAGATGAAAAAGATGTTGAATATAAATCAACTGTACCAGGTGTTATGCACGCATGTGGTCATGACGGACATACAGCTACTTTGCTGGTATTAGCTAAAATTCTTTTTCAAAACCGAGAGCAGCTTAATGGGAATATTGTGCTGATTCACCAGCATGCAGAAGAATATGCCCCAGGTGGAGCTATATCCATGATTGAAGATGGTTGCTTGGACGGTGTGGACGTTATTTTTGGAACACATTTATGGTCAACAGAACCTGTCGGGAAAATCCAATATCGAGTTGGGGCTTTCATGGCAGCAGCAGATCGCTTTAAAATTACTATCCTTGGAAAAGGCGGCCACGGTGCACAGCCTCATAAAACAAAGGATGCTATCCTAATAGGGTCTCAGGTTGTTACAAGTCTCCAACAAATTGTTAGTCGAAAAGTTGATCCTGTTCATTCGGCCGTTGTTACTGTTGGCTCTTTTGTAGCAGAGAATGCATTTAATATCATTGCCAATTCAGCTACTCTTATTGGAACGGCAAGGTCCTTTGATGAGGAAGTAAGAGCACAAATTGAAGATGAAATCGAAAAAGTGGTAAAAGGGACCTGTTTAATGAATGATGCTGATTATGAATATGATTTTTTTAGAGGCTATCCTGCGGTTGTGAATCATGAAGAAGAAACACATTTCTTAAAGGATGTTGCAAAAGACATTCCAGGTGTTCATGAAGTAGAGGAAAGTCCTTTACAAATGGGCGGAGAGGATTTTTCTTATTATTTGGAACATGTAAAGGGTACGTTTTTCTTTACGGGTGCGCGACCATTTCATACAGAAGATGCCTACCCTCATCATCATCCTAAATTCGATATTGATGAAAAAGCTCTACTCATTGCAGCCAAAACACTTTGTGCAGCTGCCGTTCAGTATCAATTAAATCAAAAAAAGGAGCCTTCTTCTTTAACTGATTCCATTAAATAGGAAATAAAATAGGGGCAGTCTTAATAGACTGTCCCTATTGATGTGGCGAAAAAATCCTTAATCGATAACAATTCATTGCACATTCCCCTAGTTGCTGAACGAGATGGTAGTTCGCGACTCCACCAACAACGGCACCTATGCCAGGAATGATTTGCATTAGTTTAACTAAATCAATATAATCCCGATATTCTTGCTGGAAGATTCTCCAATCCAAATCTTTAATTTCGTCTTTGCTTTTTTCCCAATTTTCAATTGTATCCATAACCTCTTCCCTATGCTTTTCGCTAGAGAATGCCAATTGAAACACATACAATAAAAACAATCGCTCTTCATATTCCTTGGTACTGTATCCATAATGGCTTGCCACTTCAAAAAGGAACTTCATCTTAATACTTAAAAATAATGGAAAATCAGCTAATCCTAATAAAATACCGCCTGCACCAGTTGATGCTCCTTCAACTGCAGCCGTTTTCTTGTACACATCGATTGACTTTCTTACTAGTTGTTCCCTTTCTTCAAAAGTAAGATTCCCTGCTTTTTTAGGGAAAGTTGTCATATTAGAACCAATTAAAGTGGCTTCTACCATCTTTTTTATCCCTTCAGTTACTGTCACATGTACTTTTTCAGGGATAAAATGATTGATTTTACTTTGTGCTTTCTTTGATGATCGTTCTATAAAGGATGGCTTTCTTAACAGCTTTTGTTTCCATAATTTCGCTTCCTCAGCGGCTTTTTGTTCATAACTCATGAAAATACATCCTTTTCCTTTTTCTTCATTCGACCTTGCATATAACCATAAACAAAGAGGTAGACAAATAATGCTGTGGCAATAAGTACTTCTACAAATAAAATCAGGTTCGATAATCTTAATGTGATAAGTGAATATATCACACCTTGAATAAGCAGGACGTTAAAGATGATCTTCAAAAAGCTGCTTAACTTTCTCTTTTCAGCATTCGGATAAAGATTTGGCAGCTCTAGTAATTCAAAATGTTTGTATAAGCTCATAATTTGGATACCTGTTAGGAATACAAATAGTAATGATACAGCAATATTTCCAATAAGCTCGTTATTCATAAAGGATAAAATCACGCACCCAATAATGGTGAGCCTTACAACGATTCCAAAATAATCCCCGGAACGAATAAACGCGCGAAGAAATAGATATTCATACACATTTTCCTGACTGTATTTAACCCAGTTAACAACAGGATCCAAGTAAGCACGGCGCTTAGCTTGTTTCTTAAGCTTAGGTACATCTGTAAACAAGTTCGCTAACTTGTAAAAGGATTGTCTTTTTTCTTCTTCTCTCGTAATTAATTGCTCCCACTTTAACGCTTTTTTCTTTACTGCACTTGAGAAATAAGCATCATATCCAGCCATAATGACCAATAAGATAAGCACAAAAACATATTGTTGAGAAAAGATAAAAAAGATCACACACATATTTAAAGCCAAACGAACAAGTAAATCTCCCCACTTTGCTGATGCTTCTGTATAAAAGCCTAATCTCCAACTCATTCTTAGATTCCAAAATTTCACCAATAGTAATAAAAACAAACTAATAAGTAAAATCCGTCCATTTGCATCTGCCGCTTTAAAAAATAGCGGTGTAAAAAGAATGAGAGGGACAACAACAAAAAAGCTTTGAGAAATAAAGCTATAGGTAAAGGCTTTTTGAAAATACTCTTTCAGTCTGTATTCCATCGGAAGAAGAAAGACAATGTCTGCTTCTTTTAATAGTGTTCGAACACTTGAGGTAACCATGATAAATGCAAAGGTCACGGTCATAATCAAAACAGCCGGAAAATCCGGTGATAATGTTTCTAGCCATTTTTGATATGTTAAAGCACCGCCTGCAGCTAGAAAGATAAACACAAAAAGCAGATGATCATTTAACATATATTTCAAATAGGACCGTGTTTCATTTATATGCTGATGAAGTCTTGTTTGCCAAATTTCGTTAACGTTCTTCATCTTGATCTTCCTTTGTTAATTGAATATAAAGATCGTCTAATGTAGCGTTCCTCATTCCGAATTGCTCTCTTAACTGAAGTAATGTTCCCTTTGCACGTATTTTTCCATTATGTAAGATAACGAATGAATCACAATAACGTTCGGCTGTTGCTAGAATATGTGTTGACATTAAAATACCTGATCCTTGCTTCTTTGCCTTATCCATCAGCTCAAGTAATGAGTTAATAGCTAATGGATCCAATCCAACAAACGGTTCATCAATAATGTACAATTCAGGTTCGATTAAAAAAGCGCACATGATCATGACCTTTTGCTTCATTCCTTTAGAAAAATGTGCTGGAAACCACTTAAGACGCTTTTCCATTCTAAATTCCTTTAATAAGGGCTGAAGCCGCTGTTGAAATGTTTCTTTATCTAATCCATATGCCATTGCGGTTAACTCAAGATGTTCATGGAGAGTTAATTCATCATATAAAATTGGTGTTTCAGGAATAAAACTAAATTGAGAACGATAAGCAGTAGAATCCTGCGCAAATGTATTTCCATTAATGGAAACTTGTCCTTTATGGGCCTCCATCGTACCAATAATATGTTTAATTGTTGTACTTTTTCCTGCTCCATTTAGACCAATTAATCCAACAATATGACCTTTTTCAACCTCAAAAGAAATATCCTTTAAAACAGGATTTCGAGTATAACCACCTGTCAAATTTTCTACTTTTAATAACGCCATGTTTGTGGATCTCCTTTTTCTTTTAATAGTACCAAAAATCAAAAACCCATGCCCATTTATAAGACGATTTTTTTGCATATATCCTACGAGTTAGGACATCTTAATGAGTGAGGAAGGGATCTTTGTCAAAAAACGAAACCTTAAAATGAGGTGTTTGTTCCAGACAATATCTTTTAACTCAAGGGATAAAATTAATGAACCATTGCTTTATAAACAACTTACGAGATGAGGTGTTTACGGGCCGCTATTCATTTGAATTAGACGCTCGGTACTAACATCATTTTGTAAATGAGGTGTTTATCAAAGACAATATCTCTTTTTGTTAATGTTAAATAAACAACTAACAAGGGGATGGTTGTATTGAACAATGGTTATAACACATTCAGTAGCATTTAAATAAAATGTTAAATGAGGTGTTTGTCAAAGACAATTTATTGTTTTGAAACCATTGATGATAAAACACTAACGAAATGAGGTGTTTACGGGCCGCTATTTTTTGAAATAGACGCTCGATTGTAACATCATTTTGTAAATGAGGTGTTTGTCAAAATACAGTAATCACTCTAATATGTTAGGTCGTTTAACACTTAACAAGGGGATGGTTGTATTGAACAATGGCGATTTCACATCAGATGACATTTAAAATTAAATGTTAAATGAGGTGTTTATCAAAGATAATTTTCCCGTATAATGAGTTTTCTTTTCCCTTCTTCAGGAACAGAGTGAACAATCGTTTCACTCTGTTCTTTTTCATCTTAATATGCTTATGGTAAAATATAGCTGTTCATACATATGATTTCTGATAGTTAAACATAACATACTTGCTTTACAAATGATGTTGAATCATGTTGAACATTAAATTTAAAATTGAAGGAAGTGTGACGTAATGAGTGACTGCATTTTTTGCAAAATTGTTAATGGAGAAATTCCAAGTGCAAAGGTGTTTGAAAATGAACATGTTATAGCATTTCTAGATATTAGCCAAGTAACAAAAGGACACACTCTAGTTGTTCCAAAAGTACATAAAGAAAATATCTATGAACTTACACCGGAAATTGCCGGAAAACTATTTGAGGTTGTCCCTAAAATTGCCAATTCAATTAAAGAACAATTTCAACCTATAGGGTTAAACCTTCTTAATAATAATGGTGAAAAAGCTGGGCAATCTGTGTTCCATTACCATATGCATATCATCCCAAGATACGGTAAAGGCGATGGTTTTGGTGCTGTTTGGAAATCACATGCAGAAGAATATACTCCAGAAGAACTCCAGGAAATTGCTTCAAAAATTCACAACGGAATATCTTAATTGTTTAGCCGCTTAATGCGGTTTTTTTATACCACTATATATGTAACCGTTTTCCATCCTAACTTTCACAAAGATGAAAATTTTCAGTCTACATTTCCTTCTCTATTCATGATAGGATATGAGTATTATTTTACGTTCTAATCGAGGAGGGCAATTCATGAGAGCTTATAATTTTAATGCAGGACCAGCGGCAATTCCATTATCTGTGCTTGAACGCGCACAAAAAGAATTAGTAAATTTCCAAAATACAGGCATGTCTGTTATGGAGCTTAGCCATCGTAGTAAAGATTACGAAGAAGTTCACAATCGTGCAAACTCATTACTTAGAGAACTTTTAGGTATTCCGGACAACTATGAAGTACTATTTTTACAAGGTGGGGCGAGCCTTCAATTCTCTATGATTCCAATGAACTTCTTAAAGGAAGGACAAACAGCTCATTTTATTATGTCAGGTGCCTGGTCTGATAAAGCACTAAAAGAAGCGAAGTTTTTCGGTGAAACAAGAATTTTAGCTTCAAGTAAAGAAGACAATTACACACATATTCCAACAGATTATTCATTGGATGAAGTAAAAGATGGTGCTTACCTTCACATTACATCAAATAATACGATTTTCGGAACTCAGTGGGAAAATTATCCAGATAGCCCTATTCCATTAATCGCTGACATGTCTAGTGATATTTTATGTAAGGAAATTGATGTGGAGAAATTTTCATTAATCTATGCAGGAGCTCAGAAAAACCTTGGTCCTTCAGGTGTTACAGTTGTTATTGTTAAAAAGGAATTTTTAGAATCTGCAAAAGAAGATGTTCCGACAATCTTAAACTACCGAACTCATGCTAAAAATAATTCTTTATTCAACACACCTCCTACCTTTGCGATTTATATGCTATCTCTTGTTTTAGAATGGGTTAAAGAACAAGGCGGAGTTAAAAGTATTCAAAAAATCAATGAAGAAAAAGCTGGATACATCTATTCTGCAATTGATAATAGTGACGGTTTTTATAAACCACATGCAACAGAAGATAGTCGCTCATTAATGAATATTACCTTCACCCTACCGAGTGATGAGCTTACAAAGAAATTCCTTCAAGAGGCAAAAGAACGTCAATTTATCGGACTTGCAGGTCATAGATCTGTCGGCGGCTGCAGAGCTTCTACTTACAATGCTGTACCAAAAGAAGCTTGTGTTGCACTTGCTAATTTCATGACTGAATTCAAAAATCAAAATAGCTGATTATGTGAAAAGAAAAGGATTTTTTAGGATCCTTTTCTTTTTTTATGCTGTTCATTCCATCTATTTTTTGACAGGGTAAATTCTCTGTACGACATTGATAAATGTTGCTATAATAATAAATAAGTTCTTTTGCAATAGGAAATGAGTTCACTATTGGGGAGAAGATTTTTGGAGATTAGAAGAGGAGAGATGAGAAAATGAACACAAGAGTATTAGTTATTTTATCTTTATTTGCTGCAATCGGGGCTGTATTAAGTATGGTAATGCCTCCATTTTTCGGTGGTATGAAGCCTGATATGATGTTAACGATGATGTTTATCGGAATTATTATGTTTCCTGCTATTAAAAATGTCGCATTGCTAGGTGTTGTGACTGGATTTTTATCTGCTTTAACATCAGCATTCCCAGGCGGTTTCATTCCAAATGTTATCGACAAAGTGGTTACAGCATTCGTATTTTACGGTCTAGTCTTAGCAGTTAAGAAAATTGCACAAAAGGTTGCAACAGCAACAGTACTCACAGTGATTGGGACAATTGTATCAGGAACAGTCTTCCTAGCGGCCGCTTTATTAATTGTCGGCTTACCAGGCGATGCAGCTTTTACAACATTATTCATTACCGTTGTATTACCTGCTACATTATTTAACGGCGCTGCGATGATTATTATCCTTCCAATTGTTCAAGCTATTTTCAAACGCTCAAGAATTATTACAGTCGCTTAAGACATTAATAAGCAAGAAAGAGGATGTTATCTAAATTCATCCTCTTTCTTGCTTTTTTGTGCTATCGGAAAAAACGTAAAATTTTGGATGCAATTTTTGGAGTATTAGTTAAAAAGCAATAAAATAACTCCAATTAGAAACATCGTCACTCCCCCGCTAGCTAGTACTGCTATCTTTTGTTTGACTATTTTTTTAGGTGGATAAGATGCTGATTGCTGAAGAAGCTTAAAATAATGGAAAGTACCTATAAAGAGTAATAAACTAATAACGAAAAATAAAAAGATGACACCTGCCAACCTCATCCCCCCTTAAATTTATAGCTTTTGCTTGGGCTTTTTTATGAAGGACTTTTTCACCCGCAGTTTCGTGCAATTTTGTCCATCATCATTTCATTTCCAAGGATTTTCCCGGTTCCTTAACCGTTTTTGTCTTTTTAATCCTCTAATATATAAGAACATGTCCATGAAGAACAGGAACTTATAATCGACTTAATAAATAGGTATGCTAACTTTTATATATGTATGTATAATGTTTATTGAAGACATCTTTGGGTATGTTGATAAGAAGGTAGTCACGATTCATCATACATATTTATGGAGGGATGCAGATTGTCAAATAATAAATCATTGTTAGTGGGATTACTTGTTGGAGGCGTAATAGGTGGTGTCGCCACATTACTCTCAACCCCTTCATCAGGAAAAGAGATCCGAAGTCAAATGAATCTTAATCGCAAGCAGATTGAAGATCTTGTGAATCAGTTAAAAAAGGAAAGTAAGGCGCTAAAAGGGCAATTAATTCAAACGGCAAAAGAAAGCTCTGAAGTGGTAAAAGAGGTATCTTCTGACTTAATGAAGTCTATTAAACAGTATCAACAAGAAACTGAACCACATAAAGAAAACATTATGAAAGAAATTGAAGAAATTGATATCAGAATTAAACAACTTGAAAAAACATTAAACTAGTATTTAGGCTGAATTATTTTTGGATGAAATAAAAAAGTGTGATAGACAAGCTATGTCTTCGCACTTTTTTTATTGCTCAAATCGTTGATATTAAAGGGTTCACAAAAATTTTTAAAAATTTCGTAAATTTATATCTTTATTAATCTTTATTTTATTGGCATAATAGAGAATAATACATGGGAAGATCAGGGGTGACTGCTGATGAAACATAATGAAAGGGAATATACAGTAAAAGAAGCCTTGTTATTTAGTCAACGTGTTGCGCAGCTGAGTAAAGCATTGTGGAAAACCATTGAGAAGGATTGGCAGCAGTGGATCAAGCCTTATGATTTAAACATTAATGAGCACCATATTCTGTGGATTGCTGATCATCTAAATGGTGCATCTATTTCAGAGATTGCTAAATTCGGAGTCATGCATGTTTCTACTGCTTTCAACTTTTCAAAGAAACTTGAGGAAAGAGGATATCTCGAGTTCTCGAAAAAAGCAAATGACAAGCGAAACACGTATATTAAGCTAACAAAACAAGGCGAAGAAGTACTTGCAAAACTTTTAGAAGACTTTAGTCCAGACAGAAACTCTGTCTTAAAAGGGGCTTTACCACTTCAAAACCTTTATGGTAAATTTCCTGAAATGATGGAAATGATGTGTATTATTCGTAATATTTACGGTGAAGACTTTATGGAAATTTTTGAGCAATCATTCCATAACATTGAGGATGCTTTCAAAAATGATCAAGAAAAAGAGTCTAAGTCTGAACAGCTCATTTCATCACCTTAATGAACGAATGAATATTACATTAGATCTAAGAAATCATTCATTAAGGAGCTATATAAGTTTTGTCTATGTAATGCTTGGATCGTTTCATATAATTCTAGCTTTGGGTTTAATTGGCCAGCAAATCGCGTAAGGAGATCTGTAAAGATCACTAATCCTTGCGCTTTTTGGTCTTCATGTAACCTGGAAATTTCCTCACAAATCATCAATGTTTCTTCGATCTCATCTTTACTTAATCCTTTCGTCATCACTAAATGATAAAAGGGAAATGTAGTTGGCTCCACTATTTTTAATAATAATGATTGATAATATTCTAATGTTTCCAATCTTTTTTCTATCGAATCCATTCCTTACCCTCTTTCTTATCACATACATTGTTGTTCTTTATTGTATAGTATTCCCTACTCGAAAGGAAGTTTTTATCATTTTTCACCACATAAAGTGAAGCTCCCATAAGTGGTTTTTTCTTCCCCCCCACTTACGGCTAGTTGAGCCAACCAAACGGACCTTTACGAGCAATTCCCCCCGTTACCCTCTTTGTACACTCAGAAGCTTGAGGCGGGGGTCAAACTGCTCGTTAAGAGTAGGAAAAAATAAATTTTATTATTAATCGTTTACATCTTTAATTCGTTATTGATTTTTTCTTCACACCGTCGTACAGTATGGTAGTAATTAGTTTTATAGAAAGTTTGGGACGGTGAGACAATGTACTGCTGGAAAACCATAAACCTTTCAAGGGATATTGGTCTATACAGGATTTTATTTATATCGATGTTAACAATGATTCTAGTTTTTATTTTAACCTACTTGCCTATTAACCTGCTATTCCCAAAAATTCATCTGAATGACAGATATTTTTTGTTTTTTATGCTTATTTTGGTTAGCATGATTCCTATTCATAAATTACTACATGTCATTCCGTTAGTATTAACTGGGTGTCGTGTTTCAATCAATATTAAATTTTATCGGCTATTCCCTGCTTTCCAGCTCAAAGCATGTGACGGGATAAAGAAGAATCGTATGATTATTTCTTTATTAACACCGTTTCTTACCTTTACAACCTTATTTTTAATTGGAGGCATTTATTATCCTGCCTACATGCATTACTTTAGTATAGCTATGGCTTTCCATATTGGCATTTGTGTACCTGATTTCTTGTTACTTAAGCACTTATTATTTGCTCCTAAGGTTTGCTTGATCGAAGAGTTCGAGGATGGATATGAGGTACTTGTACAAAAATAATCGATAAATAAAGTGGCAAAGAACTTTGTCACTTTTTTACATTTTATTGCGAATCGGATGTCAATGCTATCTTTTTCATAAATAGTTTGGTAATCTAATATGTATAATGTGGGGAGGGGGATCTCTAGTGTTAATTTTCTTCATCTTGTTTGCCGTCTTTATCTTGTTTTACATAAATAAGCTTACAAATACATTGTGCTTAGTACGCGAGATTCCTGAAGACCGTCAAACAAAGGTTTTTAGAACAATCAATGTACTTATCACCATCTTGCTGATTTCTTCATATATTGAAGTTCTTTACACCTAAAAAGCTCAGTTTGGCCTCGAAGTAAATAATCTCGAATCAAAGTTAAGTATGGCAGGTTCATCATCTTATTTTTATCGAGGCTCAGTATTCTAGTTCATTAAACATTTTAGATACATAGTTATTCAGATTTAATGTAGTAAACATAAAAAATAGTAAAGCTAACAGGAGAACCTGTTAGCTTTTTTATCATCTTATAACCAAGCTGCACCAACGATGATCAACAAGATGAACAATACGACGATTAACGCAAAACCACCTGCATAAGCTCCGCCCATAATGACACCTCCCTTATATTGTTACAATATCCTATGATTAAATCACTTTAACGGTATAGGCATATATCCCATACAGTTCCATTTAATTAGTAAAGATAGGAAGCTCCAATAATAATTAACAAAATGAAAAGCACCACAATTAAAGCAAAGTTACCTGTAAAAGCGTGACCCATATTAATTACCTCCTTTATTTCTTTCAATATATCCTATGTACATGTGCTGATGATGATTGGACGATTGCCCAGTTCCTGATTTTTGTTTTCTTTTTTAAAACAACATAAAAAGAGAGCGTTTTCTTTGAAAAAACTTTTTGATCGAGACTCATTATGGTATAGTATTTCTTGTATAATCTGGCATTACATAAGAAAGCTGGATCCAGTAAAAATCGATTAAATAATTTTGACTAGGAGTTGTAGAAGAAGATGAAAAAATTAGCCGTTGTACTAGCAACAGCAACAAGCTTACTTGCATTAAGCGCATGTAATAATGCTGATTCAGAAGTTGTTGTTGAAACAAAAGCTGGAAATATCACGAAAGATGAATTTTATGAAGCAATGAAAGACCGTTTCGGTGGAGATGTTCTTACAGAGCTTGTTCATGAAAAGGTTCTTAGCGATAAATATGAAGTAACTGATGATGAAGTACAAAAAGAATTTGAAAATCTAAAAACACAATATGGGGCACAATTTGAAAGTGTTGTCCAAGCACAAGGTGAAGATGTTGTAAAACAAATGGTAAAAGTTGATTTGTTAAGAAAGAAAGCGGCAGAAGCTGAAGTTAAAGTAACAGATGAGGATATCAAGGCTTACCACGAATCATTAGAAGGCCAAATTAAAGCGAGCCATATCCTTGTAGAGGATGAAGCAAAAGCAAAAGAAGTAAAAGAAAAACTTGATGCTGGAGAGAAATTTGAAGATCTTGCGAAGGAATATTCAAAAGACCCAGGTTCTGCTCAGAACGGTGGAGACCTAGGATGGTTTGGTGAAGGTTCGATGGTTAAAGAATTCGAAGAAGCAGCCTTTAAGTTAAAAGAAGGTGAAGTAAGTGCACCTGTAAAATCTGAATTTGGCTACCATATCATTAAAGTTACTGAAACAGTAAAACCGATTGATGAAATGAAAGATTCACTTACTGAAGAGGTTCGCAAGCAAAAAATTCAACAACCTGACACAATTCAAAGTGCCCTTGATAAAGCCATTAAAGACTCAAGTGTTGATGTGAAGGATGAAGATTTAAAAGACCTGTTTAAAACTGAGGAAGCTAAAGAAACCAAGGAAACTGAGAAGTAAGTAAAAAAACTTGGCTTGCCGCCAAGTTTTTTTATACACTTATTAAGTTTCACTCTTATAGCACAAAGGCTCTCGTTGATTCGAGAGCCTTTGTTTTTTTAGCTTGCAGACTGATCATCTTGTAATTGTTGTTGTTCAAGCATTTCCTTTTTCTTTTGACGTTCCTGCTCAATTCGATCAAGATAAACTTGACCTTCCTTTTCAATGAAATCCTCATCAATTAATTTATCTTGACGCGCTGTTTTAAAAGCCATATATCCACTGATGAGAATTCCTATAATACATAAATAAATCCACCAAGGCAACATGACCATTGCTGTTTCCCCCTTTAAAACTTGTACATGTGACAAGCCCTTTTCTAGGAGCATATGATCAGATTTCCTATTATATGATTATTTACATATAAGAAAATAAGACATTATTTATGGAAAGTTGGTTTATAAAATGAACGGTTATCTAAAGCAAAAACTCTCTCTGTATATTCACCCGGCTTCACACGCTCAAGTGCACGATCCAGCATGTTCATTTTTGCATCAAGATTATCTATATAATGGAGAATTTCAGCTTCTTTAATCATTGGAGGCTTTGGACTTCCCCATTCTGCCTTTCCATGATGACTTAGGACTAAGTGCTGAAGAACAACGATTTCTTCCCCTTCAATTTGTAGATGCTCGGCTGCTTTGGCAATTTCATTCACCATTATGGAAATATGACCCAATAGGTTACCTTCTACCGTATATGTTGTGCTTATTGGCCCTGACAATTCAATAACCTTTCCTAAGTCATGGAGGATCACACCAGCATAAAGCAAATCAGTATCAAGACTAGGATATAAAGTTGCGATTGACTTGGCTAAATCAAGCATAGAGACAACATGATAGGCTAAGCCTGATACGAATTCATGATGATTCTTCGTTGCAGCTGGATATTCCATAAAAGCTGAACCATGTTTCTTTAATAAATACCTTGTCACTCGCTGTATATTCGGATTTTTCATTTCAAAAATATACTGAGTAATTTTGTCATTCATCACATCTTTGGCAATCGGCGCTGTTTCTAAAAGGTCAGATATCTCAATCTTCTCTTCGTCATGCTTCGGACGAATTTTTCGGATTTTCAATTGATTACGTCCGCGATAATGATGAATATCCCCTAAAACCTTCACAATGCTTTGAGGACTATACATCGCTTCATCCTCTTGTGAAGCATCCCAAAGCTTTGCTTCTATTTCTCCAGATGTATCTTGTAAAATTAATGTTAAAAATGCTTTTCCATTACTTGCAATTCCTTTTGTAGAAGATTTTATTAATAAATGAACTTCCACTTGTTCCCCAATGTCATAATGCAATATTCCTTTTCCCATCCTAAAAAAGCTCCTCTCAGTACGTGTTCATGTGATTTTTATTATTTTTTTAATTTAAGCTATTTCCACAAACTTTGCTGCTTTGTAAAAAGTGCCTCAGGATGGTTGATTGGAGCTCCAGGATGCTCATCTTGAGTGGGGCGTGCGGTTAGCCTCTTGGCGCACAGCGCCTGCGGGGTCTCACCTGTCACGCTACTCCCACAGGAGTCTCGCACCTTCCCCTCCAATCAACCTAGATAGTGTTCAATCAAAGAAATTTAAAATACAACACTCCTATAACATATAGCCTAATTTATAATAATTATTTGTATCGCTAGTATAGCATAATTGGTATACATCTTTGTTTTGTGAAACTTTTATTTAACCAATTTTTATGGTTTCTGAAAGATTCACCATGTGTTCTGATTGTGATTGTGACGCTAAATGCTGATGACATGTAAAGAAAATCACTTGATAGTCTTTTTTTAGTTCATGCAAAAGCTTTAACGTATTCGATGTTCTGAGATGATCGAAATGGACAAAGCTGTCATCAATAATCACCGGTAAGTTTAACCGCGAGTTGATGTTTTTAATAATCGCCAATCGAATCGATAAGTAGAGTTGCTCGGCAGTAGCCTGACTAAGCTCTTCTGCATAAAATTTCACTCCATCCTGACGTTCAACTACGAAAGATTGCTTTTCTGCTGGTAAATAAACGCGTTGATAAGAATCTGAAGTAAGCAGTTGAAAGTAATACGTAATGGAAGATAACAATTCCGGCAGCTTTTCCTCCCTGTGCCTATGAACTGTTTTTTGTAAGAGATCCTTTGCAAGTGCTCTGATGATCCATTTCTCTGCTTCATCTTTCATCATTGCCTTTTCATTTTCAAAGGCATGTCTCAGCTTAGAGTATGTGCCGCTTTGTTCCATTTCTTCAATTTTGACAAGAATACTAGAATACTCCTGTTGCAATTGATTTTCTTTCTTCTCAATTTGTTCAATCGCATTCTCTACATCTTTTATCCTCACATCTATTGTTTCTAATTTTTCTTTGGATATGGCTTCTAGATCTACATCGTTTTCCAAAGCCAATTGTTTTTCAATCCATTGCACCTGTTTTTGTATTTCTTGACGCTGCTCATACACTTTAGCCAGCTTTCTACATTCATCTTCATTTTCACACCTGCTGCTACGAATCAATTCATCTTTCTGCTTGTCTATAAATGCAATCTCATCTGATAATTTAGCTAGCTCTTCTTTTATCTCCTCTTTTTTCTCTTTTATCTTCTCTCGCTTAGCAGCATTTGAAATTTCCAAACTACTCTGCTTTGTTAATATATAAATTGATTCTTTAATGGAGGAGCTTTCAATCTGGCAAACCTCTGCTAATCTTTTCACTTCATCTTCAAACTTTAATTGATCCTCGTCGAGTAATCTTTCTTCTGCACAATATTTGTTCTTTTCAATGATCACACTTTGAAGATGCTGCAAAGCCTCAAAAGCCTCTAACAAAACTTCAGAAGATGCATTTGTATCTACCCGAATTTGTTTTGCCAGCTCTGAAAGTTGTTCACGAACATGATATTGATCCTTTTCCCATTCTTCATACTGCTTTACGATCCTCTCATATGCCCTTTCCTGTTGCTCAAGAACATGATTCTCATGGCGTAGAGATTGTCTCACCATTTGATCTTTTTCTAAAAGAGCCATAATATCTGATAATGCTCTGCTTGATGAAGATTGGTTTTGCTGGGCTTTTTCGAGCCTTTGATCTAAAGACTTTAACTTAGACTCTAAATGCTCGACAAGCGTGTCCTTTTTTGTTTGCAGATTTTTCAGCTGAAAAATAGCTCCAATACATGCCATGATTAAGATTCCGAACAAAGGCCAATTTTGTTGAAGAAACAGCCAAATAGATCCAGTTAATAAAATAAGAGCAAAGAGTGTCAGAAAAATAGATTGCTGAGTCTTTTCTGCCTTATATCCCTGCTTCCGTTTTTTCAATTCTGATGAAACCAGCTGATGTTCTTGCTGAAGGTCTAGAAGGCTTGTTTCTTTTCTTTCCGCTGCCTCTTGTTCTAAAGAGGCTCTTTCATCATCTGATAACACTTCACTTTTTAATTTACCTATTTTCCATTCTGCTTCTTCGAGAGCATTCTTCACCTGTTCAAATTGTTCATCAAGCATTTGTTTTTTATGGTTTGACTTTACCTCATTTTCAAGCAACCTTTTTAGCGTATCTTTCATCATGATTGTTGCTTGAATACTTAGGATTTCATCCTCTGGTAAATGCGGGTACAATCTTTGCTTTAACACTTCATATTCGTGTTGAAGCTGCTCGATTTTTTTCACTACATATTGCTTGGTTTTTACCTTTTCTTCATATAGCGATAGCTGCTCACGAACATGCCCAATATCGTTCTTATGTATAATAAAGGCATCATTGACAATGATGTTCTCCTCTTCCTCCGTCAATTGTGCTTCTCGGGCTTTTAAAGCATGAAGCTGCATTTTCAGTGGTTGAAGAGTAACATGAAAATGATCCAGTCTCTGAAGTGCATCCTCTGGTAAATGGTCTGTATTTGGCCATTGCTTTATTTGATCCATACACCAGCTTTTTTCTTTGATTAAGGGTAGAACAGCTTTTGCCTTTTCTAAATACCTATGCTCCAGCATTTTATCGCGTTTTGATTTGGTCATAATTGAAAGCTCGTTTTGAAGAGACGCTTTTTCATTCAGTAATTGCTCATAAAAATGATTTTTTCTCTTTGCCTCCTGCAGATGTGCAGCATATTCCTTTAATTTTGCAAGTCCTTCATTTAAAATTGGTCTTTTTCCATTCGGTTTATAAAGAAGGTCCAATTGTTTTGATAAATTATCTTCAATCGAAAAAAGGGCATCAGCTCCATAAATACTAGAAAAAAACAGGTATTTTCCGATCTGATTAGAATCCAGCTTTTGAATTTGCTGCAAGCCGTGTACGTCAAAAGAAAAAATCGATCGATACGTCTCTTTATCAATCCCTCCTAAAAGTGTTTGAATGAATTCCTCATTCTCTGTTGTTCCGTCCTCAAACTCAATGGCAACTTGACCGCCAAATTTACCCGGCAACCGTTCAATTTTTAATCGCTCACCGCTCTCTGTTTGAACGATAAGAAATCCACCATAGCTTGTTCCCTTTTTCGGTTCATAACGGTTTTCAGCTTGTTGCTTTGACGGATAGCCAAATAGGATACTATGTATAAATGACATAATCGTTGATTTACCAGCTTCGTTTTCTCCGTAAATCACTGAAAAATTTGATTTACCGAGGATAATATGCTGATTTTCAAATTTTCCATATCCATAGATTTGAAGTTCTTCTATTTTCAATCTATTCACCTCACTTTTGGTCATGTTGTTGCAGCAATTCACGATGTAGTAATTGCTCTGCTTTTTCGAGAAGCTGTTTCTTCTCTTCAGAAGTAAAACCGCCAATATGTTTTCGGAAGATTGGATTTTTCTTCAGCGGTTCTATCACTTCATCAAACTCATCGTATTCTTTTATCGTATTTTCCAAGTCCTCGTAGAAGGTTAATAGCTTTTGTGAGGTAGTTCGAGGCTTTATTGTCCGATCGATCATTTTGACGACCCACACAAAATTTTCTTGGTCATTCAGTTGTTCATTTAAAACATCAACAAGATCTCCGATAAGTTCTTGAGAGTTTAACTCATTTGCTAGTTCACCTGAATCGACTAAAGAGATGGTTAAACATATCGCTTTGTTTTCCGTTTTTATGTCCTCAATGTTTTTTTCACAAGCTTGGATCAGCTCTGATATGTTTTGGAGGCCATTGATCGAAACCTTAATCTCTTTCCATCTTACTTCATCTGTTGTCACAAACGTACTTCTTACTGTGCCCTCTTCCATTTCAACTAAGTAACAGCCTTTTCTTCCTGATTCCTTTCGGTGACGGCCCTGTATATTCCCTGGGTAGGCAATCACAGGGTGTGATTCGTGCAGCACTTGCCGTTTATGAATATGTCCTAATGCCCAATAGTCAAAGTCTTTGCTTAATAAGTCATTAATTTTAAATGGACAATACGCGTCATGATCCTTATTTCCCTCTGCTGAACCATGTAGCATACCAATATGGAAAACATGAGGATTTTCCTTTTTTATGTATTGTGAAGTGATATTCTCATAAACAGCACGCTCAGGATAACTATAACCGTATATATAAGCAAGCGATGTTTTGTTCTTCTTGTATTCCTTCATTTCAACCTTACGACTAGAAAACACATGGACATTTTCCGGCCATTCCAGATCAAGCCATTTTCCACCCATATGGTCATGATTTCCATGAATGATATACACTTGAATATCATTCCTTGCTAAACGTTCAAATTCTTTTTTTAACCTTATTTGAGCTTTTAGGCTTCGCTCATCCTCATCATATAAATCCCCAGATAGTAATACAAAATCCACCTTTTCTTCAATTGCACACGTAATCATTTTTGAAAAGGATAAAAACGTACTCTCTCTCACTCTTTCAAAAAGCTTTGCCGGCATATGTGTTAACCCTACAAAAGGACTGTCTAAATGAAGATCTGCAGCATGGATAAATTTAATGAAACTCATATATACCTCTTTCTTAGCTTTCTTTGTTTCCCTTTATTTTACCATCTCTAAAATACGAATGCACGTTCTGTGCTAAAAACTTGGTTCGAGAGAAAATAAAAAGAGAATAGCTTAATATAAACTTTAAGCCATTCTCTTCTTACTTACTTATCTTTTGATAACATTAGCGCTTTTTTTAAATCTTTAAAGGATGAAGATTTACCATAAATCAGGACGCCGCCTTTGTAAACTCTTGCTCCAAAAACTGCTAATAGGATGATCGTTCCAAGAAGCAGAGCGATTGACAAAGCAATTTCCCAAAACGGAATACTTAGCATACCCACACGAAGGAACATAATCATCGGTGTAAAAAACGGAATATAAGAACTTACAGTAATAAATGTTGTGTCAGGATTCGTTAATCCAAACATCGCAATCATAAAAGCACCTACAATTAAGAAGATCATTGGTGATATTAATTGTTGGACATCTTCCGTTCGGCTAACAAGTGATCCTAAGAAAGCTGCAAGTGTCGCAAAAAGAAAATACCCTAATAAAAAGTAAATACCAGCATAAATAAATGTTGAGATCGGAATATTTGAAAAACCAAACATTCCACCAGTCATTGCCGTTAGATCCTCCATTTTTGCCTGAATGGAAGCATAGCCGACTATTAAAATAATGAGCATCTGTGTAATGCTTAATAGCCCTATTCCAAGCAACTTTGCAAACATCTGCTTAACCGGTGATACACTGGAAATTAAAATCTCCATCACTCTTGATGACTTTTCTGTTGCGACCTCTGTTGCAATCATGCTTGCATAAAAGATAACAGAGAAATAAATAACAAATAGGAGAATGTACACTAAGCCTCTTGCTTGATTCAATTCTTCTTCAGTTTTCGCATTATCCTCTAAGGCTACTTTTTTCACTTCTACTGGTGTGAACAATTGGTCTAATTCATTTGTTTGCAGCCCAAGCTTTTCTCTTCCTATTTCAAGTTTTGTTTGCTGTAATACTTGTTCCACCTGTGTGAAAATCTGACTATCAGTTATAGAGCTCGTTTTTACTGTAGCTTCTGGAAGTTGATTAGCATCATTTGATAAAACAATGATTCCATCTAACTCTCCAGATAACACACGATTCTCTAACTCTTCCTCGTTCTTGTCTGAATTTTCAACTGAAAGCGGAAAACCTGAAGCAGCTAAATTTGTTTCGAACAGGTCATAATATCCTTCTGGCTCATCAATTACGGCAAATACTTTTGTTTGTTCACCATCATCAAACCATTCAATGATGGTTGTGATATTAGATAGCCCATACAGAATAAGTGCTGTCAGTAATGTTGTAATAATAAATGATTTCGTTTTAAGTTTGTTCAGATAAGTATGAGCAACCATGATCCAAAATTTATTCATATGAAGCACCTACTTTTTCTATGAAAATATCATTTAATGATGGTTCCTCAAGCGCAAACTTTCGGACAAAACCTTTGTGTTGAAGCTCATGAAAAATTACGTTCGCTACCTCTTCGTTTTCAATTTGCAATTCTACACCTTCGGATAGTTGCTTACTTCTTAGTACCCCTGGTATTTTCTCTAGAAAACTCATATCAAAATCACCATGAATATAGAGGTTTTTCTTACCAAATGAGCTCTTGATCTCACGTAATGACCCGTGAACAACCGGTTTTCCTTTATGCATTATACATAGATGCTGACAAAGCTCTTCCACATGCTCCATCCGATGACTCGCAAAAACAATTGAAGTACCTGCTTCTTTCAAGTCAATCACAGCCTTTTTCAAAAGCTCGACATTAATTGGATCCAACCCGCTAAATGGTTCATCCAAGATTAAAAGCTTTGGTTTATGTAAAACCGCTGCGATAAATTGTATTTTTTGCTGATTTCCTTTTGAAAGCTCTTCAACCTTTTTATTAGCATACTCTGTAACATTAAATCGTTGCAGCCAACTGTTCATTTCTTTTAACACTTGCTGCTTGGTCATTCCTTTTAATCTACCTAAATACATAAGTTGATCCTTTACCTTGAGTTTAGGGTAAAGGCCTCGTTCCTCTGGTAAATAACCAATCTTGTCACTTTCTTCATACGAAATGTTATTTCCATTCCATGTAATCGTACCGTCAGTAGGGTTTAATAACCCTAGGATCATTCGAAATGTTGTCGTTTTCCCTGCCCCATTAGCTCCAAGGAAACCAAAAATCTCATTTTCCGGTATTGTTATTGAAAGCTGATCAACAGCAAGATACGAACCAAACCGCTTTGTCACATGATCAATTGTTAAACTCATATTTTCCCTCCTCCATATGTACTACGAATATGGAAAAAGAAGGTTTCATCTTTATGCAGGAAAACTCTACAAAAATAAGAATACTATGAAAGTATGGATCTACAACAAGGGAGGAATGGCGAATGGGAATATACCACTTAACAGTTTTCGAAAAAAATGGGGAAAAGCTATTAGATGAAAGCTTTGAAGCCCAAAGTGAAAAAGAGGCAAAGGAAATTGGATTGAAAAAATTAGAAGAAAAAAACTATACAAATAAAACTCATCGTTGTACATCATCATCAGGGAAGCTTGTATTATTCGCTAGATAAGTAACCTTAAATGATACTAAAAAAAGGCAGCCTCTTATTGAGACTGCCCTTTAGCCGAAATAACCTTTACTTACCTGTAAACTGCGGCACACGCTTTTCTAAAAATGCCGCTACCCCTTCACGGTGATCTTCCGTTCGTCTCATTTCAAGCTGACTTTTTGTTTCAAGTTCTAACGTTTGGGCTAGTTCATGTTTTTCTTGAGAGCTAAAAAGTACTTTGGATGCTATCATGGCCTTTAATGGTCTTGCTTCCAATTTCCTTTTCATTAATTCAATCTGTTCCTCTGCATCTCCTTCATAGATCCTATCGATCATTCCGAGTTTCAGTGCATCGTCACTTGCGATTGATTTCCCTTCCCAAATCACCTGTTTTGCTTGATGCTCACCTAAGCGTTTCTTTAAGAAGAAATGACCTCCGCCATCTGGAACAAGACCTATGTTGATAAAATTCATAGCAACTTTTGCGTTCTTTTCCGCTATAACTTGATCACATGCCAATGCAAAGCTAAGACCTAAGCCTGCAGCAGCTCCATTGATTAAACTCACTGTAACAGCCGGCATTGTGTATAGTGTGACAATAATATTTTTAATCTTATCCATAACATCATCAAAACCATCTTCACCCTTAGTCGATAACATTGTCTTGAGGTCACCGCCTGCACAAAAAGCTTGGCCCCTCCCTGTAATAAATAAGAGATTAATATCAGACTTCTTTATTTCATTCAGACATTCTGAAAGTTCATTTAACATTTGTACATCCATTGCATTTAAGGATTTCACTCTGTTTAAATATAGTGTCGCCGCATTCTCCTGTTTGACCAATTCAAGTGTATCGTAAGCCATTTCTCCCACCCCTTATTTTTATTTCAATATATTAATTCTAAAAGACGTGTAGGATATCCTGCTTTTTTCAATGCTATTTCGCATACTTCGTTGCTTAAGCAATAAGTATCATGCATGGTTGATTGCAGCACCAGGACACTCGCTTTCCGTGGGGGCGTACGCTGAGGCCAACGGGGTCTTCTTACCTTCACGCGGCCCCCTTGTCTTGCTCCAGCGCCCAGCCCCTCTAGGGTCTAGCCACTCTTGAATTGAAGACAAAAGAACGTCTACTATTCAAGAGCGTCTTATGCTTGTAGGGACTAAACAGGCGCTTCCGCATTTCTAAACAGGAGTCTTGCATCTTCCACTTCAATCACCCTACTCAATTTTTGTTCATAGAATCCGATAAAAAGCAAAAATCTAATATATAGAGCGGATCGAAAAAAAAGCAGCAGAAACTTTACCAAGTAAAATCCCTACCGCTTCATCTATTATTTAGAAAATAATTCCTCTAATATCTTAATTTTTTCAGTTGTATAATGCTCAAATCCATCATTATATGATTTCGGATCCTTTGGATTGGCAAAATGCGTAATTTTTCTTGTTGTCGGGTGAACAAATTTACTTGCTGCTCCGCATCCAATTCCGATAATGGTCTGCTGCTCTTCCATAATCATGATGTTATAAATGCTATCTTGACCTTTAAGCGCATAGCCCACATTTTCTAAATTTCCTAAGATATTTTTTTGACGGTATAAATAATAAGGGGCATAGCCGTGTTCCTTTGTCCATGAAACAGCATGATCCATCATTGTTGTAATTTCTTCACGGCTCGCTACCTTATATTTATGCTTGTTTTGCGTCATTTCTGAAGCACGTTTGAATGATAGAGTATGAACAGTCAATGATTCGGGCATAAGTTTTGCTGATTCTGAAAGGGAATAATCAAATTCCTCAACTCCTTCACCAGGTAACCCAATAATCAAATCCATATTAATATTATTCATACCCATACGCCTTGCTAAATGAAATTTCTCAATCGTCTCTTCTACTGTATGATGACGGCCAATCGCTTTTAGTGTTGCCTGTGTATATGATTGCGGATTAATACTAATTCGATCGATCTTCCATTTATTCAACACTTTAAGCTTTTCTTCAGTGATCGTATCAGGTCTGCCAGCTTCAACCGTGATTTCACGAATATTCTTCACATCAGGGAATGATTCGACCATCTCTTCGTAAAGCATATCCATCTCTTCTGCGGTGATGCTTGTTGGAGTTCCTCCACCATAATAAACAGTTGTAATCTTGATATTATTGTCTTTTAACCACTGACCAATCGCTCTCATCTCATAGTGAAGTCCACCTAAAAATGATGTAACAGAACCTTGCCTTCCGTTGATAGCATAGGCAGGGAATGTACAGTAAGCACATTTAGTCGGACAAAACGGGATGCCAATATAAATACTTACTTCATTAGCTAGAGTGTCAAGATCTGGTACAACCTCAAGTTGACGCTCGACAATTTGCTGCATCAGATTAATTTTCTCTTCAGATAATAAATACTCTTCTCTGAACATTTTATGAATCTCAGACGTGTCCATACCTTCTTGTCTCTTTTTATGATAAAGCTTTGTCGGACGAATACCTGTCAAAATTCCCCACTTCTGAATCATGCCAGTGTAGTCTTGAAGCAATGTTAAGTAGACATAGGAAAGCGTATTTTTTACTTGCCTTAATCTTTCCTTGCCTTCAAGATGTGACGGAATTTCCCTTTCTTTACTTGCAGTAAATTGCTTCCCATCTTCTGAGAGCAAAGTACCTTTCATAAAGACCTTTTCACTCGTTTCTTCAATAAAAAACTCTGCTTCTAAAGAATGATCACCTTCTGTAAAGCAGAGCTCTGTTTCTTCAAAAAACAAGTTACCGATTAATGTGAGTGGACGATGGAAACGTTCATCTTCAATACCCTTTATATAAATTCTCATGAATAATCACCTTAATTTTTTTTGTGAAAACTTATTTAAGTGTACAAAAAAAGAGCTTCATTGGTCAATGTTAACTTTGATATGAACGTTCTAAAGTCACATTGTTTCGACTAAACAAGTTTTTGGATGGTTGATTTCCGCTACAGGATGCTCGCTTTCCGTGAGGCGGTGAGTCTCCTCGATGCCAATGCCTGCTTGAGTCTCACCGGCGCGCTAAAAGTTCAAAAATAATCATAATATTTTCTAATAGCAAGCTCATAGAATAATAGTAGAAATAAGACAAGGTTTAGAATAGGAGGCAGTATTCGTTGAAAAAATTTGCTCCTTTTATATTTGTTGTAGCCGCAATCGCAATAATAGGTTACTTTGATTCTCCTAAATTTGCTGAAAAAGAACAATCGGTTTCCACTTTCCCTTTCCCTGAGGAGGAAACAACGTCAGCAACCACAGCTGAGGAAGAAGAAATAAAAGGAATACCTGAATTAGAGAACCGGCTCGTTGATATGTATCAAGAAGATGGATATTCGATTGAAGTTTACCAGGAGTATGAGGTATATAAGGACGAGCAGGGAAATGTCATCGAGAGAGCTCCAACAGAAAATTATCATTATTTGCGGTACAAACAGTAAAATGCATAAGGATACCCCCCTTATGCATTTTGCTTTGAAATAAAAATTTTCATTATTGATCTAAGAAATGAACAATCAAGTTATCAAAATATGATCTTTGATAGATATACAACAGTGGTAACAGTAACCATACTGCATAAAGTGGACATTAATACGGCTTGTGCAGCATATTCAGGATGATTTCCATATTCCAAGGCAAAAAGGGAACTGTTTCTTGAAGTAGGAAATGAACTTGCAATGAACAATGCCTGTGCCGTTGTACCTTCTAAATTTAAAATGATAATCACCATGAATGCAATACAGGGAGATAAAACAAGTCTGCCAAAAAGACTTAGTATCAATGGAGTAGAGAACCGGTATATCTTTAAAAATGCACTTTGGGCTCCAAGTGTAAGAAGTGCTATCGCTAAAAATGCATTTGAAATACTTTCGATTGGAGTCCAGAGAAAATCAGGAATGCTTATAGATGCAGCTTGAAGAATTAACCCTAACAAAAAAGCATATAATACAGGGTTTTTCAAAAAAACCTTCATCGCTTTAATCCCTCTGCTACTAACCGATACAGAATTAAATAACCCATAGGTGTAAGTAAGAAGATTTTGAAAGATCATGACAACAACTTGAATGGATAATCCTAAAGGGTTATGCTGAAAAACAAGTTGGCTTACAGGTAACCCAAAATTCCCAGAGTTACTTAATACAACACTGTTTTTAAAGGTAGAGGATAAGCCCCTCTCAAATTTAAACTGCTTTGATATCCCTGTACTTATCGCCATTAGACAAAGATTTTGCAACACTAGAAAGCTAAGAATGAGCAGGAGTGTACTCCCGCCCATTTCACTTTGATAAACATTGGCAAAACCTACTGCTGGTAAAAGTAAATATGAATTCAATTTTGATAATGTTCCCATATCAAAATTGAATTTTCGATGGAGAAATGCACCGATTCCAATTAGTAAAAAAACAGGCAAAATAACATTCAATATAATAAGAAAAAAAACATCCATATCATAAATCCCCCATTTGATTCCCCCAATTTACAAATTAATTATAGTAACGATAACAAATTAATAAAAATACAAATATTCTATCGAGAAATATTCAAAAAATGAATAATGGAAAGAACAAGGCGTAGCGCCTTGTTCAGCCTAGGGCAAATAAGCCAATTTAGAATTGAAGGCGTTCTTTGCCTTCAACTTTAAATTGACTAGACCCTAGAGGCAGTTACTTACGCGACGACGTCCTGTCGCTGTAACTGAACTTGCTTATCCTGTGCTTCGGATCTGGATGCTGAAGCGCTTATCCAGAATCAATGCATTTTATAGTTTCCCTGCAATTAAAAAAACACTGGGAAATTCCTAAAGGGTTCCGTTTTGAGGTGCTTTTATGAAATTTAAAGCCGAAATAAATGACAAAAGTTTAGACAGAGCAATTGGTATTTTAAAATGTAAAAACTCACCGCATATGGTGAGTTTTCTTTATAAGGCCTATAAAGACCAAATCGCTTTTGGAAAACGAAGAAAGTGGTCTTCATTTAGGTGATGATGACCAAATCTCTTCGGAAAATCAGGGGAAATGGTCTTCATTTAGGCGATGATGACCAAATCGCTTTTGAAAATCAAAAAAAGTGGTCTTCATTTAGGTGATGATGACCAAATCTCTTCGGAAAATCAGGGGAAATGGTCTTCATTTAGGCGATGATGACCAAATCTCTTTTGAAAATCAAAGAAAGTGGTCTTCATTTAGGTGATGATGACCAAATCTCTTCGGAAAATCAGGGGAAATGGTCTTCATTTAGGCGATGATGACCACATCCCTTCGGAAATCAGAGGAAGCTCACCGCCCGCCCCGCGGAAAGCGAGCATCCTGGAGCGGAAATTACCTTACCACTACTTATGAATGTTTGCAAAAATTGCCTTGCATCAAATATCATTTTTAAAATCCAATTTCCCAACAAATTCAACAAACTCTTTCACTACCTTCATCTCAAGAGATTGATTGTGATAAAACATCCATGTTTTTCTTACAATCGGTTCACCTTTACCATTTTTTATCTTTATACGACAAAGATCTGGTTGATCTTCAACAAGTACACTAGGAAGAATCCCATACCCTAGACCGTTTAAAACCATTTCTTTGCACGTATCTGCTTTATCCACTTCCATCTCAATTAAGGGAGGTAAAGAAAATGTCCCAGCCCACCAATTATCGATGACTGCCTTTAATGTTGTATCTGTCTCATATTGAATTCTCGGTAATAATGGTAAGTCCTTAAGCTCAATCTCTTCACTTGCGGTGACACAAATATTTTCTTCAAACAGAAGTTGCTTTGAATCTGCCCATTGATAATCTCCCCGAACAATACCAATATGAACATCATGATTATAAACAAGGTTAAATATATCCCGACTCCAACCTGTTACAACTTTATATTTCACTTTTGGAAACTGTTCACGAAAAAGTTTTAATAATCCTGGCAGCTTATGTCTCGTTATATAATTCGAAACCCCTAATCGTAAGGTTCCGCTTACCTCATGATTCATATTTCTCACTGTTTCTTTGATTTCGCGAAGACGAGCAATCATTTCATCTGCACATTTCACTAAGTATTCACCCTGTGGTGTAAATTGAACACCTTTTGCCCCCCGATTAATGATAGCTAGATCGAATTCTTTTTCTATCTGTTGAATCCTCTTCGTTAATGATGGCTGTGAAATATATAAACTTTGTGCTGTTTTCGTAATGTTCTTTTTCTCATAAAGAAGTTTTAGAATTAGCCAATCACGTTCATCCATAAGTTCCTCCATAAAATCCAATTGTATAATTTCCTAATTACTGTGGAAATATCAAGCCTAACCCTGTAAACATTCTCTCTCCATCATCTGTTTTCGTTTATTCTAGCACAATTTTCTTAAAATTAACTTTTATTTGAAGGTTGTATCAGCTTAGATATCAAAAAGCATTACCTAATAACACAAAAGGGTCTGACCCTATGGGGCCTGACCCTTAAAGGAAGTTATCCACTTTCACCTGTTAATCAAAGTGCATCTCTGTTCCTTTTTCACTTGATTCATATATCCCAACCAATATTTTCATTATTTCTACACCGTCTTGAACAGGGCTGATTGTTTCCGAATCACCTTTAACACAAGATACAAAATGATCAATTTCATTTTGGAATCCTTTTTTAAAATCAAATGATAAGGAATCAATTTGTGGTGTACAATTTAAAATCGTATTATTTTTTTCTGTTACAATTTGAAGCTGAGGTTCGATTTCTGCTCCACCTTTGTCACCATACACACTAACAGCGATAGATTCTCCCTTTGCATGAAGCGTGAAACTGACATCGACCATTAAAGAAGCACCATTTTCAAAACGGATAATGGCATTGGCTAAGTCCTCAACTGTATTCTTGTCAGGATCATAATCTGCAGCTTTGTAGAATGATTTGTTATTAATATTTGAGCGGTTACCTAGCTTGTTGTACGTGTTTCCACTGATTGATTTCACTTTCGGCTTCCCCATTAAATACCAGCACAGATCAATAATGTGGACTCCTAAATCGATTAAAGGTCCACCACCTGATCTTTCCTTATCTGCAAACCAGCCCCCAGGATTACCTAAAGGTCTGATACAAGATGCTTTTGCATAATAAATTTCACCAAGGTCACCTGAATCAATAAAACTCTTTAATACTTGAGTATTTGTACCAAAACGGCGAACAAAACCAACCTGAAGTATCTTATCTTTATTTTTCTTTACAGCTTTTTCTATCTCGTATGCTTCTTCAACTGTTTTACATAATGGTTTTTCAACTAAAACATGCTTACCAGCATTTAGTGCAGCAATTGAAATTTCTGCATGTGAGTTATTCCACGTACAAATACTGACAGCATCAACCTTTGAATCCGCTAGTAAGTCCTCGTAGTTTTTATAATATTTTTGGGCGCCATATTTCTGTGCTTTTTCTTGTGCTCTTTGTTCATTAAGATCACAAACAGCATAAATTTCAACATCATTATTATTTTTATATGATTCAAAATGCATTTCAGAAATAGAGCCTGCTCCAATAACAGCTATTTTTATTTTCCCCATTTTTTATTGCTCCTTTTTAACTAGTTAAATCTCTCACCTAAAAACTAGCTATTTCTGATTCCGTTTTACAAAAACAGTTTCTTTTATTTCGTTAGATTGATAGGCAGCTTTCACAACTTCCAAAGTTCTAAGACCGTCATTTCCGGTTTATTGACGGTTTTCTTCCTGACTTTACACATGTTATAAAATCATTGACTAAGCCCTCATCCATGTCCTCTGACCAAGATGCTGCTGAATTTTCCCGTTCCGATTTACACCTCTCTTCACGATCATGCCCACATTGTATGAATGTTTTCACCTATCACTAAGCCACTTGGCCTTAATTGAACAATGATTGATTATATGAACTTAAACACATGAGCGATTGGAGCATTTTCATCCTTTTTGTCTACTTTTGGCATTCTTACAGATATTCCCTCTTCTGTTTGGCTAAATTCAAGTTTTTCTTCACTGCCCAGCATCTCTATCCGACGAACCTTTTCTGTATAAGGAATAAAAACATATTCATCCTTATAACGTTCATCCTCACTTTGATATAATCGGAAACAGTAAGCTGTTTCTCCCTTTCTTGTAAAAGCGAAACGGTCTTTGAAATAGGGTGCACAAAGGCGTGTGCCATAGATCGCTTCACCGTAAACTTTCAACCAAGCCCCAAGCTCTTTCATTCTTTTGATTGCTCCCTCAGGTAACCGTCCATCTGGTTGCGGCGGGACATTTAGAGCAAGATTCCCGCCTTTAGAAACGATTTCGATCAATATGTGTACAATTTCCCGTGTAGACTTATACTTATCCTCATATTTAAAGGAAAAAGAGGTCCCTATTGTAATACAGCTTTCCCATGGCACACTCATCGGACCGTCAGGAATGGTCTGTTCAGGGGTAATGTAGTTTTCAAACTCTCCTCCTATTGTACGGTCAGCTGTAATTAACCAGGGCTGTATTTCACGGGCTCTTTCCACCACTTCCCTAAGGCGGATGTCCTGTTTTCCTTTACCAACCCATCCTGCATCTAACCACAACACGTCAATTCGGCCATATTTGGACATTAGTTCCATAATTTGATTATGAGTAAAGTCCACAAACTTTTCCCACAACCATGGATATTCATCTGGGTCATAAGATGGTCCGCGCCACATGTCCCTGCCCCGAGCCATGCCAGGAGCCCAATAGTAAGGTGTATGCCAATCTGCCTTAGAAAAATACGCTGCAATACTCAAGCCCTTTTCACGAAAAGCTTCAAAAACATGCTTGCATATATCAGCATACTTATGACTGTGGAATGGACATTCTGAGGAGGTAATCCGATAATTTGTCTCTTTCGTATCCCACATACTAAATCCATCATGGTGTTTTGTCGTGAAAATCAAATATTTAAAACCGCCTTCTGCGGCTAACTCAGCCCAAACTTCTGGTTGAAATCGAACAGGGTTAAACGTTTTATTTAGATTGAAATATTGTCGCTTAAATTCCTCTGCGTCTTCTTCCCAGTCAATATCCGTACGAGACCAATCAGCATCTTTGTCACTTAAAGCCCACGATTCTACAACGCCAAGCTGAGAATAAGGACCCCAGTGCATCATCAAGGCTAGTTTTTGGTCTTTGAACCATTCCAGACGTTCCAATATAACCGGGTCTTTCGGTTTAAACCATTTTTCTTCTCCACTATAGTTATGGACACCATGATTTACTTCCTTTTCTTTCGATTCTGCAGTCATTTTTCCATCCCTTTCAAAATTATCAAAAGATTATCTAAGGGCCCAGCAAGTTCCTTTTTTTATACTTAAGCTTCCTCCCAGAAACGTCTTAGATTATCCATTCCGATTTTACAAGCTTCTCTGCATTCTTCCATTCCTTCAAATTCCAATGTGATATACCCGTCATAACCGAAATCTTTAATCAGTTTAATAATCTCTCTAATTTCGATATCGCCATGTCCAACAATGGCACCCCTTAAAAAGTTACCGTTAGACGTTTTGAACCATTTTCCTGCACCTGGATCTTGATAGTAAGGGCGGAAATAAAAATCCTTAAAATGAACAAGCGATGCATATGGTAAGTTTTTCTTCACACCTATAATCGAGTTTTCATCGACACACATGAAGTTCCCTACATCTAAAGTTGTTTTAAAGTTAGGTCTATCTACTGCTTGTAATACACGTTGAACACGATCACTATGTTGTACAGCAACCCCGTGGTTTTCAATTGTCGTTGTAATCCCAAATTTTGCTGCATAGTCAGCGATCAGGCGACTGCCTTCAACGATTTGCGGCAGGCTGTTTTCAAAGTATTCGATTGTCATTTTCTCTTGAGGTAATGAAAATGCCGTTACATCATGGCGCATATGTTTAATCCCCATACGGTCTAAAAGATTAACATGTTCCTTTAATCGTGCAACCTCTGCTTCAAATTCTTCCACGGTATCCTGGACAAAATTTGCCGGCATTGAATAGTTTGATAGTTCAATTCCAACTTCTTTTGCTTTTTCTCTTACTTTATCTGCTAGTTCCAAGTTATCTACTAACGTAAATCCATAAGGGACAATTTCCATATGCTCCCCGCCATTTTCAGCAATCCACTCAATAACATCTAAGATATCCATTTCTCCGGCATTAATTGCATCAAGCAAACTATAAGTACTTAATCCTACTTTCATCTCACTTCACCTCTAATTGTATATTTAGTAGACTTACAATTTATTCGATAGCTTTTTTGTCACAACATCTAATGTTCGATATAATTCATCGAGCTCTTCTAGTTTTTCATCACATTTAAAAACACTAGAAGTCATATTGATCAATCTTTCAAAAGACTCTTTATCCCAGCCATTCCATGATGTCACAATCATACCGGGCACCTTATCTTCTGCCCTTTGTTCTTGAGCCTGACGTTTACTTTCCTTTAAGAAATCCATAGCAGCACCTGTTTTGAACCAACAAGCAGGAATGACGGTAAAGCCCTTTTTGATAAAATTTCCAATTGAAGGATACGAGTTCAACTTTTCATAATGCCAATCCATTATCACAATATCTTTTGGGATATGATCAATTGCTTTATGTGTGCCAAATGTATCTCCTTCCCATTGGTTATAGCCCATCTTTTCACTGTCATTTAAGCGATCTCCCCACATAAACATTTGAACTCCACGCTCTTTTACTAAATGCCCGTGCAAATCATTAACAGCCTTCGCAAATAATTCCGCTCTATCCTTTCCTTTGCAACGAGGACAATTATCATCAGCCAATTCATAAACTTCATCCATACCAACATGAAATGCGTCAGCACAGAAAGCATCGATCAATTCATCCATTAGTTCAAATACAAGTTCATTAACGTCTGGATGCTCCGGACACCAACTTCTGCAGAAAATTTCAGGCCATTCTGCATCCAATGGAACATGCCGTGTTTCATCAAATTCTGGATACGCTTTCAATATTGAATTAGGTGCACCTCCCCAGCCTTGGTGCCCAAGACATTGAAATAATGGAATTAGTCGAATTCCATTATGTTTACATACTGCTGCTATTTCCCTTGCATCCTGCTTTGTTAATGTTCCGCCAGTAACTTCAGGGTGTGACTCAAATACAAAAGACGTGTTACATTCCAATAATAAATGGTTTATTCCTTTTCGAACCAATACCTTCTCGATAAATTCTTTAAATGAATCTACCAAGTCATGTGATCCGAGCCTTAAATGAAATGCGCGTATAGGTTCTGTTTCTTTCATTTGTGTACACTCCCCATTAAACCACTATTAATTTTAGTGCAGATTCTTTACTACATAAAGGACTACCTTTCACAAAGCCATCTCTAGATTCGTTTCAACCTCCTTGCTATTTCCGATACTAGAAAAAGTATTTTTAGTTGTTGGTGTATCATCTAAAAGGCATAACTGATCTAGGTGTCCTCCCCTACCATGTAACTCATTTGCTACATGGTTTGAAACCTTTTGCTGCAGCTGTAGATTTCAAGAGGCACCTGATCCAATATGTGGTGGAAATATAGTGCTATCCAAAGCTTGATGTCCATGAGGACATTCATCAGAAAATAGCACAGGTATACCTAATCTTGTATTTTCTTTTATATAGTATTAGTTACAACTGCACTATCTTCTACATTAATACCACTTGAGAAATTAACATTTGACCAAGGATCAGCTCTAAACAAACCATATAAAGCACCCATACCATCAAATTTTGCTACTTGTTCTTTGAAAGCACTTGTTAATTCATAGCCATTATCTATTTTTTTGTAGGCATCCCATCCATACATTTTTTGATTTAATTGACCTACTTTTTCTTTCAAATTCATTCGGTTTATTAAGCTTTTAATTCTTTCGTGTATGGGATCATTACTATTTATTTTCTTTTCCATATGCGTTCCCCCATATAAGCTACCTGTGTAAAACATCATACGTCTTCATTGCTCATTATCCTTTTTCTCTTTCATACACGATAAAGTGATGAATCGTATACCTAGTTTAAATAGTTTATACGATCCATCTTTTCAAAGTATATGAACTTGTTATACTATCAAATATTTAGTTAACAAATTAACTGTCTTTCCAACGATCGTAAGCATCTTGGTAAACTTGAATATATTTTTCAATATTCATATCTTCAATTGTTTTAACGTATTTATCCCAGTTAGATAACGGTTCAACACCTGTGATAAATTTTGCTTCCATCTGTTCTACATAGGACTGTAAATCCACTTCAATGGTATTAACTATAGCTTGTTCTTCATTTGTTAAATACATAAGTGGAATTGGAACTTCTGCATATGGATCAATTTTTGCTTTCGTTTCAGCTTCAATAAATTTATCAAATTCTGATAATTCTACACCTTCTATTCTAGCCGTTACAGTTGGTGCAGTGATTCCGTATGCAGGAGTTAATGTTCCACGATAATCTTCACTGCTTTTAAAACCTTCAGGCACCTCTAAATATTTCCTTTCACCATTTTCACCTTTTTCCCAAAGGTATCCTTCAGGTCCATCATTTAAGTACTCACGGCCTTCTTTAGAATAGAAATAATCAACCCATCGAATAGTTGCTTCTGGGTGATCATTGTTGCTCGTGATTGAGAATGTGCCTCTACTAATTCCAGGACTACGCGGGAACAATGGTTTATCTGAAACAGAGCTAGTTAACGGATGGAACATCGGATTGTTTATTGATTCTTCTTGTGATTCACCAGTAGTAAAGAATGAGAAATAATCTGGGAATAAACCAAGACGGTTTGCTTGTCCTTTTGCTTTTTTCTGTTCATCTGATTGCGAAAATGTTTCTGGATCTAATAATCCTTCTTCATAAAGTTTGTTCATATAAGTTAAGTATTCTTTATAGTTTTCTGTGATTGGAGTGTACCTAACAGTTCCGTCAACCTCATCAATGCCCCATTCCTTTAATCCAAAAGCACCGAGTAACCATGGACGTGTGCTTTCCATTTTCACATCAATTAATGGAATTTCATCTGCTTCTCCATTTCCGTTAGGATCTTCTGTTTTAAAACGAACTAATAAATCATAAAGTTCATCAGTTGTCTTAGGTAGTTCTTTCACACCTAATGCATCTAGCCATTGACCATTGAACCACATTGGTCCCCTATACCAACTAGATGTTGGGTGCATATTAATCGCAGGTAATGAATAAATATGTCCATCAACTGTTGTAATAGACTTTTTAATTTCAGGGTTTTCTTCAAATATTTTTTTAATATTTGGAGCATGTTCGTCAATTAAATCTTCTAAAGGTATCAATACTCCTTGTTTCCCATAATCGACTTCCATACCGGCAGTCAAATTAGATGAACCTGCTGCATAAATAACGTCCGCTATATCTCCACTGGCAAAGGCTAAGTTTAATTTCGTCTGAAAATCACTCATTGGCGGAGTGTTATATTCAAAATTAATATTTGTCTTCTCTGCATATTCTTTTAAAGTTGGCATGTCCTTCCATTCTGCCAAGCCAGTACCAGGTGCCATCATCGTTAATGTTATTTCCTCATCTACAATCGGAAAGCCCTCTTCATTCACAGCAACATCTTTCGCAGATTCTTTTTCGATACTAGCCTTTTCATTTGAACTGCATGCAGTAAGTACCAAAATAGCTGATAAGAGCAGAATAATAATTTTTTTCATCCTTGCATCCCCTTTTTATTTATTAAATGATCCTTCCCTTTAAGTGAGCCAATCATCACACCTTTAACAAAATATCGTTGTAAAAATGGATAGACAATAATAATGGGAAGTGTAGAGACGATCATTACACCATATTTAATAATTGCGGCAAGTTGCTGCTTACTATGCATTGCCTCAGCCATACTTCCTGTTAGGTTCGTACTCTGTGAGGACATTTCTTGCAAAACAAGTATTTCTCTTAATACAAGTTGAAGTGGAAACATTTCTTTATCAGATAGGTAGATTAATGCATTAAAATATCCATTCCAGTGGCCAACACCATAGAATAACGCCATAACAGCTATAATTGGTGCTGATAATGGTAAAATAATTTTTATAAACATTTTAAAGTTTGACGCACCATCTATGATTGCCGCCTCTTCCAGTTCTTTTGGGATAGAAGTTTGGAAAAACACTCGGGCTATAACGATGTTCCATACTGCAGCGGCATTTGGTAGCACCATTGCCCAAATTGTGTCTATAAGTCCTAAATTCTTTACCACTAAATAAGTTGGAATTAATCCACCACTAAAAAACATTGTCAGGACAAACATCCCCATTAGGAGATTTCTACCAACAAAATCTTTACGGGACAGCGCGTATGCTGCGGGGATGGTAACAGCTAAGTTAATGAATGTACCCAGTGCAGTATAAAAAATTGTATTGAGATATCCCCGCCAGATCGCGCCATTTTCAAAAATGAGATTGTACCCTTCAAATGTAATATCTACCGGAAAAAACCACATTTTCCCCGAGTTTACAGCTGCCGGATTACTTATGGATGCACTAATTATATAAATCAGAGGGTATAGTACAATTGCTAACGCTCCGGTAAGAAATACATACACAAGCGCCTTAAATAGTTTGTCAGTTTTTGTTTCATGTATAGATGTATTCATATTTTAAGCCTCCTTTTACCATAAACTTGTTTCACTTGTTTTTTTGGCGATCTTGTTAACAATCACTAGAAGAATTGCATTAATAACTGCATTAAATAATCCAACCGCTGAAGCAAAACTATACTGTGCGTCTAATAAACCTGCTTGATACACAAAGGTTGCAATAACATTCGAAGATTCAAGGTTAAGTGGATTTTGTAAAAGTAAAATCTTCTCAAAACTCAAAGCCATAATACTTCCTACGTTCATTATTAATAAAATAATCATGGTTGGAACAATAGCCGGTATGTTTATATACCAAATACGTTGGAAACGTGTTGCACCATCTACAATTGCAGCTTCATGATGCTGTGGGTCTACTCCTGAAAGAGCAGCGAGATAAATGATAGTCCCCCACCCTGTACTCTGCCAAACACCAGATAATACATATACCGTTTTAAACCAAGCAGGATCACTCAAAAAAGCAATTGGTTCAAAACCTAAAAATTGAATAGCATGATTGATTATTCCTGTTGCAGGAGATAGAAATGCTATAATCATTCCTGACATAACAACAACCGAAATAAAATGAGGCGCATAGGTTACCGTCTGGACAGTTCGCTTAAAGAAATTGTCTTTTACTTCATTTAATGCTAACGCTAAAATGATTGGTAATGGAAATCCAACAAGCAATTCGTAGATACTAATTCCTAATGTATTTTTTATTAAATCCCAAAAGTAATACGATTCAAAAAAACGAATAAAATGATCAAATCCTACCCATTCGCTTCCCCATATTCCTAAGGTTGGAATAAAGTTTTTAAATGCAATTTGCACACCGTACATTGGTATATAATGAAAAATAAGAAAGTATAGAAATGCTGGTAATACAAATATGTAAAGCTGCCAGTTTTGTAGAATCTTTCTGCTCTTCTTCAATTTTCTAGGCTTTTCTTGCTTCAATTTATTTTGGTTTTTAGGACCTTTATTCATTACTTCTTCCTGTTGTAGTGGGGAAGTTGCCGTACTTGAACTCATAAAATACCTCCTCCTTCTTGTTTTCTTTGAAACTAAACTCATGTTAGCTTTTTTTTTGTAATGTAATCAATATGTCGTTTTATTAAGCATTGTCAACACGATAACAACGATCATGTTAACGCTTACATTTATAGACTTAACAAGCCTAGCAATATGTTATTCTTGCTCTAATATGTAAGCCTTTACAATTGTGTCTTAACGGCTATATAGCGGTTTTCAAGGGGGGGAAACGAACATTAAAGCGAAACTCCCACCTTTGGCTTTTGATCATGGTTAATCTACGATAAACTCATCTTTCTTTTATCAACAAAAACACATATAAAAATAGCCAAAATTAAAAAAGGCCATGATCGATAAAAAATCATGGCCTAAGTATGATTCTATTACTGGTTTAAATCACGATATTGTCCAGGTGTTACACCTACTAGTTTCTTAAACTTCCGGGTAAAATTCGCAACATCTAAATATCCTACTTGAACGACAATTTCTTTAATTGGTTTATCAGTTTCCTTTAACTGCCTCTTTACATCTTCCATACGAAGATCTTGTAGGTATTGCGAAAATGTAACACCCGTTTGTCCTTTTATAAAGCGGCTAACATAAGATACAGATAGTTGAAATTTAATGGCTAAACTTTCCAAAGATAGTTCATACTTATTATAGTTTTCTCTAATATAATCCAATATTTCATTTTTCAGTTTATCATTATGACTTTCTTTCTTATCCTCAACCTCTTTACATATTGTTAAAACTAACTTTTCGAGCTGTTTGTGCAATTGTTCAATTGAATGAAAATCTACAATGCTATTAATATCCTGTATATATTTATTCATTCCTATTTCAGAGGTTGTTTTCACTATAACATTAATAATATCAAAGCAAATACATTTTAATACCTGGATAGACAAATCTTTTTCTGCCAGATTTGTAAACATGTTGCGCAATGTTTCACCAGCAACAATCTGGTCCCCTTGTTTTAAGCTTTGAACAAGCTTCATTTGCTCTTCTTTTGGATATCCAAGTGATTGTTCAGGTTGTATAACAATTTCCTCAAAAAAGATGATACTTCCTTGCGGCTTTACAAATTTATATTCCAACGTTGTTAGTGCTTCGATAAAAGATCGGTTTATGCGGTTTTTTTCATCGTAAAGTCCGCCTACCCCAATAATAGGCTCAAAAAGGCAATTTTTCTGAATATACTGCTGAATCTGTAAAACAAGCTTTTGGCGTTCTTTGTTAACATCTTTCGTTATATGATCCACACTTACAATTAATGCTATTGCATCATTGTAAAACAAATCAATACCATGAGCTATGGCGTTATCCAGTGAAACATTCGATAAGATCTTAAAAATCTTCTCCCTTTCTTCTAAATTATCCTCTATAAATGTTCCTTTTTCAAAATAGACAATCGCCACAAAACAGCGACCATCCTTCATTTGAATATTTAATGAATGCAGCAATGAATTTATATCTTCTCCTTCACTTATATCACCTTTTAATAGTTTTACTAAAAATTGATCCCTAGCAAAAGGTTTTTGCATATACATCGTTTCATTCAAAATCTGATGATCTTCAAATACATGTGTAATCGTCTTGCGAATGGTCTCTAATTCATTCCCGCCTTCCAGATCAGCAGGTTTCTTTCCATTCCTGTTGGTTATTTCAAATATTTTTTGAATTGGCCGATATTGATTTTTCCCAAGAAATACAGCTAATACAAAGCCAACAATTAAAAGGACAATTAACATGGCAAATATTAATATCGTCGTATTATCTAGTCTTTTAAAAAACTGATCGGCATCCATTACCGTTATAAATTTCCAGCCACTTAACTCCGATTTAACTGACACAAATGAATATTCTTTTCCATTTAACTCAACATTATCAACCCCGTAATGATCAATAGAAAGAGTGTTTAATTGTCCTGCATCAACTGATTCATCATTTATAGAAGAGGCAATAACCTGATTATTTTCATTAAAAATATATACATTACCTACAGATTCACCTAATATGTTTTGAATCAGATCTGTCATCGTCGATTCCTCTATAAAATACATAACTGTACCATAAGGATTTGGATTGTTAGGAGCTATTGGAAATAAATAAGCAATCATATTTTCGGATTTTTCATTGTTTCCATTATTAATTACTACATTGTTAACAGCCTTAATAAATGGTATTTCCGTATGCAAATCATGGATAAGATCCTCTTTTTTCCATTCACCAAACCGATATTTTTTTTGCATTAAAGCGTCTATTGAATATGAACCGCTGGTAGAATATATTTTCTCATCATTATGATAATAGACAAATAGTTCTTCAATAATGGAACTGTTTGCTTTATATTTTTTTAATTCTTCATTAGCTTCTCTACTGTAATATCCATGACTTATCATATACGGCGTCAGCCTAGGATCATATGAAATTCTTGCTGCTAATGTTGCTAATTCTTTTATGCGTTCGTTTGTTATATTTTCTACTTGTTGTAATTTATTTATGTTTGATTGTTCAATTTCCTGACGCAGGCTTAATACAGAATGATAATAAATAATAGTGCTCATGATAAGAAAAGGAACAAGAAAAACAAGTAGATAGGAGACGATATATTTATATAATAGTCGAGATTTAATCCTATTACGCAACACATTTCCCCCTAGTCTCTGGGATAATAAATTTAGTACAATCTCTTTTCCTCTATATGAACACACGCTCGAAATGCAAACCAGCAAGCGGATAAGCAATAACGGAAGATCCCGCAAATAAGAGAAGAATAGGTAGAAAACGAAACAGATAAAATAATAGAGAGAGACAAATGATCATCGCAATTGTTTCTAGCTGGACGAGCTAGAGTAAGAAAAGCGCAAGGCGCTAAGCATTCGGCGACAAGCATAAGGCGAATAGGAATAGAAGGTGCTTTTTACCTTCAATTCCTATTTGATTAGACCCTAGAGGCGGTCAAAGACGCGACGTCCTGTCGCATTGACTGCATTTGCACGTCCTGTGCTTCGCCGATGGCGCCTGGAGCTAGACACTATAACTAAGTACAAACTTTTATACTTTCTTACCTTTCAACAAAAAACGATTGTTTAAAATACAAGAAAAACTTGAGTTCATAACGTACAAATACAGGAAAACGGTGATTAATAAAAACTGATGAACATAAAAAATTCGATATATTTTTGTGAAATGTTCATATCTACATATAAAAACATCCCTATACTTATCAAAATAATTCCTAAACTATTCGTTTCAAAAAAATGGATTTTATATACAGAAAATAAATTCTTAAATATCTGAATGTCAAAATATTCCTCAAACCACTTATGTATAACTGAGAATAGTGCAGCAGTTGCTGGCGATATTCCGAAAACTCCCAAGCCCAGCAATGTAAAGACTACCCCTAGAAAATGAAGATACATTACTTTAACAAACCAATTCCCTGTATCATACCCCTATTTCAATAGGCCATTTAAAGTAAAGATGTCAATTGAGCACCCCCCCTTTAGGAAAACGCTTACAAAATATTGCTTTATAAGTAAAAAGGCAAATCAGGTAAAAGAAGCCGACAAATTTGTCGATTTCTTTACTCTAACGCTAACATAACTTTTTGAAGCTTTATTTAGACAAAATGGTCAATAACACCAGATAGTTTTTTCCCTTTATATGCTCTTATTATAACATAGAATTGTCTCTTATGGTACTTATTGTCAGCATATGAAGCGAGACTTCCGACAGTCGTTTTTTTATCGCACGTTAAAAAAAGATAAATTGAAACGAGTAATCCTTCTCACTGTACATCGGTTCCGAATTGACATGCAAAGCCTAATGAATATTTAATGGTTGATGGTAGGACGTTTGTACACGTTCCCTTTCCCAAAAGCCATTGGCCATCTATTGGAAAACTAGAATCATAGAAAATAACGAGTTACTCATAACTAATTCCTACCCATTTTTCGTTGAAATATAATCAGGTGTAATAGGTTTTGTACTGGCATTTATAATACATTGACTACCCTGCTGCCATTCAATTAAACTAAGAAAAGCGCAAGCGCCTCGGTCATCGCCGTACAAATTGGAAGAGCATCGACTAAAGATTTAGGAAACACGGTAGGCGAAGCGAAGCGAACCGATGTTGACTTTTCGTAGGGAGATGATCTGAAGTTTGATAGGCGATAGGCGCTGGAGCTAGACACCTACACTAAGTAAAAATTTTATACTTTCTTATCTGTTAAAAAATTATTATTTAATCCTCTAAAAAAAGCTCAACTACTGGTACAAGCACATCTGGTTTTTGCACCGGAAGCTCTAATACAACTGAATGAATATCAATTTTTGTTTCTGTACTTGTAATGACTTCTTCGGGATCAAATTCTCTAAAATTAACCTCTGATGCATCATTAAGAAGCTGAGCATATTTTACTTTCCCTGCTAATCCTTCTAAATGAATATGGCGGAATGGCCATGAAAAAATATGAAGATACAAACGATTGCTATTTTGCGTATAGCGACAGTCATTGGGAGCTTTGTATTTACTATGTTTTGCACCATATATCGAACGCGAGTGCAATTTCATCCATTCACCAATTTCTTGTAACCGCAGGGTTGAACGTCTATCAAACTCCCCGCGTCCGTTAGGTCCTACATTCATAAGTAAATTCCCATTTTTTGAGACCGTATCAATTAACATTTTCAGCAGCATATCAGTAGATTTCCAATCCAGATTATCACGATGATAACCCCATGTACCATTCATTGTCTGGCATGCTTCCCAAATTACCGGAAGACCATCCTCCTCAATAGGTTCTTTTGGCTGGTACTGTTCAGGAGTTATGACACCACGATTTAAATCGAGGCGGTCATTAATGAGAATTTCAGGTTGAAGACCTAACACCATCTTTTCCAGCTTCTCAGACTGCCAATCATCAGCCCCTTTCCCCTTAGACCAGCCCCAATCACGATGAGGATAAGAAAAGTCGAACCAAATATAATGGATTTTTCCGTAACCCGTTAATAACTCCTGAACTTGACCGTGCATAAATTCCAAATACTTATCCATATCACGATCGGTATTTTCATTTTTGAACTCTTCATCATCTCGTTGTGGGTGTAACCCATCAAGAGTAAAATCCGGATGATACCAGTCAATTAACGAATGATACAGACCTACTTTTAACCCCTCTTCACGGAAAGCATCAATTATTTCTCGCAATAAATCTCGTTTTATCGGTGTATTTGTCACTTTATATTCACTTAGCCTTGTATCCCATAATGCAAAGCCTTCATGATGCTTAGTCGTAATAACAAAATATTTCATACCTGCTTGTTTAGCGGCACGAGCCCATTCCTTAGCATTTAATAAGTCTGGTTTAAAGTAGTCAAAATACTTTCGGTATGTATCCGGATGTGTTTTCTCGTGTGTCATCACCCATTCATGGCGTGCTGCTGATGAATAAAGCCCAAAATGAATAAATAAACCGAAACGGTCATGAAGAAACCATTCCGGATGACCATATTGTGCAGGCCAATTAGCATATCTTTTCTTATTTGTAGCTGTACTCATTTTTTAACCTCCAATATAAATTTTATCCAAACGAAAAACCTTATATATCGCCTTCCAATCATATCTGCTGCTAATAGAAACCGTAAATATGTAGATTTAACACCGATATGTAAACCTTTACAATAGTGTTCAATTTGCATTATTATCGCTTAAATCCCTTCCCAAAAATAAAGTTGAATTTAGTGAACAAGAACAAAAGCGCAAGTACCTTGGTCAACTTAAGGCAAAAAAGCCGCAAATTAATAAGCATAAATATCTTACATAAAATCAAAGAAATATCGAATCACATGAAAAAACACAGGCGATGTATAGGTTAAGCTATCAACACGGGTTAAATAGCTTTTATGTAACGTTTTTAGTTTCTTTTGGTCTCCTATTAATAAATCTCTTCTTAAAACTGAAATCGTCAAGCTCCCAAAGAATCCACTTAGACTTATTAATATACCTGATGCGATTGCAAATGTACTGTTCAATGGTGTTAAATGCGGAGCAATGAAATAAGCTGCGATTGTGGTGATCATTGTAGCCCCTATATACCCCTCCCATGTAATGGTTGGATTTGCTGAAGGAACGACCTTTCTTTTCCCCAGATAAATAGAAATGAAATAATGAACAATGTCATTGAGCTGTGTTAAAACAACAAGAAATAGGACAAGATTTGCTCCATATTCAGGTGTGGCAAATTGATAATAAGCTAAGTGACTAAGCCCGAACACCATCAGCATTAGCCCCCATTGAGTGGAACTAACTGAACGGAGAAAGCCGCTTGTCCCCTTACCTAATAATCGGGGTAGCGGTAAAAATAAGAACACATAAACTGGAATAAAGACAATAAACATACCGTACCATTCAATAAGTATCCAATAAAACTGGAGAGGAATGGCTAAATATGACCAAAGAAATAACCTTCGATCCGCTTTTCTCGTTTTCATCATTGAAAAATATTCCTTTAAAGCAAAAAAGCATAGAACCATTAAGGAGAATAGTGAAACAATTGGGTTAAATAGAGTTGCCATACAAAAGACAGCAAACATTCCCCACCATGTTTTGACACGCATGAAAACAGCCGCAAAGTCTTTTTCAGGTTCTTTTTTATTCATAAAAATAACAACAAGATGTACACAACTTAATACAAAAAAGATTATTGCCAATGTCCAAAGGGTTGATATCACCTTTACTCCTCCAAATATCTATTTCTATTGTATAATTAAGGATAGAATATTATGGAAAAATTTAAAAGAGGGGAAAATATATGACTCCTAAAACATATATTTATATTTTATTGACTGACACAGGGACATTATTTACGAAGTCTATAAAAAAATACACTAAGGCTCCTTATAATCATGCTTCGATTTCATTTGATGAACATTTATCAGAAATGTACAGCTTCGGGAGAAAAAATCCTAATAACCCGATTAACGGCGGTTTTGTTAAGGAAGATATATCTACAGGGACTTATAGTAAATATCCTGAAACGACCTGTGTGATTTACAAACTAGAAGTATCAAATCGTGATGTTGAAAAAATGAGAAGAGTATTGAATGTTTTTATTAAAAACCAGAAAAAGTTCCTATATAACCTAATTGGTGTCTTAGGAGTCTCCTTAAATGAGCCCGTTGAATTTAGCAATTCGTACTTTTGCTCTCAATTCGTCGCTGAAATGCTTCATCGCTCTGGAATAAAACTATGGGATAAACTTCCAGCGTTAGTGACACCTGATGACTTCCGAAGTCACCCACAACTCCAGCTTGTTTATGAAGGGAAATTAACAGATTACCCGTCGATAAATAAATAAATAAAAGAAGGGAAAGATTGCCTCTCCCTCCTTCTATTTATCAATTTTAATTTTCCGCAAAAACTCCTGTCTTTGCTGCTTGCGAAAATGTTCTTTTACCATATAGTCTACACCCTGCTGATTATTTGAACGAGTAACCCAATCTGCAGCACGTTTTACCTCAAATGGCGCATTCCACATTGCGACTCCTAATCCCGCCGAAGAAATCATTCCGAGATCATCTTCAGCATCACCTATCGCTACTGTTTGTTCTAATGGGATTTTTAAGTGATTTGCTAATACACGCAGTCCATTTTCCTTAGATACTCCCTTTTTGACGATATCAAAGCTATTTGGTGATGAAATACTTCGAATATCTACCTCATCAAAAGCTTCTTTCAATACGGTTTCAGCCTCTACCTTTTCTTCCTCACGTCTAAAATGTACATCAATTCTAGTTGCAGACACTGGCTCATCACGAAGGGTATCGCCTAAGGAATCAACAAATTGAACAGGATAAAACATAGAATCTGATGTATTTAATATCGATTTACTTAATAAATTCGGAGCAACCTTTTTCCTGTTTCCAATCGAAAACCTTTCATGGGTAATGCGAATATTACAATTAAAATTCTCTAATACCTGTACAAGATTGAATGTCGTTTCCTCTGAAATCCGCCTTTCGAAAAAAGGCTTATCTAAATTTTCAGAGATAAATGCTCCTCCATGTGTAACAAGTAAGGAATCTAACTTTAATGCTTTAGCAAGCTTTCTCGCAGATTGAAAATGTCTATTTGTTACAAGCGTCACATACACTTCTTTTCCCTTCACAAATTCAATTGCCTCTTTCGTGGATGGTTGAAGACGACCATTTGATCGAAGCAATGTTCCATCAATATTCAAAGCAAGTAATCGATATGCAGTCACAACAGGTCCCCCTTCTACAGATGTCAAAACCTATTATGAAGTTATGTCCCTTTTATGAAAAATAGAACAAGAGATAGGACATGATTTTAGTATGTAGAGTAAATTCCTTCGTATTAAATAGTAATTGATTTTATTGGAAGATACTCATTGGCTACTATGCATAAAAAAAACAGAACGGACATCAAATCCATTCTGTTTCAAAATTACATAACATTATGTATACTAGTCGTCTTACATACTGCCGTACATTTCCTCAAGTGGCTTCATAATAATTTTGTTTAATTCTGTTACAACCATGCTTAAACGTTGTTCAGCAGCCATTAACTGAGAGATTAACTCATGCTGTTGGACAAGTTGCACAGATTTTTGTGCTTGATCAATTTCTTCTTGCGTAATTTCTTGACCTTGCATTTGTTTTTGCTGAAGGTTTAATTGAATATTACGGAAGTTTTCAAACATTTTGCTTGCAGATTCATCTGCATTGACTTCATCATAAAGTCTTTTCAGATTTTTGAAATCATCACTTTCACGTAGTGCTCTTTCTAAGTTGTTTGCAACATCATATAAATTCTCTGACATATGATGAGCCTCCTTTCTAGTTTTAACCTATGTAGGCTCTTCTTTCACTATAACAAACTCTATCCAAAATTGCATGGGATGCAAGGATATTTACTGAACAAAAATGACAATGATGGATTGTAACCCTCCAATAATTCCTCCAAGCAATGCTCCAAGATATGTAATCATCTTAAACTCCTTGCGAGAAATCGAAAGAATGATATCCTCAAGTCTTTCCACAGCAAATGATTCTACTTGTTCACGAACAACTTCTTCAAGCTTTAATTGTTTAAGCAGACTTTCTAGATGTGAAGTCAGATAATGAATGGAAAGAGTTGCAGCCTTAGGCAGCCATTCGCGAATTATTTTTTCTTCATTAGGTTTTAAGTAGGTTGAGATTGGCTTTGATAACATTTCTTCAACATTTAATTTATCAACAACTGTATTTAATAGTGTTGAGCCTTTCTCAATTAAGCCCCATTTTTGATCCAGTTCCTCAAGGGTCATGTCTTGAATCTGGTTCCATTCTCGACCAATTAATGTCGTGATTAAATTATGTGTTTCTTTATTTTTCAAAAATTTGATAACTTCTGGTTGAATTTTATCTACAAGACTTTCATTTCCTAAAAACATCCCAATCATGTTGCCAAGCATCCCTCTTGTCGCTAAAAAATCATCAATCATCTTTTTCAGCTTTTGCTTTCCTTCATTACTTTCAAAGTAGGTAATTCCTTTATCAATAATAAATTGTCCGATTTTCGGAATGGCTACATAAGCTTCATCTAATAAATTCTTTGGAAGCAATTCTTGAAGAGGTTTGTTTTTATGTTTACCCACAATCTCTCCATACTTTCCCTGCAAAAACTTCTTAAGCAAATGATTTGCTACATGTGATGGTTCCTTCACATCAAAAGAAGTTAGGATCTGTTCGACCGTTTTTTGTGAATGCGTCACCTTTTTTACTTGTATTTCTCCCCATGATATCAGCTGCTCTTGAAACTGCGTTTGTAAAAACTTTCGTTTGATTCCTTCGGCAGTTAATAAATGCTCAACAACCATTTTCCCTAATTGATTCGCAAGCTCTTGTCTTCTTTTTGGAATCAATCCTGGTGTAAAAGGCACTCTTTTCCCTAAAAAGTAGATTGCTTTATATGGGCGAAATAGCATTTTAATAGCCAAGGAGTTTGTTACTCCGCCAATTGCAGCCCCAACAATAATCATCATTAATGCCATTATTACTTGTTCCATTACCATCTACCTTCCACAACATCACCGATTTTTTTTAGTCACATACGATGTTATATCAACATCTGCCTAAGAACATTATAGAGCTTGGCTTCATCTCGAGCAAATGAGGGATTTACATGACGCGAAAGTCCATTGATATTAGAGAAAATTCAATATCGAAATATGATATTTGTGAAATAAGCACCGGCCTGAGAGACTATCTAGGTCTTCCCAAACTTATTCATTCCTTAAAAATTAGTTGTGGGATGCATACTGTGTCCTGCCCCATCGTATTTATAGATGAAGAGGATCTTAGTTTGTCCTTAAACGTCAGGATGTTCGATGAGCTGCATCTGCCACATCACACGCTGTCACTCCAAGGACAACTCATTGCCCAACACCATCTAAAACTTGGCCCCGTCATTGGCGTTCTAACAGAAGTAAGAGGGAAAGATCCTGATATACACTTTGGTTCTATCCATGAGTTTTGTAAGGAACTCGCCATATTTTGTAAGAACAACGGTTGTTTTTTCTATATTTTTTCTTTTTCTTCCTATAACAAGGACAAAATGAATGGTTATTACTTTTATCAAGATAAGTGGATAAAAGCAACTGTTCCATATCCTGACATTGTACACAACCGAATTCATTCTCGAAAGCTAGAAAAATCAAAGGATTTCTTAGACCTTACAACCGATTTAATTGAACATAAGATCCCGTATTTTAATGATCGTTTTTTAAACAAATGGGAGGTGCATCAGATTCTTTCTGCGAATGAGCATCTTCTTCCATATCTCCCTGAGAGCCGATTATTAGAGTCGAAGGAAACTTTAATGAATATGATCGCTGAGAAGAAGGATCTTTTTATTAAGCCAATTAATGGAAGCCAAGGAAAAAGGATTTTTCGAGTAAAACAAATGAATGAAAACCATTTCCACCTTGATTTCACAACCTTTTCGGGTGATATCAATAACGAATATGAAAGCTTTGATGAACTATTTCGAGCTTTATACCCTAGATTAAAGAAAGAAGGCTTTCTTTTACAAGAAACGATCCCGCTTAAATCCTATAAAAATCGCACACTAGATTTCCGGTTTTTATGTCATAAAAAGGACCGCCATCATTGGAAGGTTACTTCTGCTGTTGCAAGAGTGTCTGCAGAACAACAATTTGTCGCAAATTTAGCAAGAGGCGGAGAGGTATACAGGATAAAGGAATTGCTACAAGAGCTTTTTGGAGATAAAGAATCAGGTCATTTAAGGAAACTATTGGCTGAGCTTTCATTAGAAATCGTAGAGGTCATCTGTATTCAAGCAGGCGGAGAATTTGGCGAATTTGGAATTGACCTTGCACTTGATGAAGATGGTCATCCTTGGATTATCGAAGTAAATACGAAGCCATCAAAATCAGAGGATGATCCTAAACATGGAAAGGTCCGTCCTTCAGCAAAATCAATTATCCACTATTGCCAATTCTTATATGAACAGAAATAGTCTACCGTTTGACCAAAGGGGTGTTGTGTTTGGAACAAATAACATTAGGAATAATGTCAGTCCATTTATCACATGAAAATGGGTATGTGACAGAGATTGCCAAGCGATGTGCTTCATACGGAATGAATTGTGTTCGATTTGTCCCCACTTCCATTGATCCTATTGACTTAACCATAATTGGTGAAACCTTTGAACAATCAACCCAAACATGGATAAACGATACTTTTTCCATTCCTCCGTTTATTTATGACCGCTGCTTTTACAATCAAAGTCATGCTTCAAAAAGGTGCAAACCAATTGTTGAATGGCTGAAAAAAAATCCAACTACCACTTTTTTAGGATATGGGCTACCTGATAAATGGAAGGTTTATTCATGTATCCAAAAAAACAACCACCTTAATTCATACCTGCCTGACACTGAGCTTGTCCAAACCGCTGTGCAAATTCTGAGGCGGTTAAAGAATGACTCGAGTTGTATACTAAAGCCCATTATTGGTTCAAGAGGGCTTGGCATTGTAGCCATCCATCAAACTCCACAAGAAATTATGATTACCTACCATAATGGTCCAGACAAAAAAACAAGAAGGTTTCATTCTATCGAAACATTCACTGAATGGTGTGAACGTCTATTACTGCAACAAGGCTATCTACTTCAACCTCTCCTTCCACTCGTCGATAGAGAAGGATATCCATTTGATATACGAATTTTGCTTCAAAAGGATGCTGATGGCCATTGGTCACATATTGAAAAAGGAGTGAGAAAAGGATATCGGGGATCATTCCTGTCAAATTTAACAACTGGTGGGGAACCCATTACTTACGAGCAGTGGTCAGAGCAGCTCACCCCCAGACAAAGATTTCTACTTGAAGATGAGCTGTCCACTATTCTTTCACACCTTCCGTCTCTGCTTGAAGACAGCTTTGGCCGGCTTTTTGAGCTAGGCATTGATATTGGCTATGCCAAAAACGGTTCGATCTGGATATTAGATGTAAATTCAAAGCCAGGGAGAAAAACATTTATTGAAACAAAGCCTCAGTTAAAACAAACATTCTATGAATCTCCATTAGCTTACTGTAAGTATTTACAAATAAATAATCAAAAAGGAGCTACGTTCATTGACTAAGATCTATTCTATACAAACAACTAATTCAGAGGATTTTACTATCTATTTACCTCAACATTCAAAGCAGAATGGTGATATACATTTCGTTTCTTTTGGTACGGTTACCCTCCCGTGTGAAATTTTATATGATGATCATTTGCAAGATAAAATAATGGTTTCAGAGGAGGTTGCTAAACAGCTTCTCCTTCCGATTGGGGGAAGTACCCATCTTATTTTTCAAGATAATACCCTACATTTAGGACCTGTTATCGGAATTTTCACTGCCGGATTTACAGAATCGATATTACGACCAATTGGTGAGCGGTCCCTCTTTTTTGCCAAGTTTTTATCAATTGATCATTCAGTTGGTATTCATTCGTATGTTTTTGGAGCCCCTCATATCAATTGGGAGGACGGGACAATTGAAGGTTATACGTATGGAAAATCCGGATGGAAAAAAGGACTTTTTCCATTTCCCAATGTCGTGTATGATCGCCTTCCTAATCGACGAATTGAAAACCATAATGCACTTAAAACAATTAAAAAACGTCTCATAGAAGAATACTCAATACCATGGTACAATCCCGGCTTTTTCAATAAGTGGTCCATTCATCAGCTCCTTATTCATGACAGTGATGCTGCTCAATATTTGCCTGAAACCATTCATACACCTACAATAAGCCAAATGGAAGAAATGCTTTCAAAGTTCCAAAACATTTATTTAAAGCCAGCAAATGGAAGTTTAGGTTTAGGTGTTTATCAGATCATGTATTCACGTGAAGAAAATATGTATTACTCAAGATATCGAGACAATAATGAAATCAATCGACTAAGGAAGTATTCTTCTCTAGAAAGTTTTCTAAAAGCATCCTTTAAGGACAGAGATCTTTCAAGCTATCTAGCTCAACAAGGAATTAAATTAGCTCGTATAGAAGGAAAACCAATCGATTTTCGTCTTCATACAAATAAAGATGAAAATGGAACATGGCAAGTCACTGCCCTGGCAGCAAAGGTTGCAGGGAAAGGCAGTGTTACAACTCATTTAAATAATGGCGGTGTCGTAAAAAGCCTTGAGGAAATATACAATGAACCACAAGAAAGAATAAAAGCCTTTCATGATTTAACAGAGGCTGCCATTGCACTAAGTAAAAGCATTGACCTGCATATTAAAGGATTTATTGGAGAAATTGGTTTTGATTTAGGTATTGATACAGAAGGTAAAGTTTGGATGTTCGAAGCAAATTCAAAGCCCGGAAGATCAATTTTTTCACACCCTGAGCTTAAGGATGCTGATCTCATCACCCGCAAAGCTTCATTACAATATGGACTATATTTATCCAAAAAGGCCATTCTTCAACCTGAGGAAATTGTAAATGGAGATCTATAACTACCCTTTAGTTGGTATCTATGCAAGCAAAGGTCGAAAAAAAGATACATTCCGTGGAGATATAACCGTTTTTAAGTCCATTCAAAAGGAAATGAAGAATTTCGGAGCTCAATCATTTGTTTTTACGAATGATAATATTCATGCAGATCGTATATCAGGCTATGTCTATTTTGAAGGCTATAATCGATGGGGAAAGGTCTCTTTCCCTTTCCCAGATCTTATTTATAATAAGATTTCAACGAGATCTGAAGAAACTTCCTCTGAATTTCAGCATCTTTACGAATTATACAAACAGCAAGAAAAGCCTTTCTTTAACCCAGGCTTCTTTAACAAATGGGATTGTCACTTAGCTTTGTCTAAGCAGAAAAACCTTGAGCCATATTTACCCAAAACATGGATTTACACGAAAGAAGTAGATCTGGATAACCTTATTTATACTTACCCTTCTCTTTATCTCAAGCCTGTAAATGGGTATAAAGGAAGCGGAATCGTTAGGATGATGAAACACGATCATCATTTTACAATTCAAACGAAGCAGGAACAATTAATGATATCCACTTCCGAATTGAAAACTTGGATAGAAAACTCTCTTCAAAGCCATTCTTATATTATTCAAGAGGAAATCGAAACGGACAAGTTTGACGGATGTAAATATGATTTACGAGTCCTTTGTATGTACAAAAAAGGCGGCTATTCAATTGTAGGTGTTGGAGTCCGCAAAGCTCCTAAGGGCTCGATTGTCACACATGTACCAAATGGCGGGGAGATTCTTTCCTTTCAAAAAGTCCAAGATCGCTGCTCAATTGAACAAATTGACTTGTTGGCAAATCAAGTTGGAGCAATTTTAACAGAGAAGTTTGGGTTTATTGGAGAATTTTCAATGGACATTGGAGTAGCAACAGATTCTTCACTATATCTTTTTGAAATAAATTCAAAGCCAATGATTTTTGATGAGAATGATATACAACAGAAACGGATTGTTCAGCTAGTTGAACTATTCCTTTCCCTTTCCCGAAATCCCAATATTAGGTAGAAGGATTTTTCCTGGTTTTGCCGTATTATTTTTTATATAACATATGAAGGACAAAACGAGAATCTAGGAAAGGAGCGATACAGTTGATTACACATTTTCAATATAAACCATTGTTTAAACAAGCAAATTTACCTGGTTGGCGGATTTCCTTTTACTTTAGAGGTGCACACTATGATGGTGTATATCATAAAAATGGACAGATTGAATGGGGATCCCAAAAACCACCAAAAGAAGCGGAAACAGATCTTCAATCACAAATCCACGACCTAATGCTATTTCATGTGTATGAATAAAGCGAGACTTCCATCAGCGTGGGTTCTATTGTCCATTAAGAGTGGGGTAAACTTGAATGATCAATTCTTCCCTTGCACAAACTAATGTGCAAAAGGAGGGTTGATACATGCCAGACAAAGAGTTAGGTGTTAAACAGGATCTTAATTATGAAGGAAAAGACAAGGCCTATTTAGATATAGATCGGATCATTAATGAAGGGCTATCAGGTGGCTCTGTTCACATGAGAGAAAAATCTGCAAATATTGAAGAAGCCCGTGAACTTATTGAGGAAGATCCACCATATAATGCAGGTGAGTAATCAGAGGGAAGAGACAGTTTCAGGTAAACTGTCCCTTCTCTATTTTTATGAATGAACATCTTACATTTTCCTTTTATGCATTTCGTTTCTTTCTTATAATGGATATATGGACAACGTACAAAAGGAGCAATCTCATGCTAGATAATCTGATGAAATACTTTAAAGAAGCAATGACTTCTACATATATCCCTCATGATACGACTTATGAATGGTTTCAAACAGATGTAGGTCAAGTTTTCGGGATTCTAAAAACAGCTTTGAATACTAGTGAAAAGGAATTACTCTCATCCCTTTTTCAACCATTAGAAAATGTAAGTGAAGATACTTTTACAATCAGCCAGCAAAAATGGTATAAATTTTTATTTACAGAAGATAGTGAGCTGTCTTCACCACTTCCTGATGAGAATCCAACTGTCCGTTTTTATTATTTTTTCTTAAAGCAGCCGATTGATGATAAACAAAATTTTGAGGAAGCCGTTAAAGGGATTATAAACTCCGAGCTTATCATTTGGTTAAGCTTATCACATGGGATTATCATTGAAGACAAGCCTCAGTCTACACTTGAAGTAGAAATACTAAAAGACTTAAGTGATACACTAACAACAGACTTCTATGTTGAACCCTTTATATATATTGGACAGCTTCAGAAAAACGATGAAGAACTAAAGGCGAAGTTTCTGTTAGAACAAAGCTGTTTTCATACATTACATCGATCTAGTAATCGAGAAAAAGTTATGAGTTTTTACGAAGCACTTCCACTTCTCATCATGAAAGCACCTGCTTTTAGTAAGAGAAAAATATTATCCAATCATTTAATAGATGCAATCGAAGATAAAGAACTTCTTCATACTATCGAAGCATTTTTCCACTCCAATTTAAATGCTTCTTCGACAGCAAAAAGATTATTTATTCACCGAAATAGCCTTCAATATAGACTAGAGAAATTACTAGAAAAAACAGGGTTAGATATCCGTACATTCTCAAATGCTGTCTTTATATTTCTATCAATCGTACTTGTTAAGAATGAAAACTAGGATAGCGTTTACAAGTTGCACAAATGAGCCTAGTATTTTTCGTGCAACTTGTACGTTTACTTCTTCTATTGAAATCCCTTACAATTAAACCAAGTTAAAACGCTTTCAAAAATGGGGAGGAATTCAAAATGGCAGAGTTAAAATTAGAAAATATTTATAAAATCTATGATAATAAAGTAACAGCAGTAGAAGATTTCAATCTTCATATTCAAGATAAAGAATTTATCGTATTCGTTGGACCATCTGGTTGTGGTAAATCTACTACACTTCGTATGGTAGCAGGATTAGAGGAAATTTCAAAAGGAGATTTCTACATCGACGGAAAACGTATGAATGATGTTGCACCAAAAGATCGTGACATCGCGATGGTATTCCAAAACTATGCTCTTTATCCGCATATGAATGTATATGATAACATGGCATTCGGTTTAAAACTTCGTAAATTACCAAAAGACGAAATTGATCGTCGTGTAAACGAAGCAGCTAAAATCTTAGGTCTTGAACAATACTTACAACGTAAGCCAAAAGCATTATCTGGTGGTCAACGTCAGCGTGTTGCATTAGGTCGTGCAATCGTTCGTGATGCAAAAGTATTCTTAATGGATGAGCCGTTATCTAACCTTGATGCTAAGCTTCGTGTACAAATGCGTGCTGAAATCACAAAACTTCACCAACGCTTACAAACAACAACTATTTACGTAACACATGACCAAACTGAAGCGATGACAATGGCTACTCGTCTTGTTGTACTTAAAGATGGTATTATCCAACAAGTCGGTTCACCAAAAGAAGTTTATGACAAGCCTGAAAATGCATTCGTTGGCGGATTCATCGGATCACCTGCAATGAACTTCTTCAAAGGAACGTTAACAGACGGTAAATTCTCATTCGGAAAAACGTCTGTAGCTGTACCAGAAGGAAAAATGAAATATCTTCGTGAACAAGGCTATGTGAATAAAGAAATCTTAATGGGTGTACGTCCTGAAGAAATCCATGATGAGCCGGTATTTATCGAGTCTTCTCAAGGTTCTAAAATCACAGCTACAATTGAAGTTGCTGAGTTAATGGGTGCTGAAACAATGCTTTATTCTGAAATCGACGGTCAATCATTTGTCGCTCGTGTTGACTCTCGTACTGATGTTAAACCTGGTCAGTCACTTGACTTAGCTTTAGATATGAACAAAGCTCACTTCTTCGATAATGAAACTGAATTACGTATTCGTCCTGCTGGCGAAAAATAAATATCTGGTAAAAGAGGGTCTATATAGGCCCTCTTTTTCTTATTCCTGAATAGGTTTTGTTTCTTGATGCTGACAATTCTGACAATAAAAATAATGAAAACATAGGTGGTCTTCTAATGAAGTTACATGACCGTCATATAGCTTCATGATATCAATATCCATATAGGCACTATAATCATCAAAATAATCTGTAACCTTTCCTACATCTTCCATGATTGTTTGACAATTTGGACACTGAATTGTTGTTGTTCCAAGACCATTACACAAAGGACATAGATGCATCGTTTCATCCCCTTTTATCATCTCATAACGTTAGAATCCCAAAATAAATGACCATTTATGTAATCTAGGAAAGTCTTTTTAAGCTTAAATTTAATGCATAATTTCAATCTTACTTACTCAAAATACTAACAATTAATCAAACATCTTTATTTGGTCAGTTTGATCGAAAAGATGAAAAAAATACCATAAAAAAAATGAATATCGCTCAAAAATTTATCCATAATACTAGTATCAACAATAATACAAAACATTTACATCAATGGGTTACGCCGAGTTAGGCTATGAGGGACAAACCTCCTTCATATGTTGGTGCAAATCCAGCTAACCCAACCATTAAAAATCTATTATGAGGAGATGAATGTAAGATGGCACAAAACAGTTCAAACAGCAATTCGTCAAATCAATTAGTAGTACCTGGAGCAGCTCAGGCAATTGATCAAATGAAGTATGAGATCGCTTCTGAGTTTGGTGTAAACCTTGGTGCAGAAACTACTTCACGTGCAAACGGTTCTGTAGGTGGAGAAATCACTAAGCGTTTAGTATCAATGGCTCAACAATCTATGAGCGGTTTTTCTCAACAATAACAATTTCATATAATTGGCTAGAGACCAACACTTTGTGTTGGTCTCTTCTCTTTTTATTATACAGAAATATGTATCAAACAAGTTCTTATGACCATATAGTAAAGTAAATCTTCATTTGAATAAAATACTATCCTTCAATCTTTCCTCATACTTTACCAAAGCATCTTTTTATGTCCTTCCCTATTCATATACCTTTCTTATGAAAAGGAGCTGAATAATATGTTTGATGCAATTGATTGGAAGCAAGTTGGATTTGTTGGTTATACCATATTTCATGAATATATACTATATGTCCGTTTTCCACAAATATACTATTGGGACCAAGTAAAGAAAAAGTTTGATTAACAATCTTTACTTAGTAACAACAAAATCCATTCTTAACAACAATATAAAAAGGGCTGGAATTCACCAGCCCCTCTTCCCTTGCGTCCTTATTCCTCTACCGTTACTGCTGTTCCATAAGCAATGATTTCTGAAGCATTCTGCATAACAGCTGATGATTCAAGCCTCATGCATACAATTGCATTAGCACCTTTTGCCTTCGCATCTTCTACCATTCGCCCAATTGCTTTTTGACGAGCTTCCTCCATCATTTCTGTGTACTCTTTTAGTTCACCACCAACAATGGTTTTCAACCCCGCCATTAAATCCTTTCCTATATGTTTAGATTGAACAGTGCTTCCCCTAACAAAGCCCTTATATTCCTTTGTCTCTTTTCCTGGAACAGTCTCAGTAGTCACGATAATCATTCTTGTCATCCTCCTTTTTCTCATCTAATCGAATTTTTATGAACGCTATAACTAAAATAAGCAATGAAAGAAAATACACAAAAAATAACCCAATGGCAATTTTTATGTTAATGAATAAAAAAATGATTCCTGCAATCTGTGTTACAACCGCAGACAGCATGCTTATGTACTTTAGCTTTTCCATCCCCAACTTCCTTCCATTTCTTCTCCTTCTACTATACCTTGATTACCTTAAAAGATGAATGCTTTTTATCCGACATTATGCGAGTCATAGAAGCCAAAACTACATAAGGACTTTTGTCGTGTTTTTCTCATAATAGGTTTCTCAACTGACAGGTGGAGGTAAGTAATCAGAAAACAACATACAATAATTTTCTATGGAGGAATTCATATGAATAAACCCATTACGTTAAAATGTACGTTCGAAAATCAATTACGAATTGATCAGGTGATAAAAATAAGTCAATTAGCCAAGTCCTACAATGGAAGCATCTACTTAGTCAAAAATAATAAAAGCGTTATCAATACTGAAAATTTCTCAACCTTTTTTACTTATTTATTAACAACAAAAAATGGACAAGAGATAAGTTTAATTATTGATGGACCATTTCCACATTTAAAACTTAATGATTTAAGGGAGATCATCTCATCCAAATCAAGATCAATGAAAAAACCAATGATGCAGGCAATCGTAAAAGCAAAAATTTAATGATCTAAATTGGAGGAGTTCTGAATGTTAAGAACCATTTTGATGATTATTGGAGCCATTGTCATTATAAGTTTCTTACTTAATCTAATTTTTTAGTTTGTTGGCTTTGGAATCAATTGGTTCCAATTTTAAAACAGTTTGCCGTTAAATCAAATAAAAACCCATTTGAAAGGATGATGATACATGAAGAACCTTAACCACCTAATTGTAGCATTTGATGGTACAAAAGATAGTAAAGAAGCTCTCGAATTAGGAATAAGTATGAGCAAGAAATTGGAATCTCATTTGTCCGTGATTTATATCCAAAAAGAAAAGCCGCTTCATCATCTGGATCAAACATCTATAATGTCTCCTGCACACACTGTTGGAGAAATGAGAAATTATCCTGTTGTTCCTGTTGCACAGGATGAAGCTTCTTCACAGGTTCAAGAGGATAAAAGTCAGGAAGAAATCGAATTAGAAACAGAAGCAAAACGTATTTTACAACATCATCATATGAAAGCAAATGTAGCAATATCGTACGGTGAACCATCTGATGCCATCGTCTCCTATGCCCAAGAAAACAATGGGGATTTGATTATTGTCGGAAACCGTAATATTAGCGGTTTGAAAAAATTAATTTTTGGCAGTGTAAGTGAAAAGGTTTCACAATTATCGACCATTCCAGTATTAATAGCGAAGTAGTCTTTTTTTCTAGAGGTAGAATTCAACTTTCTACCTCTTTTTTCATGTCTATGAATAATAGGACATGAAAAAGAGAACTTAGACCTTTCTGCTATCCAAGATTTTCTAATTTTTATTTTTCCAAAAACTAAATTCTCTAAATTCCATGCCGATATACCTAGTGAGTATATATTTACGAAATGGGGTATATTTTTCATGGGTATCTTATCATTAAGAAAAGAGAAAAAAGCGGCTGCTTCAACAAACAAAGAAGAACTAGAAGCCCTTTTATCAAAAGTTGTGTTAAGAATAGATGAACCAGAACTGCTTTCTCAAATCAACATGCTTGGGATTACAAAGCATGACCTTGCTATTGCCTTGAAAGTTAAACCATATGTTGAAGAAAACATTGAAGAAATTGTTCGAACTTTTTACGGTTCGTTTGAAGCTGGACAAGGTCTCATCGATATTATCAACGAACATAGTTCTGTTGACCGTCTAAAAGAAACGCTCAAAGCACATGTATTAAAGATGTTTAACGGAAAAATAGACTTGGAAGATGTTAAGAGAATGAGAAGAATTGCACATATTCATGTAAAGATTGGCCTTGAAGCAAAATGGTATATGGCAGGATTCCAACAACTCCTTACTTCAATCATCAATACAATTGAACCTCATTTCAATACAAAAGGTGAAGTTATCCAGGCTATTCAGAGTATTAGTAAATTATTTAGTTTAGAACAGCAGATTGTCTTAGAGGCATATGATCATGAGTATGCCGCAGTTCGTGCTGAAAATGAACGTGAAAAGGACCAAATTCGAGAAGAAGTGAACCACCTGGCAGCAAAATTAGCAGAGACAACGGAACATACAAAGGCCTTCATCCAAGAAATTCTCGCCCAATCCCAGGAAATTGCTTCATACTCCATTGATCGTTTCGAAGCCGCTGCAACCGCAGAAGATCAGGCTCATAATGGAAAAAGTGATTTAGAAAAACAAAGTAAATTAATGACATTCATTGAACAGAGCACAGTAGAAATCTTGCAAAAAATGAAGTCTCTCGAACAAACATCCGAGAAAATCAATCAAGTAGTTTCCATCGTTACTTCGATTGCAGAACAAACAAATTTACTAGCTTTAAATGCAGCCATTGAATCCGCACGTGCAGGCGAATACGGAAAGGGCTTTGCGGTTGTAGCTAGTGAGGTTCGCAAGCTTGCAGAGGAAACAAAAAATTCTGTACAAGGCGTATCAAGCTTAATTACAAATATTCATACTCAAATTGACAGTATCTCTGACTCCATTAATAGTGTAGCAGACTTAACAACAAAAGGATCTGATCAAATGAATGATATGAACTCATTCTTTGATACGATTCTAGGCATTATGAATAAACATAAAGAGCAAAGCGAGCAATCCAAAACAGACTTAACCGAATTTACAAATGTCATTCATGAAGTCTCAAATGCTATCCATTCGATCGCAGATACATCTGACCAATTAAAAAATATCGCAAAAACAATCTAATATCATCTGACGATCTTTTTATAAAATCAGTGAGAAAACTCACTGATTTTTTTGTTGTAATATTATTCCAACAAAATACATAATAACGAAATTATTAATAAATATAATTCTAATTGACACAAAAAATTAGACTGGTATAATACTTTTGTACGAAAAAGCGTAAAAGCGTTTAAGTTATACAGTGAAACTTCCATCAGTGTAGGTTTTCTTCCTCTCCCACTGATAGTTGAACCAATCGGACCTTTACGGGCAGTTATCCCCCCATCTCCCCTCTTTGTAAACTCGGGAAGCTTGAGGTCAGGGTCTTACTGCCCGTTAAGAGCAGGATAAAGGAGTCTTTCATGAATAAAGAAAAAGAAATGTTTCGTTTTAAGGAAGCCGTCGTGCTTTTACTTCTCATTTTAGCGGTTATCTTTTCAAGTTTATTTATATTAAAAACTGAACCACATATTGCTTTACTCAATTGCTTGATGGTTATTTTAATCATTGGACTGATTAGAGGCTTTAAATGGAAACAGTTAGAAACTGGCCTGGTAAAAGGCATCCAAAATGGTGTGCAGCCAATTATTATTTTAGGGCTAATTGGGATGCTAATTGGTGCCTGGATGAGCAGCGGGACGATTCCAACGATCATGGCGTATGCTTTAACCGTTATTAATCCCCATTACTTGCTTACCACAACACTTTTTTCTTGTATGGTCATATCAAGTTTAGTCGGCAGTTCTTTTACAACTGTTAGTACAATCGGGGTTGCTCTTATGGGTGCTGGTATGGCAATCGGTTTGCCAATTGAATGGTTGGCAGGGGCTATTATTTCTGGAGCTTGCTTTGGCGATAAAATGTCTCCTATGTCAGACACAACCAATTTTGCCTCTGGTGTTGCAGCTGTTGATTTATTTACTCATATAAGGCATATGTTTTTCACAACTATTCCAAGTATACTCATTACAACTGTGATTTTCTTCATTTTAGGAAGAATGACACCAATCGATGCTGCTTCCCTATCTGAGATGAAAAATATGATCCTGATGATTGAGTCACAGGTTCATGTTAGCAGCTTAACGCTGTTATCACCAATTATCGTGATTATCCTGGCCGTGAAAAGGATACCCGTTATCCCCTCTTTAATTGTAGGAATTATGACCGCAGGCCTAACAGCAGTCAGCTTACAAGGAATTTCGCTTAGTCAGTTTCTAAATGTTCTGCAAAACGGTACTTCCTTTCCAATTGAAAATGAACAAGTAAGCAATATGATAAATCGTGGCGGCTTACAATCTATGATGTGGTCAATTTCCCTCATCCTGATTGCATTTGCTTTTGGAGGATTGCTTGATTCACTTAAAATCATTCCTACTCTATTAAATGGACTAATTGATAGAATTCATTCGAAAGGACAGTTAATTCTTTCAACTGCGTCTTCTTCGTTTGGAGTTAATTTACTTACTGGTGAACAATATTTGTCCATTTTAATACCGGGTCAGTCTTTTAAGGGACTTTATGAAAAGATGCAATTAGATCGAAAATATTTATCTAGGACTTTGGAAGATGCAGGAACATTAATCAACCCTCTTATTCCATGGGGAGTCAGCGGTGCTTTCTTTGCTCAAACTTTAGGTGTACCTGTTTTATCATTTTTACCTTTTGCGTTTTTCCTTTATCTGTCCCCTGCTTTTACTATTTTATATGGTTATATGAAAGATCGAAGAACCGTCTCATAATGAGACGGTTTTTACTTTGGCTTAGGATTAGATTCTCATAGGATCTAAAAATAGTAGTAGTCATAACTTTTTCATTATTTCGGATAGTTTTTATATGTCATCATCATATTAATTAATTCTATGTTTGCTTTAAAACCTCACAAAAGTTTATCGAAATTCACTATCAGCTCTTTTTAAATAATGAATTTATTGTGGAATTTTCACTTTAAAAGAGTCAAACTCAATCGGCTTTATAAGATTCCCTTTAAATTCTAACTCTTTTTCCTTTCCATTTTCGTCAATTTCCACTCCTCCTCCGTCCGACGGAATGACTAGATAAGGAGTAATTGTTAATTCAGTAACTTTAGAATCAATGGGATCAAATTGCTTACTACTCTTGAATTCTATTCTATCCTTAACCAATTCTCCTGTAGCTCCACCTGATCGACCTGTAATTTCATTTCCATTTTCATCAACTACCTTGAATTCTATATTTCCTCCGCGACTTAATTCAAAATCTGTTTCCTCTTCAGAACTCTTATAAGCTATACTTACTCCTGTTTCACTAAAAGACATTTCTGTTACAGTAAGGGTCAATCCATCAACCGTCTGTGAATGATGAACAGGTATTTTATGAATATCAGTGATTTTTTCAACGGGAGTTGAGAAATACCACTTTTCCCCATTTTCTCCATGTAGGATTAATCCTAGTTCGAACTCTTCCGGCATATCCTCAGTCACATTTATTTCCTGAATGGCAGTCCGAGTTGTTTCTGAAAGGATATCTTCACCGTAACTGCCAGTCGCTGCATCAGGATTTTTCCCATTAATCGTAAAATCCATCCCAGCACCAAAATAAAATTCATCAAGTTCCTTCTCGGATTCAATGAAAAGACCTATAGTAATATTATTTTGGTCATATAAAATTTCATCAAGTGTAACGGAAATTCCATTGACTGTCTGTGTCTCCCCAATTTCATTCGTTAATCCACTTTTTTGGGCTTGTTGTAATCCAATCAGATTAGAATTCCCAAAAACAGACCCGATAATCGGTATTTGAGATAAACTGCTTGCCAACGCTGGAGAATAATAAGATGAACAAACCAATATTCCAAAAACAGCTGCCACACTGCACAAAGCATAGATTATTTTTCTTTTCCCTTTGTTCATTCTTAGACGAGGCGTATCAAGTTGCTCTTTAGCTTGAACAATTCCCGAGCGGATCGCTGAACGAACTTGATCTTGTGGAAACTCCTCGAAAGGATCATGTAACTTTTTCATTTAATTTATAGCTCCTTTCTAACTCACTTTTCAATTTTTTCCTCGCTCTACGTAAATTTGTTTTTACTGTGCCAACCGGCTTCTCCATAACCTCAGAAATATCCTTAATAGACAAGTCATGATAGTAAAATAGAATAATTGAAGTTTGATAGGACGAATTCAGCCTCGACAATGCCTCATTTAAAAGAAAAGAATCTATCTCTTCATCCTGCTTGCGATCTAATCTCTTCAACAATTCGCTTTCCTCATAAGGAATCATTTGGTCCCGTTCTCTTAACTGCCGATAACATTCACGTATTAAAATTCTAAACAACCAAGTGGAAAAATACTCCGGATTTCGCAATTGTCTTATCGCAAGGAATGCATTGTACGCGGTTTCCTGTATAGCATCCAACGCATCTTCTTTATTACCAACGTAAGAAAGCGCCTTGTAATAGAGCATTTTTTCTTCTTTAAAAAGCAATGCTTCAAATGCTTCAGCATCTCCATTAATTGCTCTTTTTACTGTATGAAGATCATGTTTCATTTTGTCATCACTCCCTCCTCTCACTATTTAGAGTGATCTAGACATACAATAAGTTTCAATTTTTTCATTTTTTCTAAATTATTTTTGATTCTAATATAGTGTAAAGAAAAAAAGTATGTTTTGTGTAATCAAAACATACTCTAAGATCCTTAAAGATATTTATTCTTCATCAAAAATATATTATTAGTAAGTGATTGTTTATTAAAAAAGAATTTCAAACCGAAGGATCTGTCTTTGTTCCCTGGTGAAAGACCATTCTCCATTTACCCTCGCTACGTTTCCATATAGAGCTACGTAAAGAATGCTGTTTACTAACATCATTAAAAATTCTGTATGTTGCCAGCACTACGGTTTCTGATAAAGGATGGAGTTCAAAATCGCTCAAAGTCATCCTAACTGTCCCTATTCCACCATCAGCAATACCTTCATCCTTATACAAAACCTTACCTGAACTTCCGAATTCAAAGAAATCATCAGCCAATAATTTTTTTAACTCTCTTCTTGATAAACGAACTTCTGGGGTTAATAACTTTTCCTCTAACTGCTTAATATGTTCTTTTAGATAACTATTTGATTTCAATTTGCGGTGTCTCCTTTATAACAGTTAGAAAACCTAATCATTCTTGCTCAATAGCACCCGATTCCGAAAGATTATATATTGAATCGTTTGTTTTTTCTTAAAAGAAACGCCTTTTAGTTTAAGAACGATTCCATTACATCCCTGATAAAAACATTGCGAATACAAACATGAGAAATATCAAAAATGATGCTCCAAATACTATTATAGTCAACTTCGATGTTTGTCCTTTAATAATAGAAAATACCGAAGTAAATAAACCCATACAAGCAATGAAAAGGCTAATAACTGATGGAAATGGCTCCGGTAATCTTGCTAGTAAGGTACTTAAAAAAGAAGAAAAAAAAGGATTTGTAATGAAAATGAAACTAACAATAAATTTTTCATTATCTTTTGGCACCTCATATAAGCTTAGTAATATACCGCCCTACCAATATCCAAATTATACCATTAATTATTATAATTTCTAGTTATTACCTTTCTAGTGACTGAACCGGCAAAAAATATATCCATCTATCTAATAAAATAGATGGATCAAATCAGCTTTTTCAATATTTCCGAAATATTTTTTCACATCAATGTTCTCAAATACTTTTTCAATTGCTTCTTTTTCATAACGTGCACCAATTAACGCATTCTCTACTTCTTCAACATCAACTGCACCGAAAAAGTCCCCATATATTTTACAATTCTTTATGATGCCCTTTTGGACTTCAAGTCGTAAATCAATTTGACCAACTGGAAATCTGTGTGAGTGCTGGTAGTTAAATTTCGGTGATTTTCCAAAATTCCACTCCCAGTTTTGGTAACGTTCCTTTGAAATTTCGTTAATCTTTTTCCAATCATCCTCAGTAAGGTCATAGGTTGGAATTGAATCAGTTCCATTGAATATATAGCGAAGCAAAAGCTCTCTAAATTGTTTAATTGTAATGCTGTCAGTTAAATATTCGCTAATATTTGCTACTCGACTCCTAATGGATTTAATCCCCTTTGACTCAATTTTATCTTTTTTAACTTTCAATGCATTAACTACACTATCAATTTCTGAATCAAATAATAATGTACCATGAGAAAACATTCTTCCTTTTGTCGAAAATTGAGCATTTCCGGAAATCTTGCGACCATCACTTGCAATAATATCGTTTCGTCCACTCAATTCTGCTTTTACACCAAGTTTTTCAAGGGCTTGAACGACAGGCTCGGTAAACTTTTTAAAGTTATGAAAACTTTCTCCGTCATCCTTCGTAATAAAACTAAAATTCAAGTTCCCTTCATCATGGTAAACAGCCCCGCCACCTGACAGCCTTCTGACAACATGAATATTTTTTTCTTCAACATAAGAAGTATTTATTTCTTCAATTGTATTTTGATTTTTTCCGATAATGATCGATGGTTCATTTATGTAAAACAATAAATACGTTTCATTTGGGTCTAAATGTTTTACTGCATACTCCTCAATTGCTAAATTTATTCTTGGGTCCGTGATTCCTTTATTATCAATAAAAAGCATATAAATTCCTCCAATTAAAATTGATGCCGCTCATATCGAGAGCTTACGAGTACAACCTCTCCATTGAACAGCTAGCTCCCTTGCTTCAAAAAGTCATTATGCCTTAAGCAAAGTAAATTGTGTCTGAGCTCACTGCCGTTCTTGGAAGATCTCCTTATTATTATTTAACAAATCCCTTTCAGGCAACCCTAATATATCTGTATTTTTAGGTGTATGGCCAAGCAGACGTAGCATTGCTACAATTTGCCCTTTATGATGCGATTCATGAGTAATTGAATGGATTAGTAGTTGATGTGGCGTTTTTCTTACAATCCCACTGCCCGCTTTCCAAGAAGGCTCTTTTTCGATCATCTCATCAAATTTATTTTTGAATTGTTCAAATACACTCTCAACATATAGATCAGCTTGTTGAAAATAGCGTTGAATATCATCTATATTCATACTTTTAATTACTTCCTTCGTAAATAATGGTGATGTTGTTTCTGACAGGACAAAAGAACCTAGCCAAGCATGATAGCAGCCTGCTACATGAACTAAGGAATCTCTAATACTCTGTAAACCAAATCCAAACTCTTTAGTAAAGTCAGCTTCATTCAATTCTCTGCACTGGTCTAATAAAATCTGGCGTGTTTGTTGTACCCATTGATATTCTAACTTTTCCATAGCATCCTCCCACCCCTTAGATATAAAGGGGAATTTTTCCTTCTACTATACTCCAAGTTGTGGAGATTGTAATGTAACTACTATCATTATCGTTTCAATCATATTACAAATCTTAAAAAAGACCGTAACATGTTTCTTTTTCATAGGATTTACTTTATAATGCGCACTAGATGATTTTCTTAGCGGAAAATTATACTTCTAGCTTAAGAAAGGAGATCGATTATGAACAAAATGATGTTTACATTAATAACCGGTCTAATGGCCGTTGTTTTAGCAGCATGTGGAGGAAATGAAGAAAGTAAAGAAGCTAAAAATGATGATAAAGCAAAAACGGCGGAAACCGATCAGCAGAAGGAACAGCAAAAGCTAATGGAAGAAATGCAAAAGAAATTAGAAGCGCAGCAAGTAGATGAAAAGAAAACTGTTGCCATTGTGAATGATAAAGAAATTTTAGGAAGCGACTATAATAGCATCTTAGCAACGATACAAGGACAAATGCAGCAAATGGGACAAGATCCGACTTCTAAAGAAGCTGCAGAGCAAGTGAAAACCCAAACAATTGACAGCTTAGTAGGACAAACTCTTCTTATTCAAGATGCAGATAAAAAAGGTTATAAAGCTTCAGAGGCAGATATTAATAAGCAGCTGGACGAAACGAAAAAACAGTTTAAAACAGAAAAAGAATTCGAAGCCGCTCTTAAAAAATCGGGCATGGATATAAAAACACTTGAAACTCAAATAGCTGACGATATTAAATTTAAACAGTACGTTGAGAAAGAATTACCGGCTGGTGAAATAACTGATGAAGAAATTCAAAAAACGTATAATCAATATGCCGAACAAGGAAAGAGCAATGGACAAGAAGTTCCAAAGCTTGAAGAAGTAAAACCGCAAATCGAACAATCACTTCAACAGCAAAAACAGCAAGAAAAACTCGCTCAGCAAGTTGAAGAATTAAAGGAAAATGCGAAGATTGATATTAAGATTTAGGATGTTACACACTAAAGAACAGCTCAAAGGGAGCTGTTCTTTTTTGATTTTCAAGCTAATGGAAAGGCAAATGTTTAATTGATCACCGGGAGAATGAATTTCAATTGAATATTGACTTGATTGATGAAGGATCGCCGTACTATCTCTTAAGGAGACGGTATTTTCTTAACTCATTCATATGGAATGTATTAAAATGATGTTTTTTGCTGAAAAGTAAATGATTTCTTTTTGCACCTCTATATTTACCACATGCCAGGCTGAAGCGGTAAAAAAATTTAAAGAAAAACCCCCAGATTTCTCTAGAGGTTTCGCGGTTCACGATTAACTCGCTTTTTTATATTCTGTTAATTTGTAGTGATTTTCAAAAAAGTCGTTTGTTTCATTGACAATGACTTTCCATAATAGTAACAAAGCTACTAAGTTAGGAATCATCATTAAAGCGTTCGCCATGTCTGCAAATGCCCAAACAACTGATAAGTTTGCCACTGCGCCTAAACCGCAGGCTATAATATAAACAAAGCGATACCCAAGAATTCCTTTTTGTCCTACAAGGTATTCAAAGCATTTTTCACCGTAAACGTACCATCCAACAATCGTTGAAAAACCGAAGAAGATGACCGAAAAGGCCACAATATATTCACCAACAATACCGAGTGTTGATGCAAAAGCAGCAGATGTTAAAGCTCCCCCATCAAGACTTGGATCATGCTGTACTCCTGATAACAATCCACCTGAGGAATCCCAGAAACCAGTGATAATTAACACTAATCCAGTCATAGTACAAACGATGATCGTTACGATGAATGTACCTGTCATGGCAACCAATGCTTGTTTAACAGGATGATCTGTTTTAGCATTTCCCGCAATTAATGCAGCTGTACCTAAACCAGCTTCATTTGAAAAAATCCCACGGGAGACGCCGCTTCTGATCGCTTCGACCACCGCCACCCCGACAAATCCTCCGGCAGCTGCAACAGGATTGAAGGCATAGTGGAAAATTAATTGAAAAGCAGGGATAATTTGATCAAAATTAATTGCTAATATTAACAATGCTCCTCCAACATACAGGAAAGCCATAATTGGCACAAAAAAACTTGCAACCGTACTAATGCGTTGAATACCCCCAAAAATGATCAAGCTTGTTAAAACGGCAAGAATGATGCCTGTTGTTAGTCCGCTGACACTAAAACTATTATTCATCACTTCTGCGATTGTATTCGACTGCACACTATTTCCAATACCTAAAGCGGCAAATGCGCCAAACAGCGCAAAAGCAACCCCAAGAAACTTCCATTTTTTACCCAATCCCTTTTCTACATAATACATCGGGCCACCGGAATATTCTCCATTTTCATTTTTCACACGATATTTCATCGCCAGCAAAGCTTCTGAATATTTCGTTGCCATCCCTAACAATCCGACAATCCACATCCAGAATATTGCTCCGGGACCGCCAAGCGTAATCGCTGTAGCCACACCGGCAATATTTCCGTTCCCGATTGTAGCAGCCAACGCCGTCATTAGGGCCTTAAAGTTACTTACATCCCCTTCTGCTGCTGAAGATTCTTCTTCTCTACCAAATCCCAATTTAAAGGCATATAGCAATCTTCTAAACTGTAAACCTTTCAAAGCAACTGTTAAAAATAAGCCTGTCCCAAATAACAAAATTAAACTGGGCGTTCCCCATAGAACCCCATTGATTTTCCCTATTATGTCCATCATTTTGTTGTACACCCCTCCAATTGTTAGCGCTTTCACCTATGTAGTACTATCATAAAATTTAATTATTGTCTTGTAATTGTTTTTTTTCACAAAATATTTAGTAGCCTTTTATTATTTTTCACAAACAACCATATTTATAATAGCCACTTCATGCTCTGATGTCAAAGCCAAAAATATGAAGATGTCCCCCAACATGATTAATGGCCATATTTTGATATAATTTCCATAGAAGAAAAAGGGGTATTTATATTTACACTTTCTATTAGTTTGGTTCATTATGAATTAAGCATTAAAATAAGATTCTGTTGTATGAAAGAGTTGTAAAAATAATGAATAAGGAAATAAGATAAGCGACCTTGTTATTCTGATTAGGAGGAATAACAGGTCGCTTATTTTTGGTGTAAACCTTTTAATCGTGATCAAAATAACTTTATATATTAGCATTAGGGTTTGACAATGTACCTTTAAGATACAAACTTAGTTCCTAATCGATATTAATATTAATGTTGATTAATAACTACATTGTAACTTCTAAATGGAATATCAAATACAATGAATAATAGATTGGGATTAAATTTTTCATTTGATTACATTAATCGATTTTAGCTAAATACTTTAAAGAAAAATCCCACATTATTGGTTAGAAGGATCTTCTGTATTTGTTTCTTCATCAGCAGGTTCTTCCGGATTCATCTCATCACTTGCAGGCTCTTCTGGAACCATTTCTTCACTTTCAGGTACTTCAGAATCTGTCTCTCCACCCATTGGTTCCTCTGTGTCCATTTCACCATTTACAGGCTGTTCTTGAATATCTTCCTGCATGTCTTGACCATCACTGCATGCTGCAGCAAGCATCACGGCTAGAATAGGAGCCGATAATTTCCAGGATGTTTTGAATACCATTTTGATTCCTCCTTCATATTATCAAGTGATCATCACAAGCAATTAATGATAGGGTATTTTCAACTCCCTTCCTTAAAAGCTAATGTCATTATAAACAAGCTCTTCCGAAAAATTTGTCGATTAACTCGATTTTTACTTGTTCTTAAATGGACTGAAAACTGCTTTTAATAAAGGTAAAAAACTTGTTATTTACTCCCATATATTTAAGGTAAAAGTCCCCTTTAGAAACAGGACCAGTAAATAACTAAAAATTAATGTATTTTCTGCTTGGTTAAACAACCAAAAAAATCGTACATTACCAGTTTTTTCAATTGTTATATTCATTAAACTCCCGTAGGGATACCTTTCCAGCTTTGTTCCCGTGGAATCTCACACCTTTCGATCAAACAACAATTCCCTATAGCAATTGGAAAATATCAACAGACCAAACAACAATCTTTTTAGAAGAAGGTTTTTATTTGGAGTTCAATTCATTTTCCTGTTATCTTTGTTCTATATCACTTCTGAATAATCTAAATCTATTATTCTAGTTTCTTTTTAAAATAGCTATTGCTAATTTGATCCAACTGATTTATCATGGAATCATATCGTTAAATCAACTATATATTGATTTTAACTTCTAATGAAAAACTATATATTGTATCTTTACGAGAGTTAGGCGCTTTGTTAGCTTAATAGGGAATCTGGTGAAAATCCAGAACTGTCCCCGCAACTGTAAGTGTGACGAATTGAGATTACCACTGTACCTCATGTATGGGAAGGACTCATAGTAGGAAGAACATAAGTCAGGAGACCTACCTAAACCTTGTGAAAGTTTCAATTTCTTCGGGGACTGAGAAGATGAAACGATAGTAAATCTCTTGAGCTATTCAACTTCAATGACTTGCTCTCTTTCTGTCGTTTTATCTTTCCCCCGCTAAAAAACGTACAGACGGAGGAATATACATGAGCAAGACAACATTATCCCCAATGATCCTGGATCAGCAAAATGGAACAGAAGCATTTGATCTCGGAAAACTAACAACCTTTATCAAAAGCATTCATCAACATTTTCCAACACTAAATATTGACGAATATCTTAATCGTATAGAAAATACGATCCTTCAAAGAGAATCCTATACCTCTGAACAGCTAATTAATCTTCTTATTTTAGAAGGATTATCTAATATTAATGAACAAGAGCCCGAATGGACCTACTTCTGTGCACACATTTATTTATCAAAACTTTATAAAGAAGCGGCAGCAAATCGAGGATATAAGAAAGAGCAAAAATATGGAGATTTTTACGAGCTTATTTCAACACTTATCTCAAAAGGACTTTATAGCTCAAGCTTATTAGAAAATTATTCAAAGGATGAGATAACCCAAATTGGATCCTTTCTTAAGCCGGAAAACGACTATTTATTTACATATATTGGCCTACGAACATTAGCAGATCGCTATCTAACAAAAGATTTTTCGAAACAAGTATATGAGCTGCCGCAGGAACGATTTTTAGTGATTGCTATGACATTAATGGCAAAGGAAAACAAAGCTAACCGTCTTGAACTCATTAAGCAAGCTTACTGGGCTATGAGTAATCTTTATATGACAGTAGCAACACCAACTCTTTCAAATGCCGGAAAACCTGTAGGACAGCTATCAAGCTGTTTTATCGATACGATTGATGACAGTCTTCAAGGAATTTTTGATAGCAATACAGACATCGCCAATCTATCGAAATCTGGTGGCGGTGTTGGGGCTTATCTCGGTAAAATCCGAAGCCGCGGAAGTGATATTCGCGGATTTAAAGGGGTTTCCTCAGGAATCATTCCATGGATGAAGCAGCTGAACAATACGGCTGTCAGTGTTGACCAGCTTGGGCAGCGTAAAGGAGCGATCGCAGTCTATCTTGATGTGTGGCATAAAGATATCTTTTCCTTCCTTGATGCAAAACTAAATAACGGTGATGAAAGAATGCGAACACATGATATTTTTACAGGAGTTTGTATTCCGGATCTTTTCATGGAGCAGGTTGAAGCACGGGCTGATTGGTACTTATTTGATCCACATGAGGTTCGTACCGTTATGGGCTTCAGTATTGAAGATTTTTACGACGAGGAAAAAGGAAATGGAAGCTTTAGAGAGCGTTATTGGGCATGTGTCCAAAATGAACAACTTTCAAAGGAAAAGGTGCCTGCAATTGAGATTATGAAACGAATCATGATTAGCCAATTAGAAGCAGGAACTCCTTATATGTTCTATCGTGATGAGGTGAACCGTAAAAACGCAAACTCCCATCAAGGTATGATCTATTGCAGCAATCTTTGCACAGAAATTACACAAAACCAAAGTCCAACTACTGTCGAAGAGCAATATACCGAGGATGGAAAAATTATTACGGTCAAAACACCGGGTGATTTTGTTGTTTGTAATCTCTCATCTATTAATCTTGCTAAAGCCGTTACAGATGATGTGTTAGAAAAGCTTATCCCTATTCAGGTTAGAATGTTGGACAATGTGATCGATTTAAATACAATCCCTGTCCTTCAAGCAAGGTTAACAAATGAAAAATATCGGGCGATTGGGTTAGGAACCTTTGGCTGGCACCATTTATTAGCTCTAAAGCAGCTTAAATGGGAACACGAAGAAGCCGTTGAGTTCGCAGATCATTTATACGAAAAAATCTCCTTCTTAACGATTTCTGCAAGCATGGAGCTTGCGAAAGAAAAAGGGGCCTACTCTGTGTTTAAAGGCTCTGATTGGGAAACTGGTGCCTATTTTGACAAACGAGGATACCACACACAGGAAAGCAACTATGATTGGGATGCTCTACAGCGTGATGTTGGGGCTCATGGAGTTAGAAACGGCTATTTAATGGCAGTTGCACCGAATGCTTCCACATCTATTATTGCAGGAAGCACAGCAAGTATTGATCCAATTTTCCAAAAAGTATATTCAGAAGAAAAGAAAGATTATAAAATTCCGGTTACCGTTCCAGATCTTAACTCAACAACAACCTGGTATTATAAGTCTGCTTATTTTATTGACCAGCATTGGAGCATTAAACAAAATGCAGCGCGCCAACGCCATATAGATCAATCAATCTCTTTCAATCTTTATGTACAAAATACGATTAAAGCTAAAGATCTGCTTGATCTTCATTTATCTGCATGGAAAGAAGGATTAAAAACAACGTATTATCTACGCTCAACTTCTAGTACGATTGAAGAATGCGATTCTTGTGCTAGTTAATATTTGGCTGTTTTCACAAAGATTGTTGCATTAGTGGTAATGGTGCGAAAGACACTTGACTCCTGCAGGAAGTAGAGGAAAGCAAGTGTCTAAAAGCGCAATGAAACCAACTTGTTTTTACCTTTAACTGCATTAAAAAACAACAAAGTATGCGTAACAGCCTAATTTTTTAGAGAATGACTTTTTCTAAGTCATTCTCACAATTTTTTATCGGTAAAAAGGAGAATGTATATGGAAACCACTACTACTCTAAGTAAGCGAAAAATAATGGATGCGGCCGCACCAAACCGGTCAACAGGTATTATTAACGGTGAAAGCTCAAATGTATTAAATTGGGATGATGTTTCATTTCCTTGGGCATATCCTCGCTATAAAAAAATGCTGGCAAATTTTTGGACACCCTTTGAAATCAATATGGCTCAAGATATAAAGCAATACCCTGAGTTAACAGAGGATGAAAAAGATGCCTTCCTAAAAATCATTGGACTACTGGCTCTTTTAGATAGTATTCAAACGGATTATGCCGGGAAGGTCTCAGACTATATAACAGATTCAAGCATTAATGCCTTGATGATTATGCTTGCACAGCAAGAAGTGATTCATAACCACTCTTACTCCTACGTTCTTTCAAGCTTAGTACCGAAGCATGTGCAGGATGAGGTTTTTGAATACTGGAGAAGTGAACCGATCTTAAGAAAGCGAAATGAGTTTGTTACAAATGGATACCAGGCTTTTGCTGAACAACCTAATGTTGAGAACCTATTAAAATCAATCGTATATGATGTTATTTTAGAGGGCCTCTTCTTTTACTCTGGATTTGCTTTCTTTTATAATTTGGCCCGTAATCAAAAAATGGTCGCTACAAGTACAATGATCAATTATATAAATCGTGATGAACAAATTCATGTTGATTTATTTGTTCAAATTTTTAAAGAAGTACTAAAACAATACCCAGAATACGACACTAAAGAACTTTCCACTTTCGTAAAGGAAACATTTGTTCAAGCAGCAGAGCTTGAAATTGAATGGGGCCATTTCATCATCGGAAATAAAATTGATGGAATTAATATAAAGGATGTTGAGGATTATATTAAGTTCTACGCAAATGTTCGATGTAATCAATTAGGATATGAGCGTCCATTTGAAGGATACCGCACAAATCCATTAAAATGGATTAAAGCATATGAGGAAGTTGATCTTGGGAAATCTGACTTCTTTGAGCAGAAGTCAAGACAATATACGAAGGTTAACCATGTTGATAACGGATTTGATGACTTATAATACTTAAACAAACATGTTAAATGAAGAAGGGTAGATTTGCCCCCTTCCCCTTCTCTTGTCAGATCATTGCTTCTTTGTTATTCTCACCTATTAAAATCATTCATTATACATTTTTACACAAATTTGTTTAACGCAGATTTACTAGTGGTAAAGGTATATTAGACATATACAAGTATTGTATTGGTAGAGGATGATGAAAATGAGGTTTTCAACACTTTCAGACAAGACCTTGTTAGATAGCTTAAAAGAAGCAAAAAAGTTAAAGATTAATATTGAATTTATTAGGATGCTTGAGGCAGAGATAAGGGAAAGAGGTCTTCACAAACGACAAATAATAGAAAAACAACTTAGAAAAATTAATTAGAAATATGTAGAAGGTTGGCCTTTTTTAGCCAACCTTTCTGTTTTATAATATGAAGCTGTCTTCTTCTTTTTCAAGAATTTCTACTATTTCTAATAGATCTTCAATCACATAATCAGCTTTCGGAGTTTGCGAAAATAGATTGTTCTTTTTCCATATTGTTTTCATCCCTACTTTACTAGCAGCTTCAATATCATTGATAGGATGATCACCAATAAATATGCATTTATGTGCAGGTACCTCTAGCAAAGATAGACCCCTTAGAAAAATTTCTTTATCCGGTTTTCTCAATCCTTCATTTTCAGAAATCAAGATACATTGAAAATATGACTCAATTTTTAAAGCTTTCATATTATCCATCTGAAACTTCCCGAATCCATTTGAGATTATTCCAAGCTTGATTTGTTTTTCCTTTAATACTTGGAGCATCTGTTCTAAATGTTGGAAAGGAACACAATGATTTGGAAAATAAGAAAGATAGTCTTGTAGCAGCTCCTCAGCAGAAATGTTCTGAATATTAAACTCTTTCACCAGTGTATCATACACTTGATCCTTCCAAACAGATCCATGGTTATCTAGCTCCACAAATCTTTTTACATACCTGTCCATAGAAGCTTCTATTGACGGCTTTAAACGGGAATACTGATCTTTAATAAAGTGAAGAACAGATTGGTCTCTATTTAATAATGTCCCATCTAAATCGAAAAACACTGCTCTCAATTCGTCTCTCCCCTGACTTTTCACCTGAATCATACCATTTTCCACCAATTCATTCTTACACATGCACAAAATTGGGTGCAATCAACTATTTTTCAACTTTCCTTTGGTCGTTTGTATTTCTTGACTAAATAATAGATTGTTGCAAGCAAAAGTGCAGTGCAGGTGATCGGTATGAAATATGGTTTTGCGATTTCTTTGATGTATATCCAGTTGCTGCCGAGCTCGATACCTAAATACACGAAAAAAATTGTCCATGGTACCATTGCCGCTACTGTATACAATGTGAATTTCCACAATGACATTTTTGAAATTCCCGCCGGTATGCTAATGGCGTGCCGCACCACTGGTATAAACCTAGCACCAAAAATAACCCCAGCCCCATATTTCTCGAACCATAATTCTGATAGCTCAATATGATGCTTTTTTATAAACAAGTATTTTCCATACTTTTCAAGAAAGGGCCTTCCTCCTAAACTTCCTATCCAGTATAAAATTAGTTGGGCAATTGTTCCTCCTATTACGCCTGCAAGTACGGCCCCTAGAAACCCAATTTTCCCAAGCACAATCATATAACCGCCATATCCTAATACAATTTCACTCGGAATCACCTCAAGCATTAATCCAATCGCAATTCCAACGTAACCGAGATTTGTTAACCAATCTAATATATCTAAGATGACGCTTTCCATCTATTCATCCCCTCCTCTTGACTTGTACTTCCTGTCCATTAGTAATAGGTATGAATAGAAATCGATAAATAGTATGTTAAGCTACTAAAAAAACCTGTGGAATCTGCCACAAGTTTTTTAGTGAATATCTCTTTTCTTAAACCTTCCGCCTCTTACTTCCGCTATGTTTGCCACTGCTAAAAAGGCAGATTCATCTAGATCTTCAACAATCGATTTTAACTTCGCTTCTTCTAGACGTGTAATCACACAGAATATGACTTTTTTATTCTCTCCTGTATAAGCACCCTCACCATTAAGATAAGTTACTCCACGACCTAACCTGGCTAAAATGGCATCACCAATTTCTTGATAATGTTCACTAATGATCCAGGCTGATTTCGATTCATCAAGCCCCTCAATCACAATATCTATTGTTTTAAACGCCACGAAGTATGCTATCAATGAGTACATAGCTCTGTTCCAGCCGAACACAAAACCTGCACTTCCCAGGATAAAAATATTAAAAAACATAATAATTTCACCCACAGAGAATGGAAGTTTTTTATTTGCAAGAATAGCTAAAATCTCTGTACCATCAAGTGAGCCTCCATATCGAATGACAATTCCAACACCAATCCCTAAAATAATTCCGCCAAATACCGTAGCAAGAAGAACATCCTCTGTGAATGCCGGAACCGGATGTAAGAGGACTGTTGTAATGGATAGAACAGCAATTCCGAACAAAGTGGAAAGAGCAAATGTCTTCCCTATCTGTTTATATCCAATAAAGAAAAATGGGATATTTAAAAGAAAGATAAATAAGCCCAGCTTTATTCCAAGTAAGTGAGAAAGGATAATTGAGATCCCAACAATCCCGCCATCAATAACCTGATTAGGTACTAAAAAAATCTCTAATCCTACTGCCATTAATACAGCGCCAATAAAAATAAAAAGTGCTCGTTTGAATATTTTTGACTTTGATAACCCTTGATGCTTTTTCATTTGTTTTTGTATTTCAATTGGAATTTCTGTCATAAAACTCCTCCTTTATAGCAAGTACAAAAGAAGCTTGTCTCTGTCCATGTTGTATATAGCATATTATGCCATACTGTATTTCTTTATTATAACGTAGTGGATTTAAAAATTGGAATTTTTACGCAGGATGTTCATGCAGAGCTTTAGCCCTTTTGAAAACCTGAGGAATTGGTCTTCATTTCGGCGATGATGACCATTCCTCTTCTGAAAATCTGAGGAATTGGTCTTCATTTTGGCGATGATGACCATTCCCCTTTTGGAAACCTGAGTAAAAGAGCATCATACTCAACACCTTTAAGAATGGTTCTTTTTGAAAAAATTGTTGTTTTTTAATAAGTTCTAGAAATAAACATTAATTAGGTTGATTGAAACGGATATGCGAGACTCATGCAGCACTTGTGCGTCGTGGAGGCTCACTGCATGCCCCATGGAAAACGAGCATCCTGGAGCTGCAATCAACCATGCACAATTCTTATTACTGTAGCAACAAAGTTTGCGAAAACAGCCTTAAAAATAAAAGAAAGTGACGTATACCTATTCACACGTCACTTTCTTATCGCTTAATAAATACACTGAACGCTTTAGTCATAAACCCGGGGATTCATATTACATTGGAACTTATTTCGATCTTTTTTCATTATGCTTTCTTTCAGCTAAGTCATTGCCAAAGTCTTTATCTGTATTTATGGCATCACTAGCTTTCTTCATTTTTTTTTGTTGATTTTTATGACTATCTCTTTCAGCCATATGTTATTCCCTCTTTTCTAAAGACATTTTTTTCATCTTTTATTGTCTACAGTGACAGAGAAAAAATACATATTACCAGCTAATACGACATCCCTTAGAAGAACAAAGGACAGTTCTCACATGAACTGTCCTTTGTATTATTTTTGATCGGCAGGATAAACAAGCCCAATTTGTTTACGAGCTTTTTCCAAAATAGTTGCAGTCATGATTGAATTTTGATGAGAATTTAGTTCAGATTGTTGTTTGTTTTGTGAGACTAAAGAGATAAACTCTTTGGCTTCATAATACATGCTCTCTGATTCTTGCTCTCTTGTGATATCTTCTATTGTGCCATCTTTATACTGTATTTTTACACTTTCAGGCGTATGAATCTTATCAATAATGATGCTGCCGTTCTCCCCTTGAATCTCAGACGGAACATAAGAATTCGTAATCTTCGAATACATGATGACAGCATCCATGTCGTCATATGTTAGAAGGATACTCCCTTCACCATCTACCCCTGATTCAAGCATATAGCTGGACGCCTTTACTTCCTTTGGTTCTCCGAATAATGCAACAGCCGGATACACACAATAGATCCCAATATCCATTAAAGAACCATTTGAAAACTCTGGCTTAAAAGCATTTAACACAGTACCTTCCTTGTATTTATCGTAACGGGAAGAGTATTGGCAATAGCTTGCAAAATATCTTCTAACTTTTCCAATCTTATGTAAATTCTCTTTGATCGCAAGGAAGTTAGGTAATTGTGTTGTTTTTAATGCTTCCATTAAGACAACATGATGTTCCTTGGCCGCTGCAATCATTTGACTTACTTCGTCTGTATTGGAGGCAATAGGCTTTTCACATAATACATGCTTTCCATTTTGCATACAAAGAATTGCTTGTGATGCATGCAATGAATTTGGACTTGCAATATAAACCGCATCAAATTCGGGACTGCTGGCAAACTCATTTAAATCTGTATATGTATGTGTAGCACCATATTTATCTGCAAACTCACCAGCTTTTTCACTTGTTCGCGAATAAACAGCCGTTAGTGAAAAGTCCTCTATCTTACTTGCAGCTTGAATGAAGCTTTCTGTAATCCAATTTGTTCCGATAATACCGAATCGAACCATATTAACCAACCTCCAAATGTATAATCTTCTACGTGCAAGTATATCTTTTTTTTCAAAAAAGAAAAAGCATTTGTCAATTTCAGTCGTTTTTAAAACCTTTTTCTAATGGATTTGTGAAAAGTATGTCATAATAGATAATTGAGAAATGAATTTGCAAATACATATACAAGTTTTTATAAAGGAGAAATGATGATGAAAAAACTGATTGCAATTGACCTTGACGGAACCTTACTATCTTCCAATATTGACATTTCACCTGAAAATGTCAAAGCGATTCAGGCTGCTCAAGATGCAGGTCACATCGTGATGATTTGTTCTGGTCGTGCTCCAGAAGATATTAAAAATGTTCTTAATAAGACACCTCTTCAATGTCCTGTTGCAGGCAGTAATGGGACGATGGTTATTGCTGATGGTAAGCTATTAAGTCAAATTTCGATACAAAAGGAAACAGTTGCGACTGTTGCAAACATTCTAAATAAAAAAGAATACCCTTTTAAGATTTACACAAATAAAGGGATTTTTGTTGCATCTACTTGGTCTGAACGCATGCACTCGTTTTTGGATAATAACAAGGATGTCTTGAATCACCTGACAGAAAAAGAATACAAACTTATGACAGAGCAACCAAAAGAAACGGAAAGTATTAAAATCTTTGAAGATCTTGAGGAAGTATTAAAAGTTGAAGGCATTACCATTCAAAAATTCTTTATTCCTACCATTTCTGGTAAAGAAGAATTAATTGCTTCCCTCCAACACCTTGAAGGCATTTCTATTACAACGTCAGGTCCATTCAATATTGAAATTATGGACACCAACGGACATAAAGGAAACGGGATCCGTGTTATGGCGGAGTACTTCAATATTCCGATTGAAGATACTGTTGCAATTGGAGATAATTTCAATGATGTCCCAATGCTTGAAACAGCTGGGTTATCGGTTGCAATGGGAAATGCAGACCCTACCGTTAAAGAAATGGCAGATGTTGTGACACTTACAAACAATGAACATGGTGTTGCTCATGCCATTGAAAAATATATTTTAAATACTAAATAATATATAAACAGGAATAGAAGGTACCATCCATCTATTCCTGTTTTTTATTTAAATCTATTAGATCTTAGGAGTTGGTGTAGGCTCAGCATATCCTTCTTTGTATTTATCATCTATGTTTGAGCGTATTTCCTTCATCGATTTACCTTCCTGATATTCTACGATCGACTGTGCAGCAATTTCTAAGCAAACACCACATTTCGTCCCATGATCGTCCCAAACAATGGACCCATTCTCTTTATTTTCATGAACAAAGCAATCATAACTGCTAGTATGGTTTGCAGTTTCACCACATCCACAGTAACAGGGTATATTTTCTAATAACTCCTTATGTCTTGCTGCCGCCTGATAGATCGTTTGAATATTTTCTGATTTCTCGGTTAAAAAAGCAGGCAAAACTTCTATACTCGCTGTTTCCTCTCGAATATCATTTAACACCTGATGTTCTGTATGCTGATCATGAGTGTCTTCCTGACTATTTGTATTTGAGCATCCTACTAATATTCCGCCTATTAAGGAAAAGGCAATCATGTATCGTCTATTCATTTATTTACACCTCACATATGATGACCTATGAATTCTCTCTATATTTTAACATGTTCGATTCAAATCAAATATGTTATTTTTATCAAGTTAATTAAACATGAATGATTTGCACCATTTGCACATCCATTGCTTTTGGGCTAGGCGCTGGAGCTAGACACTAAAACTAAGTACAAAAGACAAAAAGGACAGTTTTTCGACTGTCCTTTTCTATTTAGTATCATCATATTATAGAGAGGAGTTTTCATATAGTCAGTTAACGGTCAACATGATGTTATTACCTGAAGGGTCTGTTGTAACATAACCTGTTTCTTTCGCTGTCACATGAAAACTCAATTCTTTTAATCTTTGGGAAACTTTTTCTCTTTCATTTTCGCTAGGATATACTAGCGTATAATCAATTAAACCAACACTGTTCTCTGAAGGCTGTGGAGCTCCAAGTCCATTCCATATGTTTAATCCAATATGATGATGGTACCCTCCTGTAGAAATAAACAATGCCTGGTTCCCATACTTGCACACAATTTCAAATCCAAGACCTTGGCAATAGAATTCCTTTGTTTTTTCAAGCTCTGATACATGTAAGTGAATATGCCCCATAATAGTTCCTTCAGGGAGCTTACTCCATTCATCATGTCCTTCTGCCAATAACCCTTCCACATCAATAGGATCTGTTGACATTTCTACTTCGCCATTTTTCCAATTCCACTGTGTAGGTGATCGGTCAGCATATATTTCAATGCCATTTCCATCCGGGTCAGCTAAATAAAGTGCTTCACTAACTAGATGATCAGAGCCGCCTTGTAACGGATATTGAAGTTTCAAAAGATGCTTTAATACACTTCCTAAATCAGAGCGTGAAGGTAACAGGATTGCGAAATGATATAAGCCCGTTGTACGAGGTTGTTTCGGGATCACATCATCAGGTTGTTCAATCTCTAAAAGTGCTGACTTTCCATCAGCTGTTAAAACAGCGCTTTTCTCTGATTGCTCAAGAATTTGAAAACCAATTACATCTTGATAAAATCCTAATGATCGTTGTAAATCCAAAACTTTTAAATTCACTTTAGATACATATACATTTGGCTTTTGGTGAAATGACATTGTTTTTCCTTCCTTCCAAAAAAGGACTCTCCCCAGACATCAGGAAAGTTTACTTATTTGTCCTGTAATCGGGGATAGTCCCGATTATTAACATATTATTTACTTAATGATGACTTTTTTTCACCATTTCCGCTACTGAAACAGTACGTTTCGCTTGGTGCTTAACTGCAGCTTGAACATCTTCAATCATGTTTCCATCTTGATCAACTGTTACACTTGTACCATAAGGATTTCCACCGGCTCCAAATGTGACTGGATCTGTATAGCCTGGAGCTGCCACAATTGCTCCCCAATGATACATCGTTGTATATAATGAAAGGATTGTTGCTTCTTGTCCACCATGAGAATTTTGTGCAGAAGACATTGCACTCACTACTTTATTTACAAGCTTTCCATTAAACCATAAACCACCTGTCGTATCTAAAAATGCTTTCATTTGAGATGGCATATTACCAAAACGAGTTGGAACGCTAAAAATAATTGCATCTGCCCATTCTAAGTCTTCTAGTTTTACTTCTGGTACATTTACTGTTTCGGCATAATGTTTTTTCCATGCTGGATTAGATTCAATTGCTGATTGTGGAGCTGTTTCTGGTACCTTTAACACTTTTACCTCAGCGCCAACTTCTTTCGCCCCTTCTTCTGCCCATTGAGCTAATTGATAGTTTGTACCTGAAGAGCTGTAATAAATGACTGCTAATTTCACGTTTGACATTTCTTCCATCTCCTTTTTCGAATGTTTTTTAAACAATTTTGATAAAAAACTCATTTGACCATCACCTGATTTCTCTTGTTGTTTTGTCTTTTAGCTGCTATTAAAAATAGGGTCTTACTAGATTATACCCATCCATTATAGTATTAAATCATATATCTCTATTTAATATATTCTTAATTCAAGATAAATTATATCTAATGACCTGTTTGATGTCAAATACAAGTTTTTTCATTCGTAGATAAATTGAAAAAGCCACCGTGAAACAGTGACTTATCATGATATACACAATATCCAAATTGAACCCTGTGCTAGCAAAACATTACATTAGCCTTGAAATAAACATTGTTGCAATGCCAAAATAGATAAGCAGGGACAAAATGTCATTTAACGTCGTAATTAATGGACCCGAAGCCACTGCAGGATCAATATTAAACCTAAATAATATCAAAGGAATGACTGTACCGGCCATTGTTCCAATAATCAAGGTAATAATCAACGAACTGCCAACAACGACTCCTAATATAGGATCCCCTTGCCAAATGAGCGCAATAACAAAAATTAATATTCCACATATCACTCCGATAATGATACCTACCCTTAATTCCCTCATAATTAACTTAAAGGCAACACCCTTATCAATATCCTGTGTAATCAGTCCCCTAACAACGACAGCCAAAGATTGTGTTCCAGTATTCCCCGTCATTCCGGCAATCATTGGCATAAAAAAGGCTAACGCAACAACTCTTGATAATGTTTCCTCAAATCCACTAATAATTGTTCCAGAAACAACACCGATAAATAAAAGTAAAATTAGCCAAGGAAGCCTGCGATATGCAGCGACTAAAGATTTAGTATCAAAGTCAATCGCTTTACCCGATGCAGATAGTTTTTCTATATCTTCATTTGCTTCTTTAATAACAACATCAATAACATCATCTACTGTAACGATTCCGACAAGTTCATTGTTTTTTTCAACAACGGGAATCGCCAGAAAATCATATCTTTCGATTAACCGAGCAACTTCTTCCTGGTCCGCACTTGCCGGGATTGAAATGACTCTGCTGTACATAATATCTTGGATTTTATCTGACTCATCACCGATTATTAAATCTCTATAAGAAACAACACCAACAAGCTTTTTATCATCATCGATAACATATAGATAATTAATTGTTGCGGAGTATTCTGCAAATGTTTTTAATTTATTGACGGCATCACGTACTGTATAATGTTGTGAAATCCAAACAAAGCGATTTGTCATTAAGCGCCCTGCTGTTTCTGGAGGGTAATTCATAATATTTTGAACAATGGTTGATTCTTCTTCTTTCATACCTGACAGCAATTCTTCAATTTTGTCTGAAGATAGATTCCCTAACAAAGAAGCTAAATCATCATTGTCCATCAAATCCATAACTTGACCGGATTTTTCAATTCCTAATTTCACTAATACTTTTAATTGATACTCTTCCTCTAGTTCCTGAATTAACTCAGCGATTTGGACGGAAGAAAGGTACAAAAGAAATCTTGTATAATGCTTTTCATGTAATTTCTCAAATATTCTTGCGATATCATAAGGCTGAAGCTCTTCAATAATTGCTTGAAAGTCCGATTTTTTACCTTCTTTTAATGTTTTTATAACTTGCAGAACAATCTGATCCTCTGTCATTTCATTAAACACACGCTCAACTCCTTGGTTTACCAGCAAACCAACATTATGTCCATTTTCGATTTTTATTATTGATTCTTTTATAAAAGATGTTATTTTTTATAAGTTCATTGAACATAAACTAATTAGGTTGATTGGAGCGGATATGCGAGACTCCTGTTAGAAATGCGGAAGCGCCTTGATCGGCCTAGGGCAAATAAGGCGATTTAGAATAGAAGGCGTTAGGCGTTAGGCGCTGGAGCAAGACAGGGGAGCAGCGTGACAGATGAGATCCCACAGGTGCTTGCACCGAGGAAGCTCACCGCACGCCCCACTTAAGATGAGCATCCTGGAGCTCCAATCAACCATTCTCAGGGACTCACTACAAAGCAACAAAGTTTGTAAAAACACCTTATTATTTTCTATTATTTCTTATTACCCACCAATCACAACTAAAAACGTTTATATATAAAAATTGGCAATTTCTTTATATAATGATACAATAAATAAAAACAAAGAGGCGATGGAGTTCGCCATTAACCGCCTAAGAGCTAATGACTCCTTCCAGTCTGGATCTGAAATGATCTTTTCTGGGAGGAGTCTATTTTGTTTCATTACATAACCTATAAAAGAAAGGAGTCAAAGATGCTTCGTAATCAAAACATGTATCCGTATTTATTATTCTATATTATCAAATGGACCATACTAGCAGGGTTAGTTGGGTTACTTGCGGGTTCTGCCTCTGCTTTTTTCCTTGTAAGTTTGGAATGGGCGGCAAAAACCCGCGAAACCTATTCTTGGCTTCTCTTTCTACTCCCATTTGGCGGGATGCTGGTCAGCTTTTTGTATTGGAAATACGGCCTAAATTCCGCAAAAGGGAATAACCTATTAATTGAGCAAGCACATGGAGCAAAGGAAAGCATTCCATTTCGAATGGCACCTTTCGTGTTATTCGGCACCATCGTCACTCACCTTTTTGGCGGATCTGCCGGCCGAGAAGGTACAGCTGTTCAAATGGGCGGAGCTTTCTCAGAGTTTATAGGGAAATTATTTAAATTAGATGAAGCAGATCGAAAAATCATCATTATTTGCGGGATTAGCAGCGGGTTTGGTTCAGTTTTTGGAACACCTTTAGCTGGTACTGTTTTTGGTTTAGAAGTATTAGCACTAGGCTTAATTAGACATGAAGCCATTTTTCCAGCCTTTGTTGCTGCGTTTGTAGGAGATTATGTGACAACCTCACTTTGGGGAGTCGGACATCAGCATTATGAGATTGGGTCAATACCTGTTTTATCTTTTGCCTTATTATTAAAAGTTATCTTTGCTGCCATATTATTTGGCCTTACAAGTACATTATTTTCAGAATTAACCCACTGGTTAAAAAAACAATATACAAAGCTGTTTCCTAACCCAATGATGAAAAGCTTTGTCGGAGGACTTGTCATTATTGGGCTTGTCTATCTTTTAGGAACGAGGAAATATCTTGGTTTAGGACTACCGCTAATTGATGATGCTTTTGAAGGAGAGGTTTCTCCTCTTACCTTTATCACAAAGCTGCTCTTTACAACTCTAACCTTAGGGGCAGGATATCAAGGCGGAGAGGTTACTCCATTATTTGCAATCGGTTCAACTCTTGGCAGTTCATTAGGAGATCTATTACATGTTTCCATCCCATTCTTAGCCGCCCTAGGATTTATCGGAGTCTTTTGCGGGGCAACAAATACTCCGATTGCATGTTTTCTTATGGGGATTGAGCTTTTTGGATCTGAAGCTAGCTTGTATTTATTTCTAGTTTGTATTATTAGTTATCTTTTCTCTGGTCACAGTGGAATTTATACCTCTCAGCAAATTGGTGTCTCAAAAAGCAAGCATATTTCAGTAACAAATAATCAGTCGTTACAGACAATTAGACTTAAAAACAATAAAAGGAGTTAGTTGTTGTATAATGAAAAATACCCTTCTAATTACTAATGTTTCTTTAATGAGCCCTTTTAATAATTGGAAGGGTGTTTATTTGTTATTTTTACAAGTATCTCTTCTCCTCCAAGTAGAAGTAGAGGTTTTTTACTCAGTTTAAGGTGACTAAGTTTCCCCCATGATGAGTTTTCTTTATAAGGCCTATAAGGACCAAATCGCTTTTGGAAAAGGAAGAAAAGTGGTCTTCATAAAAGTGATGAAGACCAAATCCTTTCAGAAAATCAGAGGAAATGGTCTTCATAAAGGCGATGATGACCATTTCTCTTCGGAAAATCAGGGGAAATGGTTTTCATTAAGGGCGATGATGACCTAATCCCTTCGGAAAACCAAAGAAAATGGTCTTCATTAAGGCGATGATGACCTAATCCCTTCGGAAAACCAACGAAAATGGTCTTCATAAAGGCGATGATGATCATTTCTCTTTGGAAAATCAGGGGAAATGGTCTTCATTAAGGCGATGATGGCTTCAGAAAATCAGAGGAAATGGTCTTCATAAAGGCGATGATGACCATTTCTCTTCGGAAAATCAGGGGAAATGGTCTTCATTAAGGCGATGATGACCTAATCCCTTCGGAAAACCAACGAAAATGGTCTTCATTAAGGCGATGATGACCTAATCCCTTCGGAAAACCAACGAAAATGGTCTTCATTAAGGCGATGATGACCAAGTCTCTTCGGAAAATCAGGGGAAATGGTCTTCATTAAGGCGATAAAGGTCAAATCTCTTCGAAAAAATAGAAGAAATAATTTTATAACAAATGCCATTTGTTCCATCAACCCGAACCACTTGGGAATTAATAAACATAAAATTTACAGCTTAATCTGCAGTCACATTGACAGTTAATTTGGCAGTTTTTTTATTTGTACAATGATTGTTATTCATTATAAAAAATAATGTCAATTGTAATGTCAGTACGATCATAAATATTCATTACAATTGATAAATAAAGAAAATGACTTTGAACCAATTTACACGTCATTTCTTATGTCATTTATTAAGAATGCACCCGAAAACGGAAGCCTTTACTTATAGTTGTTTAATTTTTGATGTAAGATACTTCACTGTACTTAAGAATATAACGATAAAGTCGTTTAAATATAAATATTCTTCTAATCGAGCCATATTCCGGAGTAACTTGTAAACTTCGCATTCTCTTTTCAAGAAATGCGCCTCGATTGCTGAAGATCACTTCTTCGTACTGAATAAAACAAAATAAGCGAAAGTTAAACACTTCCGCTTATCCCTATAACTATAATGTTTACTAAAATATTATCATTCTCAGGATAACATCCCTTTATTTCCTTATATTGAAAGACTTTTCTCAAGATCATTAAACAATTTAAACACCATCAATCGTTCACCTGTACGAGTGCTTATATCTGTATGAAAACTTATTACTTTTTCTCCAGTTATAGTTAGTATAATATCCTTAAGATCTTCTATACCTGATTCAACTAACTCCGAACGAGTTTTTTTAATCGTTAACATTCCCTCTTTTGTTTCACAAACGGTATGTTCAGCTGTTGTTAAAATACCTTTTAAATTTACAATTATCATATCCCGTAATATATCTGTCTTTACAGATACAGGCCCACGCCCAAGATAGTCTTTTTCCCATTGAGTAATTGACTTACTTATCTCTGATTCAATAGAACCTTTAGAAATTTTCATTTATAATACATCTCCTGAACAATAAATCGGTCTATTCCATATGTTTTTTATGTCTCTAATACGATTTCTTCCTTATTGAAATTCCCCGTCTCCAATTCTGAATTCAAAAAATTTCCGTCCTAGATATACAATTTAGTTTCTTTTAGCTTAAATATTTATAATCTCTAATAACATGTCCTTCATATACTATTCCAATATCCAAATCAGTTTTACTGTTTCTTAAGACCTCTACAATTTTGGATAAGATATTTTATTTTATTCCATAATAGAGTGTACATGCAAAAATCGAACACTTCTTAAATGGTTTTCCTCAACTTCTTCATAAGATTTTAAATGATAAAACTCAATTGCTTTACTACTTACTTTTTTAATACATTCAATATTTTCACTATCAAATATACTCATTTCTTCTATTGTCTTCATTATAAAATCAGTTAAATTAGAGTCCAATAAAATCCTTTTAACCATGAAAACTTTATCCCTATTATTTTTATTCTAATATGAAAGAAAAAAAAGAAGTGATTCACAATATATAAAAACTAGTATAAAGCTGAAATATTGATTACTCTAGCTTCTAATTCTTAAAGGTTACACCAACACAATTAGCAGGAGATGATGTTGTAACCCTATATTGACGAGGTTCTTTTTTAAAAAAATTGCAACCAGGACATCCATAAACTTCTGGAGCAATCTGTTTCGTCTTAAGTCCACAAGCTTCGCAAGGTAACCCCCGAAACACATCTATCACTCCCTAGTTTGTTCCTTTTAAACCTCAACAATTGAGGGTTTTCCATCATTTTTATTGATTATTAAACCTCGAACTTTAACATATGATGGCACTAATGGATGATGACGAATGGTATCAACAATTTTTTCGATATTGTCACCTTCATTTTCTTTTCCATTTAGCCATTCATCAACCGTACCACCTGAAAATTCAGGTCTACTATTTTGAAATAGATAATTCAATGTTTGTATTTTGTCTTTCATTGTTTCAAGTTGAGTTAGTACATTAATTGTGGAAGTCCTCTTATCTTTTGTACCTACAATAAAAATCTCCTCAATATTTTCTTCATAAATAGCAATGAGAACTGACCTCATTATATCTCCGTAAGGATGTGAGATTACAGTACCATAGCTCTGTATAGTCAGCATGTTTTCTGCTCGAATATTAGTTACTTCTTCTAAAATAGGCTCCAATCCGTTTTCAATATCCATTAAAAATAGTGATTTTTTATTTTTATCTAAGTTCATATAAAAGGCCCCTTTCTATTTTATTTATCAATTGTTATTTAAGTTGCAAATAGTTGATAGGAGTTACCAATTTTCCCAGCGTCCTTCTGGATCAACACTTGCAAGTCGAACCCATCCATTTTGAACTTTTTCTCGAAATACTGAATCGATATTTAATAACCGTTCTACATATTCGGAAGGCGCTTGGATGACAATCAACAGACGAAGGGGAGAATGATAAGCCTCGTAATCTGATTGCATGACCGATTGCCAAGGTAGTCCGTCTAACAAGTCACTTGCATTCCCTTGCATTACACCGAGACCTGCTGTAACGGTTTGAGTTGCTTTATTTCCACTACCATAATAATGAGGTGCAACCGTTGAAGCGTAATATTGAAGATTAATCCATTGGGCCACCGTTCCTGGTCCTGCAATGATGTTAGCTAGGAGATCACCACTTTCATCCTGATTCCAATCATAATTATGAAGGAAGACTCTACCTTCCAAGTCACAACCCTGAGTTAGTTCACGTTGGCCGATAATAAAAGCGGCATTACGAGCTAATCCCCATTCCGGACGTATCTCACTCCAATCTTCCGCAAATCGATGTGCCTCTGCCTTCGGGTTTTTAGGTTTCTTTCGGAAATTCGGTAATTGGGCTAGACGTTCTGCATTTGCTTTATGGCTCACTTTAGGCATAATAGCTTCGATACGATCAAATGCTTGTTGTGCAGCTTCGGAAAGCTCGGGAACATAAATCCAGTGTAATTCATCAACTGTTGTTTTATGCTCAGCGGCTACGAAAACAGTGTCCTCAGGGATTTTAATTCCTTTTGAAGAAAGCACTTCTCTTACCTCAGGGAGATTGCATAAAGCAGCTAAAACCCTAGCATTGAACCCACCTGCTGCTCCACCGCACGCTCCACATTCAAGAGAAGCAGCATAGGGATTGTTGGTACTTTTACTTCCATGTCCGCATATTACGACTAATGGTGCGAAATTCTTTGTTAACCCCATCATTTTCAGAGCTTGGCACGCATAATTCACTTTTTCTTCTTTAGAAAAACCAACAGGTATCTCCGCTTCTGTATTATGAACATGATTAAGTGAGAGCGTTGTATTAGGTTTGCGTAACCAAGTCTCACGAAGGTTACGCATAAAACGATCTGCTGCTCTTGGCACAAAACTACGTCCTACCATTTGTAGACTTAGCCAAGGTCCGCTTAGCTCAGGTAAAAGTAAGCTCGCAAGTACATTCTGTTTCATCGTTTTAAATGTATTACTTAAGGAATTAACTGTCTGTTTACGTTGTTGATATGATTTGAGTTCATTTTCATCTGCAGACTCTTTTATTTTATGCTGGGGCTTTAGTATAACCGGCAAGGAATAATGACTGTGGTTACTCCCGAGTTCACTAGTTGCAATTGGTAAGCCAAAGAAACCGGCAATTCCAATCGTTTCAAACGGACCTGCTTTTTCAAGTTGACGACGAAAAGGTTCTGACCGTACATCAATGCAAAATGCAAATTGAGCAACTGCAGATTTTTTATTGTTGATCTCACATTGTTTAGAGATAATCTTCTGACTTAATCGATCTGTGTACGTTTGTTCCCAAGCTTCTAACCAAAGTTTCCTGCGAAGCTTCTCATCAAAGCTGTAGGCAAATGATAAATACTCGTTTTGTTCAGTCGCTGACATCTGGGACCATTCCTCAATTGTAAGGTCCCCCCAATGGATCCAAGAAGCTAAAAGGGAAGTAATCGAAACTTTTTTCTCAGGTTGTTTATTTGTCAAAGGTAAGTAAGGCTTTATTAGCGCCCACTCCATTGAAATTCGAACTGCTAAATATTCTGTTAGGAGTGCATGCTCGTGGCTCGATTGTCGAGAACGCCAAAGCATCATCCCTGCCCATCCAGGTAAGGAAAGTAAATGACCTTCAAGATAAGTCTTTATTTCTGATTCTGGGATTTCTAGTGCGAATAACACTTCCTGTAAAGCCAAATGTGCCTCTTGTGGCAAATCTCTCAAACTTTCACGCTGCTTTTTACCAAGTGCCGGATCATATTGAATGAGACGCTGCCAAGCACGATAGAAACCTTCCTCACGATTAGGCATCTGCCAACCTGCCTGAGAGTCATCAAGAAATAATTTACACCACTTGATGACATGATGATCGAGAATATTGACTAACCTTTCACCATCTTGATTCTTTATATTTGAACTTATTGGTTGCATAAAAAAATTGGCGATACTATCCGTATTCAGTCCACTAAATTCATCTGCCAATTTCTCAAGTTTAAGTGATAATATAAGGTTAGAAGGTAATGGATCTAATTTCAGTGCAGCATGACAAAATCGCTCTGCCACATCCCGTGGGATATTATAAGAATGTGAATCAAGCCAACGCTGTAGACCCATTTTCACAAAAGCTTCATCAATCTCACCTTTACTCTTTGCCGAAAGAATCATAGAAGCACTAGGGTAGATATCAATATCACGAGTGTTTTTTAACCAACCTGCAACCTGTTCAAAAGATTGCTTTTCAAGTCCCAACCATGGATTTCGAGCTGCAAATGTAGAAATTGGCCAAAGTGGTGCAATTACTCTACTAGCAGATTCAATTAAACCCTTAATATCACTTTCTTGAAGTTTAATATTTTTATCTATCTTTTTTACGATTTCTTTCGTTAATACAGATGTTCCGTTCATCACTGATTACCTCCTTGAGATAAATATTGTTTAAGGTAGTTTGGATGACTTTCTACTGACTTTGGTTTTGCTTCACCTAATCGTACTAACCAAATATAAAGTACTGCGAAGGAAACAGAAGAACGATTACGAGCAACCCACATCCCTATTCCGCTACCAAATAGTAGGAAACATACGACAATGATGACTACAGCCATTGGAGGTTGAACACTCTGAAAAACGGTTGTATGCAGCCACTCATAGAACAAATTATGAATGATAAAATAAATGAGGACAGCTCCTCCTAAAATTGATAAGCCAGCAATTCGACCAATTCTCCCCTCTCCAGAAGCTACGAGCTGTGTCCAAGAAACGGACAATGACCACGCTAAGATTAACGCACTAATCAATTGATACCCCTCTAAAGGAGCCATGAGCCAAAAAGCAACCCCTACAACTAATCCTAAAGACCAACCAGCAACGACCCATAAATAGGATGGTTTTTCATTAACGCGAGTCGAACCTTCGTAACGACGTACTGCTGAACCAGCCTGTAAAAACAGCGTAGCCTTGAACAAACCATGTAAAATAAGATGAATAATAGCAGCAATATACGCACCTAATGCACACTGAATAAGCATAAATCCCATTTGTCCAATCGTGGAGCCTATTAACTGACGTTTATAGTCAACCTGGACTATACTAATTCCAGAACCAATCAATACAGATATACTTGCAAGAATAAGTAAAATAATCGAAGCTATATCACCATTAAAAAGAGATGAAAATCGAGTTAGCATAATCCCACCGGCATTTACTAAACCTGCGTGCATAATCGCAGAAACAGGAGTCGGAGCAACAACAGACTCAATTAACCACCGTTGGAATGGCCACTGAGCTGCGGGAATTATCACTGCTAATATAATCAATAAATTAATCCCTGTTCTCTCCCATGATCCAAGTTGTACTAAATTTTCAGTACTGAGAGCTAATGATAACTGCCATTGACCCGTGACTTGAAAAAGCCAAATTATCGCAAATAACAAAGAAAACCAACTTAATATAAATAATCGACCAGAAACCTTAGCAGCTTCACTAGTAACTTTCCAGGCACTGTTTAACCTTATCAGTAAGGTTAAACAGATGAGAGTTGCTCCCCAAGATATGACCATCAAGCGGAGATCAGCACTTAACCATGTAATTGAAGCAACACCTGTAGTGAATGTAAAAAGAGTAAAATACTTACGATAATAGCGATCTCCCATTAAGTAACGTACAGAAAAACGCTGAATGATTAAACCAATTGCAAGAACAAAGAAAGCCATTAACCAAGCTAAGGAATCTAAGTACCAAGGACCAACATTTCCATTCACACTACTATTAGCAAAAGCTACTAAGGAAACCAAAGGCGGTAAAGCCACGATACCAATATGAATACGAACAAAACTCAAGGGTACTCGTGGATGTAAAAACAATAGTCCACTTAGCCCAGAAACAATAAGCACAATAAAAAATAATGTTAACAATGATGATAAACTCAGCGAAACCAACATTCCAAATTCTCCCTTTTCAAATGGCGTTAACGTAACAAGAATTCTTTTTACTAAAAACTCTTTTTCTTTCATTAATCGTTAAATGGTATTTTCCCAATAAAAAAGCCGACAACTTCAATAATTCAATGATGATTTTAAATCATTGAATCTTGAAAATTGTCGGCTTCACTTCAACTAATTTCAGCGAAACTTTTTGAAGAGCTACCTTTTTATAAATCATTTTACTTTATACTTTATGTTTTTATTATAATCCTTTTAAAGAAAGCATCGGTATAAGGTTAATTTTTCCCTTGGCTATGAAATAAATCGATTTATGTTACCTTCCCTTTTTTAAATTAGGATACTTTTTCATCCAGTCAATATTAAATATTAAAAGAATGCTAAAGGCCTAATTATTTATAAAAGCGAAAATAAACATCTGCCGATTATTAAGGTAAGTATAAGATATTCCATATTTTAAAAATTGTCAACAAGAAAGCCCTCATATATTATTTCAATGGAATTTAACTTAGGTTATTGGAATACGTAGAATGAAGTATCAATTCGTTCTTTAATAAATGCATGAGATTGCATTATTGAACAGGAATAATATAGCCTTTTCTAATAAAAACTTTTGAAATATCGGTTGCATTGTAGAAATATTTATCCTGCTGACATCTTAATAGATAAATTTCATTCTAATCAGTACCAAATAAAAACAACACACTAAAAAGTCGGTGTGTTGTTTCTTAGTTTTTCATCCTTAGCCCCATACATAATCGAAAATGCTATTTTTACAAGTATCTCCTCGACACACTTTTTCCATCATATGAGAACAACACATTTTTTCCTTCTAGTACACTTTCCATATGAACAGGCCGGCCCCATAATTGATAAATATAAGGAAGAACCTTCTCTAAGTATTTTAAATCCAGTTCAATATCCTCGTACCAATGCTTTAAATAGAGTTCATTGTTTTTCAAATAGTCCCCGTCATTGACCGTAATATATGGGAACCCGCCATTTACCCTCATGCTAACTAGCTGATCACGGACCGATTCCCAGCTCTTATCAACGATTTTGTAGTCTCGCCCTTGTTTCTGGAATAAATACATATCTTCACGCATGACAAGGTCCTTAGTTAAATAATTACGAATAAAAGAGATATCTGATTCTACTTCACGAACTTCAAACATTTTTTCCCGTCCAGAGCCAGGTTTGGCACCGAACCTTTTCATTTCCTCTGTAGGGTTATTGTACCTCTCTTCAATGTCCTCGAAAATTTTAAGTCCTAAATAATATGGATTAATGCTTGTTTTTGATGGCTGCACAACACCTGCATTTAGCTTGGCAAACTCAACAGCTTCATCAGAAGTTAAATCAAGCTCTCGAATGATACGTTGATGCCAGTAGGAAGCCCAGCCTTCGTTCATGATTTTTGTTTCAAGCTGTGGCCAAAAATAGAGCATTTCTTCTCGCATCATCGTTAAAATGTCTCGTTGCCAATCATCTAATTCACGGCTATATTCTTCGATAAATAACAAGATATCTTTCTCAGGTGCAGGCGGAAATTTCTTTTTCTTCTTTTTAGTTGTAGGCTTAGATTCACGCTTTTTATCCAGATTCCAAAGATCATCATACGGAGTTACCCTTTGTTCCTCTTCATCTTCCTCAAACTCAATATCATCGATCGACCAAGAAAGTTTTGGACGAACAAGTGAAGGATCAATATGTTCCTGTATAGAAAGGACTGCATCCAGGAAGGTTTCTACTTCTTGTCTCCCATGAATAATTTCATATTTCTTGATGCGCTCAGCTGTTGCAGACATACTCTCAACCATTTCTCGTTTCGTATTGCTAAATCGGGAATTATTTTTAAAGAAGTCACAATGCGCTAAAACATGGGCCACAATCAATTTATTTTGAATCAAAGAATTTGTATCCAAAAGAAATGCATAACAAGGGTTTGAATTAATGACAAGTTCATAGATCTTACTTAACCCTAAATCGTATTGAAGCTTCATTTTATAAAATTGTTTCCCAAAGCTCCAATGTGAAAACCTTGTTGGCATACCATATGCACCAAATGTATAAATAATATCAGCGGGGCATATTTCATATCTCATCGGATAAAAATCCAGTCCGAACCCTTTAGCTACCTCTGTTATTTCACTTATTGCATATTCAAGAGCCTTTTGATCAGCCGCTTTCATCGTCTCCCCCCTAAAGCAATTCTTACAATAATGTATGAGCCTTAGTTGGAAAAGATGCTAAACCGATCTAATATGAAGTGTGCAAAACTTTACAGTTACTCATTAAAAATCCTACATCAATAAAAAATAAATCCCAAAAACAAACGCGATAATGATAACGAAGATCCCGAGTGTAATGACCGTAATTTTCGGGGTGCGAAATGTTTGTTCGTTAATCGCTTTGTATTTTTTAAAATATGATATGGCCGCCAATATAATGGTTAAGATCCCTATACCAACTGAGGATAAACCGATAAAATCCGCTAAATAATCACTTGTCTGTGAAAGATTTGGCTCCATATTTTCATGGAAGTTAGCAACAAGAAAACCCACACCTATGATCGCAATCGCTGTTCGTATCCAAGCTAAATATGTACGCTCATTTGCTAAGTGTTGCTGTATATACTTCGAATCAATCGTTTTATGTTTCGCTTTGTTATTTTCCTTTAACATGACATCCATCCTATACTTATTGATTGGTTTAGTATTTTCCCTTTCTTAGTGAAAGCTACTCTAAAGTTTAGGATAACTGCGGAAAAATGAAAACCACTCATCTTAGTTTTCAATAAGATTGAGTGGTTTTTTCAATACTATTTAAGCTTCTTGATATTGCTTTAAATCCATGGCAGGACCGAAAAATTCATAATTGATATTCTCTGATTGTATACCAAGCTTTTGCAGGTTTTCTATGACACTTCCCATAAAGGATACCGGACCACATACAAAGAAGGCAGCATCCTTTTCTTTAACAATTTGTTCAAGCTTTTGTAAATCTAAATATCCCTCAAAATCAAATTTATTTTCTTCTCTATCAGAATCAGTTGGACTTTCAAAAACGACATAGTTTTTCGCATTTGACATCGATGCAATCGCTTCGTTTACTTCACGATCAAACGCTTGAACATCTCCATCTTTTGCAGCATGTATAAATGTCACCATTCGATCTGGTTGGTTATCAGATACTGTTTTTAGCATGCTAAGCATTGGTGTTATTCCGACTCCACCACTAATGAGGTAAAGTGGTGAGTTCAGTGAATCATTTAGGACAAAATCACCAGCTGGCGCAGTAATTTCTACTTCATCACCTACATTAACAGCATCATGTAAATAATTTGACACCTTTCCATTTTGATCTATATATTCTCCTGTTTCTCTTTTGACAGAAATTCTTAATGTGTTTTTTCCTGGAGAATCAGATAGGCTGTACTGACGATTGAGCAAAAACTCTTCCCCTGGAATTGACAATCTTATTGTAATATACTGACCTGCTTGAAAGTTTGGAGCTGGTTGACCATCTGCGGCCTCAAGATAGAATGATGTAATAACTGAGCTTTCTTTTTCTTTTTTGACAACTTTAAATGCTTTAAATTCTTCCCAAGCTTCTGCTTTCACTTGATTATACATTTCTTCTTCAACGTCGATAAAGACTTGAGCTATTACTTGGTACGCTTCTCCCCAAGCTTCGATAATATCGGGTGTTGCTGCGTCTCCTAATACATCTTTAATTGCTTTTAGTAAAAATTCTCCAACAATCGGGTAATGCTCTTTTTTCACATTTAAACTTCTATGCTTATGCGCAATTTGCTTAACTGCAGGTAATAATACTTCTAGTTGATCAATATATGTAGCTGCTGCATAAACCGTATTGGCTAAAGCTGTTTGCTGACGACCCTTTTTTTGATTTGCATGGTTAAAAATATTAAGCAATTCCGGATGTGCTTCAAACATGCTTTTATAAAAGTAAGATGTTATTTCTACTCCACGTTCAGCTAATATTGGTGCCGTTGATTTAACAATTTCAATTGTTTTATTTGATAACATCTAATCCAACTCCTAAAGAAGTATTTTGAATACATCTTTATCATAAGGAATCCATAAATTAAAAGCAATATACAAAATACATCTTTTAAAAAGATGTCACATTTTCCTACAATAATAATTAAATTTTTGATTCCCTGTGTTAAGATAATTCTAAAGTTACTTTTACTCTTTCATCGATTCGATTTCAAATATTCTACTAACAAATAATGTGAGGTATGCTTTATGCGGATAACCCTTTATACAGACTACTCGTTAAGAGTCTTAGTATATCTAGCGACAAAACCTAAAGAAGAATTGTCAAATATAAAAGAAATTGCAGAGGCCTATAATATTTCAAAAAACCATTTAATGAAGGTTACATATGAACTTGGTAAGATGAATGTCATCGAGACGATCCGCGGACGAAACGGCGGCATTCGATTAGCACTTCCACCAGAGAAAATTATTATTGGTGATATTGTTCGAAAGACTGAAGAAGACTTCCACCTTGTTGAATGTTTTGATAAGGAAAACAATCAATGTGTTATCTCTCCAGCATGTGGTTTAAAACATGTATTAAATAAAGCCTTGCAAGCATATTTAGAAGTCCTGGATCAATATACATTAGCCGATGTAACAAAAAATCAATCTGCTTTATTGTCATATTTTCTGATGAATAAATGACCAAAAGCCGAAGTGCCTCGTTTTAGGTCAGACAAGTTAAGACACAAATGAAAGGCGACCTTTAAAGGTTGCCTTCTCTCATTTCAGAAATATTCACTGTAATCAGTTGCCCTGTTTTAGGGTTAAACACAACATCAACCTTTACAATGAAGGGTTTATTGTTTTGCTTCCCTCTCACATGAAAAACGTCTTTTGACTCTTCTTCATTAACAGATTCTCTTCCATCATACTTGTAATCGACTAGTTCAGCTTCTGGGTATTTCTCTTTGACAGAAGAGATGGCAATTCGACTCCACTTTTTGTAATCAACTTCTTCGACATTTTGTTCACCATATGCTTTTATTCCTGCAGTAAAAATAATGGATAGAGCGATGAACGCGAAAAAAAACTTCGATAATGTTTTCATACAGACCTCCATAACTCTTTTCTCCCAAATTAATTTGCCCCGACATTTCGTTCATATTCCTTAAGCAGCCATTTATTTTTCAAATAACAACTCTTTTTTCGCATATTCACATAAAATAAAGCCTATTTCCTTATTGCGGTTCCACTCTATATCAAACACTCCCAATGGAGGATTTGTATCCTCAACAAGATAACTAAGCTCAATCGTAACCGCAGGTCTTTCATAGGTTTGAATAAACCAATCCGTATATCCCCCGCCTATTGCATCAAAAGGCGGATAAGAAATGTCATAGCCTGTCTTTTCTGCAATTTTTTCTACAAGGAGATAATCTCGTTGAAGATGATGGTAATGATTAAAATAATACCAATAAAGCTCCTGCCCAGAAGTATGATAAGCAGCGGCAGTAAGGGGATTCATTTGCTTTGTAAACAGTGCCAACGCCCTTGCTTCCTTTGATTCCAACGGCTTTTCCCCCTTAAAATGGGAGTATGATGCATATGGTGTATCTCCCTCAATTGCATGCCATCCAGCAGGATACTGCCTATTTAAATCTACTCCTAATCCATTTGCTTTCCATCGTGAAAAGTCTCCATTACCTTCATTTAAATCAACATAGATCTCTTGTAAGACAAAAGGAAAAGAGCTTATTCCTTTTTGTTGAATCTGAACGCCATCAGGATTCACCATCGGGATAAACCAAATTGAAACTTCATCAAAGATATCCGTAGAATGTCCGTATAAAGTTTTCTCATTTTTATAGGCATCCGCATATTGCATTATCATTTCCATGATGATATGTGTAGAGAGCCATTCTCGTCCATGGTGGCTCCCTGTAACAAAAACAGAATTCTCACCGTTTCCAATTTTGATGGCAAGAAGGTCTCGGCCAAATTCGGATTGCCCGAATTTCCTTACCTCCAGGTTGTACTGATCGGAGATGTCTAGAAGATCTTTTTTCATAAGTTTGTATGTATACATTTGCTGCTCAGATTCATGCGCTTGTACAGGATGTCCAAATATGATCAAGCATAATAATATAATCCATCTCTTTTTCATTCTTATTATCCTTTTTGCTTTTAGGTTACCAATTCACCGATTTTTTATTAGGGGAATGACTACCATTCCTTTCATGACAACAACACCAAGTTTTTCACAGTAAAAAAAAAACGAAAAACACATACAATAATCCTATCTCCTTAAGGGAGGGAATTGATCATGAACCATGTTGATTATGACAAGGCATTGTATTACACACATCGTTCACAGTGGGATAACCTTCTTATCTTAATGGTTCGAACAAAAGACGATTTTTTGTCCAAGAAAATTGAACATTTCTTGCATGCCTATAATTTTGAACATGATTATAAAGAAGTCGAAAAACAATTGTATTCACTATTGCGATATATTGATCATGCAGTTGAGGAAGAACCTCACGCAATCGAAGCTTTACATTAATAAGAAAAGCGCAAGGCGCTAAGCATTCGGCGACAAGCATAAGGCGAATAGGAATAGAAGGTGTTTTTTACCTTCAATTCCTATTTGACTAGACCCTAGAGGCAGCCAATAACGCGACGTCCTGTCGCATTGACTGCACTTGCACGTCCTGTGCTTCGGAGCTGGATGCCGTGCGCTTATCTACAGTAAAAAAATTTTATAATTCCAAGACCAAAAAAGGCTGACTAGGATAGTATGTACCAAAACTACCCTAGCTCAGCCTTTATTGATGATTTTTTTGGATAACTTCTTTGTAAACCGATAGCTCATTCATTAATTGTTCTATAAGTGAAGCTGATTCTGTGTTTAGTTCCTTACGCTCATAGTCAAAGCAATGGGGATCAAGTACAACTTGTTTTGGAATTGCGTGAGCATACAGGCCTCTCATCACGGTCCTCATAGTATTTAAGGCATTAATTCCACCTTTTCCGCCTCCTGCTACAGCGACTAATGCAACTGGCTTATGGGAAAAATGTTCACTACTTAAAAAGTCTAATGCATTTTTTAAAGCACCGCTCATTGCATTATGATACTCAGGTGATAGTAAGACAATAGCTTCTGCATCTGTTACTAACTTTCTTAGTTCTTGTACATTTGGATGATGTGAGGTTGTTTCTTCTCCATTAAATAGAGGCATTTCCTTTTCACTTAAATCAAAGTGTTTCGCTTGATAAACCTTTGCGATATAAGTGGCTGCGATTTTTGTTCGTCCTGTTTTCCTGGGACCACCGTTTAGTACTAATACATTCATTTCCTCATTCTCCTTTTTAATTATTTTCTATAAATCCATTTTTCACCGCATAAATGGCAGCTTGTGTCCGATCGGATAATTGTAGTTTGGATAGAATATTTGAAATATGTGTTTTTACTGTTTTTTCTGTGATAAATAATGCACTGGCTATCTCTTTATTGCTTTTCCCTTTTGCCAGCTCGTTTAAAACTTCCTTTTCTCGTTTGGTCAATTCGTCTATTTTGGTCTGAGGCTGAGTTGGTGGTTTAGATAAATGATCCATTACATGTAAGGTAACTTTTGGATGCAGCTTACTCTGTCCATTTAGGACATCTCTAATTGTTTGAACAAGATCATCAGGCTCAATATCCTTTAGTTGATATCCTGAAGCGCCTGCCCGCAATGCAGGAATTACATGATCTTGATCAGCATAACTCGTTAAAATGATGATTTTCACATCTTTATTTGTTTCTCTAATCGCCTTCGTTGCCATCGCTCCATCCATTTCGGGCATGGATAAATCCATTAAAACGACATCCGGATTTAGTTGTGAGACTAGCTTTACAGCTTCCTTTCCATTAGCCGCTTCCCCTATTATTTCAATATCTTTTTGTGTTTTTAGAAAAAAAAGTAAGCCTCTGCGCACAACATGATGATCGTCTGCGATTAACACCTTAATTTTGGACATCTAGTTAACCTCCTTTTTTAATGGAATTGTTATGTCAATCCTTGTTCCTTTACCTGGAGTGCTTTTCAATTTAAAATCGCCATCTAAACGTACAACACGTTCCTTCATTCCTCTTAACCCTAAAGAAGGAATGGCGGCACTTTCATCATAATGAAACCCTATTCCTTGGTCCTCTATGATCATTTTCACTAATGAATCAGTCTTAGAAAGGGAAACGTTCACCTCTGTTGTTTCTGCATGTTTTTTGCAATTATTAAGAGCCTCTTGAGCAATTCGCCACAGCTCTTCTTCGATATAATTAGGTAATGTACAAATCCCCTCAATATCACAGGATATGTTTAGTCCAAGAACATTCGCATAATGAATAAGAGCTATCGTCATACCATCTTCTAACCCTTGTGGTCTAAGCTGCCAAATCAGCCCTTTCATTTCGTTCAAAGCTTCCTGTGATAATTCCTGCATATACGTTAACATCTCTTTTACTTCTATCTGATCAGTCATTTCCTTTGTCCCTCTAGCTGTCAACATAATGGAAAACAATAATTGATTGACTGAATCATGCAAATCTTGTGCAAGTCTATTTCGTTCTTTAATTAATGCATGAGTTCTTTCCTTTTCAACTAATTGGATTCGTTTGATCGCCGTTCCAATTTGAAATGCAACCGATTCTAATAAGGCCAGCTCTTCTTCTGTAAATTGTTTTTTATTCGGTGAAGCAACATTCAGCAGTCCGAACTTTTCCTTTCCTGCTCGTAGAGGTACTGTTGCATGATGGGTAATTCCGCTCGTCTCTCCCCAATTCTGTTCAATTGCTTCATCAATTCGCTTACAGGAAATAATATTGATCGCTTTTTTTAGGCGACCATCCTGATACCGATCAATACACCAACAACCGCCCTCACACATAGGCTTCTTGTTCTTCCATGTTAACCCTGAAGGCAAATCATAATCAGCTGCTAATTTGTAATGCCCTTTTTCATCAATCAAAAAAATCCACCCTGTTGAGAGATCTGTTACATGAAGTAACTCCTTTAACACTTCATTCAACATATCCTTTATATCCGTAGCTTCATTTAATTTTTCTGCAATTGTTTTTAGTGTATTAAGCTCATGTATTCGATTATCTTTTCCAGTCATTGACTCTGCTCCCTATTTTTCTTATTACTATTATATCAACAACTCTTTCCCCGCGAACTTCTCTTTCTGACTGAATTTTTTCTACGACCTTTGGAGTACTTAAGAAAAGCGCAAGCGCCCGTTCAGCAACGTATGAACTGGAGCACTCCGTATGAGATAAAGGAAACACGAAGAGCGATAGCGATTCGATGTTGACTTATCGTAAGGAGGAGTGTGAAGTTCACTAGTTGCTGGGCGCTGGAGCTAGACACCGAAACTAAGTACAAAACTTATAAATTCTGATATTATAAGAAAAGCGCAAGCGCCTTGAACAGCCTCAGGCAAATAAGACGCAAAATGAATAAGAAGACGTTCTTTGTCTTCTAGACCCTAGAGGCAGTCTAAAATCTGGACGTCCTGTCACCACTTCCAGTGCTTCAGCTGGATGTCAGAGAACATCCATGATTCTTAAAATGATAAATTTCCAAGGCAAAAAAAATAGCCCTAGGCTATTTAATCATTTAACACTGGCAAACCATAAGGACATTTCCATCCGGGTCTTTAAAGTTAAACCAATGATTATGTTCAATTTCAGTAATGATGTTCACATCTTTGGCCTTAAGATAATTATACGCCGCTTTAATATCCTTTGTATTAAAATGGCATGCCGGGGTTTTATAAACGGCTTCATGAGAAAAAATCTTACTATCGAGGACGATATCTGTTCCGTTTGTCATGGGCAATACGAATAGATGGTTAAATAAAATCTCATGATCATTTGGAAAGTCAAATACACGACAATACCAATCTCTTGCTTTTTCAATATTAGAAACGGGGATAAAAATGGTACCTATTTGATGTTGAATAGGGTTCATACTATGATCTCTCCTTAAGAAAAGCGTAAGCGCCTTGGCCATCGCCTTACAAACTAAGAGGAGCATCGACTAAAGATTTAGGAAACACGGTAAGCGCAGCGAACCGATGTTGACTTATCCTAGGGAGATGATCTAAAGTTTGATAGGCGATAGGCGTTAGCAGTCTAAAACCGCAACATCCTGATGCAACGACTGAAGTTGCCGTCCTGTGCTTCGGAGCTACTACTAAAACTGAGTACAAAATTTTATATTTTCTTATCTGTTAAAAAAAGCGGACATGATGTGATGTCCGCTTTTGTAAGAAATTTAGTTTGTTAATGCTGCAATTAATTCATTTACCTTATCCATTACGCCTGCTTCTAATGCTGCTAATTCTTGTTCACTTTGTTCAAGTGTTTCACCTTTCACTCCAAAATAGAACTTAGCTTTCGGTTCAGTTCCGGATGGTCTTACACAGAACCATGACTGATCATCAAGGATATATTTTAATACGTTTGAACCAGGTAAGTTGATTTCCTCTTTAGTACCTGATACCACATCTTGACGCTCACTGCTCTTATAATCCTCAATTGCAACAATCTTTTTACCTGCTACTTCTGCAGGTGGGTTTGTTCTAAATGATTGAAGAATGCTTTGAATTTGCTCGGCCCCTTCTTTTCCTTTTAAAGTCAGAGACTGCAGCCCTTCCTTGTAATAGCCATACTCTTTAAAAATTTCAAGTAAGCCTTGATACATAGTAAGGCCTTTCTTTTTATAATAAGCTGCTACTTCAACTGATAATAATGCAGCCTGCACAGCATCTTTATCACGAGCAAAATCACCAATTAAATAACCATAGCTTTCTTCATAGCCAAACTGAAATTGATACTGACCTGTACGCTCATATTCATTGATTTTCTCTCCAATAAATTTGAAGCCTGTTAATGTATCAATTGTGTCAAGACCAAATGATCTTGCGATTTCTCTACCGATTTCAGACGTAACAATTGTTTTTAGGACGACACCATTATTAGGCAATGCCCCTTTTTCTTTTTTCTCTGATAATAGATAGTGGAGAAGCAATGCACCTGTTTGGTTTCCAGTTAGGACAACGTATTGTCCATCATTGTTTTTAACAGCTACCCCTAGTCGGTCTGCATCTGGATCAGTACCGATTAGAACATCTGCATCAACAGCTTGTCCATCACGAATTGCTAGAGTAAATGCATCGTGTTCTTCCGGGTTAGGAGATTTTACAGTTGAGAAGTTTGGATCTGGCAGCTCCTGTTCCTTTACTACTGTTACATTTTTATAACCTAATGCTTCTAAACCGCGACGTACAGGTTTATTAGCAGTTCCATGTAATGGTGTGAACACAACCTTCAGATCAACCTCTTCTGATAGGGAAGGGTTAACTGATATTGTCGTTAGTTTTTCTGTATAGGCTTGGTCAATTTCCTCGCCTATCATTTTGATAAGCCCTTGAGCCTTTAATTCACTTTCGTCCTTAACCTTGATTTGCAGTTCGTCTTCTACGTCATTAACATAGGAAATGACCGTATCTGCAGCAGCCGGAGGTAATTGTCCACCATCTTCACCATATACTTTATATCCATTATATTCAGGCGGATTGTGGCTGGCTGTGATAACAATACCTGAAAATGCATTAAGGTGACGTACAGCAAATGATAATTCAGGAGTTGGACGCAACTCTTCAAATACATAGGTTTGAATGCCATGAGAAGCTAATGTTTTTGCAGCTTCCATTGCAAACTCAGGTGATTTATGGCGAGAATCATAAGCAATGGCTACTCCACGCTTTTTCGCTTCATCACCGAAAGAATTTATGTAAGTGGCTAAGCCTTCAGATGCTTTCCGAATTGTATATATGTTCATACGGTTGGTACCTGGTCCGATTTCACCACGCATCCCGCCTGTTCCAAACTCTAATTCTTTATAGAAGCAATCTTCTAAAGCCTTTTCATTTCCTTCTAAGTTAGTTAATAGAGTTCGTAGTTCTTGATCTAAATCTTGTTTATTATTCCAACGTTGATAGCTTTGTTCCCAGCTCATCTTTACCTCCTAGGAGTATATTTTCAGAAGTTATACTAAAATTTCATCTTAATTTTAGCATATTATACAACTTTCCACATAATTGAATTTCTACAAATTCCGAGCAATTCACCTAAATTTAATGTAAGACATTATTTTGAAACAATTTATTGTAACTGCGTGAAGAAATAAAACTAGTTTATTTACTTTATTAATATATTTTTAATTCGACAAGACTTTCAAATTTCAGGATATTTTCATAGGATTTTTTGCAATGTACAGGATCATACCACTCCGGTTTCCCTCTATTGCTGGCGTTTTTTCAGCCATTTTAGCACGAGTTCCCGCCATTATGAATGGAAAAAAGCCAACTCATTCATTAATCTGTGTTGGCTTTCCACTATTATTTCTTATATTGTATCGAGTATATATCTTTCCTGCGATCTTTTAATTGATTCACTGTGCCTGATTGACGTTGACGTCTGAGAATTTCAAGGTCAACATCACCGATAATGACCATTTCAATATTTGGATCACATTCTCCTACGATTCCGTCTCTGGCAAATTCAAAATCTGATGGTGCAAAAATAGCAGATTGTGCATATTGAATGTCCATATTTTTCGTTTGAGGAAGATTTCCGACAGTCCCGGCGATAACCGTGTAAATTTGATTCTCTACAGCACGTGCCTGTGCACAGTAGCGTACTCGTAAATATCCTTGACGATCCTCTGTACAGAAAGGAGTAAAGATAATTTTTGCTCCTTTGTCAGTTGCAATTCGCGCCAGCTCTGGGAATTCAATATCATAGCATATTTGAATGGCGATTTTTCCACAGTCTGTATTAAACACCTTCACCTGGTCACCGCGGCTAATTCCCCACCATTTTCTTTCATTTGGTGTAATATGGAGCTTATATTGCTTCTCAATTGTTCCATCACGTCTGAATAAGTAGGCAATATTATAAATCTGCTCTTCTTCCTCTACTACATGTGATCCACCAATAATGTTTACATTGTACTTGACTGCAAGCTCTGTAAATAATTCAATATATTCCTCTGTAAATTCAGTTAAACGCTGGATAGCCATACTAGGAACTTTTTCATCTAAAAATGACATTAGCTGTGTTGTGAAAATTTCAGGGAAAACAGCAAAGTCTGATCCTGCATCTGAGGCAACATTTGTATAATATTCTACTTGCTTTGCAAATTCTTCAAAAGAACTAATTTGTTTCATCATATACTGGACAACACAAATACGAACTGGATTTGAGGTTTTGTAAAATCTCTTTGTGTTCGGTTGATAATCTACATTATTCCATTCCATGAGTGTTGCGTATTGATAGGATGCTAAGTCATCTGATAAATAGTTTGGATTAATTCTCATAAGGGTAAAGCCATTTAAAAGCTGAAAGGACAAAACTGGATCATAAATTTTATGTAAGCTAACCTGCTGTACATATTCTCTTGCAGATAATTCATGAGCATATTTATAATAATTCGGGATTCTTCCGCCAATAATAATACTTTTTAAATTTAATCTTCTAGCTAAATCCTTCCGCGCTTCATACAGCCGGTGACCGATTTTCATTCGACGATAATCAGGATGGACCATTACTTCTATTCCATACATATTGTATCCATCTGGATCATGATTTGTAATGTATCCATTATCAGTAATATCATCCCATGTATGACGATCATCATATTCATCAAAATTCAGTAAGAGACTTGAGCATGATCCGATAATTTCCCCTTCAAACTCTGCACAAAATTGACCTTCTGGAAAGTGATCTAGATGGCTTTCCAAATGCTCTCTTTTCCACGGTTCCATACCTGGAAAGCATTTTGCTTGAAGATTAATAATGGCCTCAATATCACTTTCCTGGATATTCCGGATGATCATTTTTTTCTCAAATTTCGATAAATCAAGTTTCTCAGACATAGTGGTTCTCCTTTTAGCAATAATAGTACGTTATTACCCTTTATTCCCGATCTAGAAACATTAGAAAAGCGCAAGGCGACAAGCATAAGGCGAATAGGAATAGAAGGTGCTTTTTACCTTCAATTCCATATTTAACTAGACCCTAGAGGAGGTCAAAGACGCGACGTCCTGTCGCATTGACTGCACTTGGACGTCCTGTGCTTCCCCGATGGCGCCTGGAGCTAGACACTATAACTAAGTACAAACTTTTATACTTTCTTACCTTTTTAGAAAAACTTGGCTTATCGCTAAGTCCTAATGGCAAAAGCTTAGTTTTTCTTATACTATTGTCCATAATATATTATCCTTCTAATAGGACAAGTAATTCCTTAAGCTCCATTTGAGCCATTGATTCTACACGGTGATCTACTTCACAAAACTCAAGTCCCTTTGTTACTGAATTCGGTACTGTAACACATTTCATTCCAGCTCTTTTCGCAGCTAGTGCACCATTTGCCGAATCTTCAAAAGCGATACATTCCTCAGGCTTCACACCCAAGCATTTTGCTGTCTCCAAATATAAGGAAGGATCTGGTTTCACATGCTCAACATAATCAGAGGTGCGAATACATTCAAAGCGCTCTAATAAGTTTAGTCTACTTAAATGTGAGGAAACCCATTCATAATTTGAACTTGAAGCAAGACCGACCTTTAAACCAAGTTCTTTTGCAGCATCTAAATAGTCAACAACGCCCGGTCTAGCGTTTTCTTGTTGAATTCTTTTGTTAAAACGCTCTTTTTCAACGATTTTTAATTCAGAATGGTTAATCTTTTTTTGAGCCTGTTCCTCTAAATATGTATAGGGATTAAAATCAGACTTTGTTCCAATCAATTTCCCCCAAATATCCATAGGCAATTCACATTCATGCTCACGAAAAATTTCAGATAATACTTCATATTCATGTGTTTCCGTATCCAAGATTAGCCCATCAAAATCAAATATAATCGCCTTAATCATTAATCATGCAACTCCTCTGAATAATCTATGTATGTATTATAATATATATATAGGTACATGGAATATATTTCAAATTTATTTCTGAACCTTTGTTGCTATTTAATTAAGAGTTTGGATTGGTTGATTTCTGTTCCAATCAACCTAAACTGTTTTTGTGCAAAAGAACCTATAATTAAAATGACTTCCATACAATAATCCATAAATTTCAAAAGAGGTTTGACGTAGTAACGTCAAACCTCTTCAAGATGTTATTGAGTTTTGTTGTGCTCAGAGATATTTGTTAGGGCGTGTCCAGCTGCTTCGTCAGACATTTGGTTTGTTGCTAAGTCACCTAATGCGACAATCCCTACTAATTGATTGTTTTCAACAATTGGCAGGCGACGAATTTGATGCTGTGCCATCACTTTTGCTGCTTCAGCAGCAGACATATTCGTGTGCCCTGAGACAAGGTTTGTTGACATAACCTGTGATACTGGTGTGTTGCTATCAAGTCCTTCTGCTGTTGATCGCAGTGTAATATCACGGTCAGTAATAATCCCTCTTAATTGACCATTATCAACAACTGGAATCGACCCAACATTGTTTTGACTCATGAGCGCTGCGGCCTCTTTAATTGATTGTGTAGAAGAAACAGTCGCTATGTTTGTTGTCATACATTCTTGAATTGTTGATGTATTCAAGATCATCCTCCCCTTTCGAATATAGTATGAGAAAAGGATGACTCCTTTATAATTAGAAAATTTTATTTAGGATAAAAGCGGCTGGTGATTACAAAAAATAATTGAAAGAAGAACCATCAATCATTTCCAATTTTCAAAAAATGTTCAAAAACATTAGCATTTTCATATGTATTCTTTTACAGTAAAAACCCTTACGATTATAATTTAGAATATATATGAATAAAAATGAGGGATGTTATGTCAGGCTCAAATGAAAAACAAATGGAGAATTTACTTTCAATAGGATGGGCTGCAGCTTTTATCTCCACATTAGGAAGCCTTTATTTTTCGGAAATTATGCAATATACACCTTGTGATCTATGCTGGTATCAACGAATTTTCATGTATCCGCTTGTCATCATTTTAGGAATCGGCGTTTTTAAAAAGGATGATAAAATTGCCCTTTATACACTCGTTCTTTCGGCTATTGGAGGCTGTATTTCGATTTATCATTATGGTGTGCAAAAGATAGACTTCTTAGGAGAAAATTCTGTCTCTTGCGGAATTGTGCCATGTACGGGGGAATACATAAACTGGTTAGGGTTTATTACGATTCCATTTTTAGCGTTAATCGGTTTTTCGATTGTTTTTATCACAAGTCTTTTAATTTTAAAGAAAGCAGGTAAGTAAAATGAAGAAATTACTTATTTTTGGAGCAGTTATTCTTATCCTTTTTGGCGGACTAGCCTTTGTAACAACTTATCAGAACAAACAGCAAGCTGAAGGAAATGTGTATGGGAAGGATGACCTTAGACCATCTACAATTGATCTGCTTGACGATCCTAATTACCAGAATATTATCCTTCCAGATGAACTCGAAACAAAACTGGAGAATAAAGAGGAGACAATTGTTTATTTCTTCAGCCCGGAATGTTCTCATTGTAAAGCCACAACACCTGTTTTAATGCCAGTTGCTGAGGAATTAGGCGTCGAAATTGATCAATTAAATTTATTAGAATATGAAGATGCATGGGATCAATATGGCATCACTGGAACACCAACACTTGTTCACTATCAAGATGGAAAAGAAGTAGCACGTGCAGAAGGCGGAAATACAGATCAGGAAGCACTCCGTACTCTATTAAATGAATGGAAACAGGAATAGAAGAGGTTCTTTTCTTCTATTCCTTGTTTGGCTTATAACCCAATGTTCACTTAACCTACTACATATTATCTCAATCTAAATGAAAGAAACTTATTAATGAATTATCATCTATTCTTTCCATCCAACTTTCTCAACAGGACTCCAACAACTTTCCCTATATAAAATCCAAACTCAATCTTTACCACACTTTCAATAACGATATGTATCTATACCACTTTCTACTCTTTCAAAATAGTTTTTCCGCTAAACTGTAATTCATTTTGATGTTTCATAAATTTAGTTCATGTTTTACTAAAAAGGAAAACTGGATATGACGTATTTTCGATTTAGTATTAACTTTTTTTAAAGATAATGTAAAAAAATATAGGAGTGAAATACCGAGAATAATTAAGAATTTTGTCACTATTTATAAAATAATCTCATTTCCCCTTTCCATATTTTGAGATATTAAATTTTTTTAGTATAAAAGTTCCGTTTCATATAGCTTATTTTTTTGAAAGGTATAAACGGGACTCTTAACAATTCTTTATCAACCCTTAATAAAAGCAAACTATAATAAATTTCGTATGTTCCATTTAATACTTTTATCAGAAAGGGGAAATAAGGATGACGGAAAGACCAATTGATGAATTGATTAAGAAAATGAATTTGGACATTTTAGAGAAGAAGGAGTTTAATCGCCGCAACTTTCTACAGGGAGCCGGTAAGATTGCTGGTCTATCTCTTGGGCTAACAATTGCAAATTCGATTGGACTGGGAGATTCAAAAGTTAATGCCGCACCTAAATTTAAAAGCTATCCGTTTACACTTGGTGTAGCTTCTGGTGACCCGCTTTCAGATAGTGTTGTTTTATGGACAAGACTAGCTCCAGACCCTCTGAACGGCGGAGGAATGTCAGATGAACCGGTAAGTGTTAAATGGGAAATTGCCAAAGATGAAGATTTTCGTAAAATTGTAAAACAAGGAACAGAAATTGCTAGTCCGGAGCTTGCCCATTCTGTTCATGTCGAAGTGGATGGACTTAAACCAAATAATATCTACTATTACCGTTTTAAATCAGGGCATGAACTAAGCCCTGTTGGAAGAACGAAAACACTTCCTGAAGCTGGTGCTAATGTAAAAAGCATGACATTTGCATTTGCTTCCTGTCAGCAGTATGAGCATGGTTACTATACAGCATATGAGCATATGGCGAAAGAAGATCTCGACCTTGTCTTCCATTTAGGGGATTATATTTATGAATATGGTCCAAATGAATATGTATCTGGAACAGGAAATGTTCGGACTCATAGCGGTCCAGAGATCATCACCCTAGAGGACTACCGAAATCGTCATGCCCAATACCGCTCAGATGCGAATCTTAAAGCTGCACATGCTGCTTTTCCTTGGGTTGTAACATGGGATGACCATGAAGTTGAAAACAACTATGCGAATATTATTCCTGAAAAAGACCAGTCTGTTGAAGAATTTATTAAGCGCCGTGCGGCTGCCTATCAAGCCTATTACGAGCATATGCCGCTTCGCAGATCTTCTTTACCGAATGGTGCGGACATGCAGCTATATCGTGAATTTTCGTATGGCAATTTAGCATCATTTAATGTATTAGATACACGCCAGTATCGTGATGATCAGGCAAATGGTGATGGTAACAAAGCACCTTCTGAAGAATCAACAAATCCTAATCGCACGTTGCTTGGAAAGGATCAGGAAGATTGGCTTCTGCGTAATCTGGGTCGTTCAAAATCACACTGGAATGTACTTGCACAGCAGATTTTCTTCGCTAAATGGAATTTTGGGACAAGCTCCGCCCCAATCTATAGCATGGATTCCTGGGATGGCTATCCGGCAGCACGCAAAAGAATTATTGATTACGTTATGAGCAAGAACATGAACAATTTAATTGTTATTACAGGAGATGTTCATGCAAGCTGGGCGTCCAATCTTTTGGAAGATTTCAACAATCCAAACTCCAAGAAAATCGGTGCAGAGTTTGTCGGTACCTCCATTACCTCAGGCGGAAATGGGTCTGATGAAAGAGCTGATACCGATCATATTTTAGGGGAAAACCCTCATATTAAGTTCTTTAATAATTATCGCGGTTATGTCCGTTGTACAGTTACTCCGGATAAATGGCAAGCTGATTATCGAGTTATCCCATTTGTGACTGAACCAGGTGCCGCTATTTCAACTAGAGCCTCATTTGTTTATGAAAAAGACGGCTTAGGCTTGAAAAAAGTTGAGGCAAATGAAGTTCCGCAAGGTGTAAAAAGATCAAATGAAGTTGAGGAAGACCGTAACCGTGCACATAGCCGTGCTCATGATAAGCAAAAGAGAAAAAATCGCGAAAAAGTGATGAATTAATCCATTATATGAATGATCAATAATTGCTTAGGAGTGTCAGGATGATATCTAATATTGGAATTCCAGGCCTAATTCTCATCCTTATTATCGCATTGATCATTTTCGGCCCTTCCAAACTTCCAGAAATCGGCCGGGCTTTTGGACGCACCTTAACAGAATTCAAGAGTGCAACAAAAGGATTAGTGTCAGATGAAAAGAAAGAAGAAGAAAAAAAGCCTGAATTACCATCTGTTGAACAAAAAGAAAATAAATCTGTTGTTTGAAAAAAATAGACGGGGAAACCCGTCTATTTTTTTCACATCCAAAGCAAACTGTTCGTTTTACTTAGATCATATATCGATTTGCCGGTCTGATAAATTGACTAAATTGCCCTTCTTGGCTTTCCGCATCTTTAAACTGAGAAAATGTTAATGGAAAGAAATATCCGTAATCATTTAAGTTCTGAGTATTGCGTTCAAATATGTCTTTATACTCGACTTCATGTTTACCCTCATGTAGTAAATCCAGTACAGCAATTAAAGCTTGAAGACTAGAGATAATCTGGAATGCGTCCTTTAATGTCGCATTATACATTTGATCAGAAGCCTGTGGTTGGAGGACGTTAAGGTTCTTTAATTCCATTATTTTTTCATCCGGGAAGAATCGTGGAAAAATATCTGTATATAATTGCTCAACCAACTCAGCAATATGATTTTCCTGTTCGTTCGTTGATGCCACAACAACCTTCATTCTATCACCTTTCTCTTTCCTTCTGTTTAACTTCACTAAGCATACCACAGTAGATTTCAAGATTGCAGAGGAAAGTGTTACCGGAACTAGATTGTACATCCATTCGATGTTCTGTATACTTTTCTTTACACACAATATGATGAAGGAATGATGTTTTGTTGAAACGAATAGGTGAATGGCTTGAGGTTACAGTTCCTAAGGAATGGGCAAATGAAACCGTTTTTTCTTTTCTTTCCAAGAAACTTGGTGCATCTAAAGCGCTCATCCAAAAATGGAATCGATCAACAGCTATTAAAAGAAATAACACAATCGCCGATGTTAACCATAAACTAGAGGATAAGGATCGATTATATTTACACTTGTTTAAAGAAGAAGAATATGGAGTATTACCAGAAAATGTGTCAGTAGACACCCTTTACGAAGATGATCATTTGATGATTGTCAATAAGCCAGCTGGAATGGATACACATCCAAATGAACCTGACCAAAAAGGAACATTAGCAAATGCGGTTGCTTTTTATTATCAACTAAAAGGGATGCAAATTCGCGTCAGGCACATTCACCGTCTTGATCGGGATACCTCTGGTGCTGTCATATTTGCAAAGCATGCTTTAGCACAATCAATTTTAGATCAGGATTTACAAGTAAAGAAAATCAAAAGAACATACCTCGCGATAGTAAAAGGAAAACTTTCACCATTAAATGGAACCATAGATAAACCAATTGGACGTGACCGTCATCATGCCACACGAAGAAGAGTTTCTCCACAAGGTCAAAAAGCCGTTACGCATTACAAAGTGGAAAAATATGACCCGAAATCAAATCTTTCTATTTTGTCATTACAATTAGAAACAGGACGCACACATCAAATTCGTGTACATTTAAGTTCGATTAACCATCCAATTCTTGGTGATACCCTTTATGGCGGAAGTCAGGACCTTATAAAAAGACAGGCATTACATGCAAAACAAATTGCTCTTCCCCACCCTCTAACACATGAAAATATTGAAGTGGAAGCAGATATTCCTACAGATATCCTATCTTTACTTCGATAAAGTGAAACTTCCGTCAAGGGGGTTTTTTTCATCCCCCACTGCCCCATCTACCTTCTTTGTAAAATCAGAAGCTTCATGCGGGTCTTACTGCCCGTTAAGAGCAGGATAAAAGCACCTTTTCAGGACTATGACACGTCCTCGATATTGGTGCTTTTTTCCCGTTTTCCTGCGTTAATGAAATATTTACATAATATTTATATTTTATTAACGTCTAATTGATAGCTTGTACATAGACGAAACAGCATTGACATCACCTCAAAAATATAGGGAGTGATTTTTAACATGACTGGGGAAAAAAACCTAAAAAGAATGAACCGAAGAGACTTTTTGAAGGTTGGAGGAATGAGTACTGTTGCATTGTCCTTAGGCGCTACAGGTGTTTTTTCTTTTGCAAATGCTAATAAGAGTTTTGCAGCATCTGGTAATGCAACCAGCGGCTTTGGCGGATATGGTCCATTAGTAAAAGATCCAAATGGAATATTAGATTTACCTCAAGGATTCCATTACAAGATTATTTCTCGAGAAGGTGAAAGCCTTTCAGATGGACGTCCTGTTCCTGCTATGTTTGATGGAATGGCAGCATTTTCCGGTCCACATAACTCTACTATTCTCGTTAGAAATCATGAATTAAGTGAAAACTCGAAATATCCTGTTGAAGGGAAAAATCCTTATGATAAAAACAAAACAGGTGGTACAACAACCCTTCTTGTCACACCTGAACGAGAAGTGATAAAGGAATACGTATCCTCTTCAGGTACAATTCGCAATTGTGCAGGAGGAGCAACTCCATGGGGTACTTGGTTAACTTGTGAAGAGACGATGAATCAAGGCCATGGGTATGTTTTTGAGGTCGACCCTAACGATCCAGAAAATGAGCTTTCCAAAACACCTATTAGAGATATGGGTGCATTTTCTCATGAAGCTACGGCCATTGACCCAGCTACCGGGTATGTATATCTCACAGAAGATGCTTCTAAAAGCTTCTTATATCGATTTATTCCTAATGATACAAGCCAAAAACCTGGTGCTCTTCAAAAAGGCGGTAAGCTTCAAGCTGCTGCTATTGAGGAAGTTGGAAGAACAAATGCTAGCGGCTTTAATCCAGGTCAGAAGTTCGGTATCGTTTGGAAGGATGTCGATCCAGAAAAACCAACTCTTGAAGCTGAGCAAAAAGGATGTATTATCTTCAGCCGCTTAGAGGGTGCTTACTTTGCAGGCGGTGTTTTCTGGTTTGATGACACATCAGCCGGAACAAGTAGAAAAGGAAGAGTCTATCGTTATATTCCAGCTACAAACACGCTTGAACTGTTCTATGAATCTTCTGATGCAAACAATCTAGAATCACCAGATAATATTTGTATTACACCTTGGGGAGATTTATGGATTGCAGAAGACGGAAATGCATCAGATCGAATGATCGGGTTAACTCCTGAGGGTGAGGTCTATGTATTTGCTGAGAACCGGCTGAATGGCAGTGAATTAGCAGGTCCTACCTTTTCACCAGATGGAAATACCTTTTTCGTTAATTGTCAATCTCCGGGTATTACATTCGCCATCTGGGGACCTTTTGCTCGACGAAATTCTGCTAGACAACGATTAATGGGCCATGCTGCACCTCCAACTACCTTTGCACCAGCGGTCTCGGACAAGCTAGTTGAATTTGCTGAACGCCAAGGCATGTCAATTCTAGAAGCGGCTGCATTTCAACGAAACGGAATGCCAATCGTTTAACTTATTTTTAGGAGGAATGAAATAGATGCTACAAAACATAGGGATTCCTGGTCTAATATTAATTCTCGTCATCGCGTTAATTATTTTCGGTCCATCTAAACTTCCTGAAATCGGAAAAGCCTTTGGTTCAACCTTAAAGGAATTTAAGAAGGCAACCAATGATTTAGTTAATAATGATTCAAAGGATAACACAGCATCACCTGAGGATAAAAAGCTTCAAGCTATTGATAGGACCAAAAGTCATACTGGCAGCTAAACGTTATGAATGCGGGCAGGTTCAATCCTGCTTGCATTTTTTCTTAGTATTCACCTTTTCCAAAGAAAGGAGTTATGTACATGGATTTAACCGAAATGAATCTGGTTGATCATTTATCTGAACTTCGAAAAAGAATCATCATTACCCTATGCTCTTTTATTCTTTTTCTTATCCTATCTTTTCTCTTCGTTCAAGATATTCATGATTTCTTAGTAAAAGATTTAGATGATAAACTGGCTATTTTAGGGCCTGGTGACATCCTTTGGATCTATATGGCCCTTGCTGGAATAGCAGCCATTACCTTTACACTTCCTATTGCAGCTCTTCAGGTTTGGCTTTTTGTGAAACCTGGTTTAAAAAAGGAAGAGCAAAAAATAACACTAGCGTTTATTCCAGGCATTTTTCTTTTGTTCGTATCAGGAATTGCCTTTGGTTACTTTTTAGTATTTCCTATTGTTCTATCTTTTTTGCAAAATCTAGCAGGGTCTCAATTCGAAACATTCTTTACCGTTGAAAAGTACTTCAGCTTCTTAATCAACCTTACTCTTCCTTTTGGTTTTTTGTTTGAAATGCCTGCTGTTGTAATGTTTTTAACAAGACTCGGGATTATTAATCCACATCTGCTTGCAAAATCAAGAAAACTATCTTACTTTATTCTAATCGTTGTATCCGTTCTTATCACACCTCCTGATTTTATATCAGACATTTTAGTTATGATCCCTTTAATTCTACTCTATGAATTTAGTATTACGTTATCTAAAATCGTCTATAAGAAAAAGCTTTCTATGAAGGAAGCAGTGGCCGCATAAATTATACAAATTGCAATCAAACCAAACAAAAAAACAACGACCTAGCTTGATGGTTGACCCAAAGCTAAATCGTTGTTTTTATATTCTTTTTGCATAAATAATATACCTTTGCGGAGCATTGCCCACATAACTAAAGGGATAGCATGTTGTGAGAAGAAGTTCTTCCCTTTCATTTTGAAGTGTAATAATGCTTACATCATCTGCTTCCACTATTTTTGTATCAATGATATCATATTCAAAATCCCCATACGGTAACTTAATTTCTAAGGAATCTCCAATTTCCAGCTCCCCTGCTTTACGAAACACTGTATCTCTGTGGCCGGATAAGACAATCTGCCCACGTTCATTAGGGTAATAGCTGCCTTTATAGTGACCAACACCTTTTTCAAGATCATCAGGATCAGTTCCTTCTACAATTGGCAGGTCCGCCTCTAATCTTGGAATATGTAAAATACCAATCGCTTCACCAATTGGCGGTTTAAATGTCCCGTCCTTTTCCTTGTATACTTCTTTATCTGGCGGTGACTTCACAATTGCTTGAGCTTCTGCTAATGAATGAGATGTCTGCATTTTCGTATCAAGTATTTCCCAAATGGCGTAGCCTACTATACAAAGACCTACAATGATAAATAGATAGGAAAGCTTCTTCATTAACCATCCACGCTTTCTATTGATTTCATATCCTCATTATATCACAGAAGAATTTTACAATTTGAAGCAAGTTAGTAGAATCCACCTGATTTTTGTTAAAATTTTGTAAATCAACAAATACATTTTCTCTTAAACAAACGTTTAATTAAGGGTTTATAAGGGAATAAAGAGTAAGAATTTCATCGTTTTAAAGAGGTTGTCCACTAAGGATCCTAATTTACGAAGAAGATATGGAGGACAATATGTTTACTCTAGACAATTTACCTGTTCCTGCTTTTATCCTTGATTCCGAACTTAACATACTCGTTTGTTCATCCATCTCAAATACACTGTTTTCTATACGTAAAAATTTCTTAGATCTAGTTGACCAGGATAGTAAAAACAAAGTCCATTACTTTCTGTCTACTAATGAGAAAACAAAATTTGAAGCAACTATGATAACAGCAGAAAACAAGTTAGAGCCTTTTGATTTGTATATTACTCAAAACCGTGAAGGTTATTTGTACGTGGTTTGCATCCCGATTAAAGAGGATCAAAAAAAGGCCAGTCACCATATTCAATTGTTACGCGAACAATTAATGGCGACTGACAAGAATAGATTACAACCGCATCAAAGAAAGGAAATTATCTCGTTATTTCAATCCTCTTTAACAGATTCAGACCTTTATCATTTAATTAGTTCATCAGACAATATGAAGGACTTACCAAGAAAATTGGACAAAATTCAAGATTTATTAAGCCTTCTCAGACCAGACATTATCGAAAGTGGAAAAAGCGTCCACTTTGAAGTCATTCTTGACGAACTACATGCGCTTCGTTCTTCAATTGATTTCTATATGACGTTAATACCTCTTCTAGACCGTTTCGACTGAATGAGATGAATGAAGTGAGGCTTCCATCAGTGGGGGGTGTCTTCATCACCCACTGGTGGTTAGCGAAACCTATCGGACCTTTACGGGCAGTTCCCACTTATCTTCTTTGTTTCTCTGGAATCTTGAAGCTTACTGTCCTTTAAGAGTGGGATAAAGGCAACGTAATTTCAACTGTCGTGCCTTTGTCTAATTCACTAGTAAAAACTAGTTTTCCATTATGACTTTCAATAATCTTAAAGCTGACCATTAACCCTAAACCTGTTCCTTTTTCTTTTGTTGTAAAAAATGGTTCACCCATTTTTTCGAGTTGTTCCTTAGGTATGCCTTTTCCTTGATCTTGAAAACGTATAAGGACTCTATTATCTTCTATTTTTTTCGTTTCAATCTTGAGCTGACCTGTACGTCCTTCCATTGCTTCTATTCCATTTTTCACAATATTAATAAACACTTGCTTTAGTTCATTTTCGATTCCTTTAACTGTAAAATTTATTGGTTCTATTGATGTTGCAATGGTAACATCATTTAAAATAGCTTGTGTTTCCCAGATTTTTGATACATCGTGAATAATTTTGTTAATATTGACGTCTTTAAATTCAGCTGTTTTCTGTCTTGAGAGCACAAGGAATTCATTGATGATTTCCTCGAGTCGAATAAACTCTGTCATCATGACTTCCGCATATTCTTTACTGTAAGTGTTGGTCTGGATCATTAATTGAAGAAATCCCCGTAGAGATGTTAGAGGGTTTCTAATTTCATGGGCAATTCCTGCTGCCAGCTGACCAATACCTGAGAGCATTTCAGATTTAATAAGCATTTGTTCAGAGCTTTTCCTGCTTGTAATGTCCTCGCCAACTCGCAGGATTTGCACAACATCATGGTCCTCATTCTCAACAGGTATTAAAGAGAGATACTCCCAATATTCTTTACCGTCTTTCCCTTTATAAGACAATTCACCTGTCCACTTTTCACCAGCACGGACTTTTTTCCAATACAATTCAAAGTCACTGTCTTGAAAGTATTCAGAATAGATATCCTTTAATTTCCGTCCAATTACTTGTTGTACTTCTAAGCCAAGCTGCTTAGCAAACTTACTGTTAGCATATTCAATATTGCCTTGAAAATCTGTAAAGACAGTATTCGCAGGTCCAAGCTCAATCGCTTGCTTACTTAATTGCAGCTCGCGATTTACTTTCTTAATGTCAGATATATCGATAAAGGTCATCACAATGCCATCGATTAAATTTTCACTTGTTCTGTATGGCATGATTTTAATGCTGTACCACTTTTCGTCCTTTGAAGGCAATTCCTTGATAATCGCTTTCGTTGTTACTAACACATTCTCTATATCTTGTATAATCGAATCATAATCAAGTCGATGTGTAATATGATATATAGGCCTTCCTTTATCGTGCTCTATTAGATGAAATATTTTCACCGCTTCTGGTGTATACAGCTTAATGTTAAGGTTTTTATCTAAGAAAATTGTGGCGATATTCGTATTAATAAGCAAATTGTCCATATCATTATTTAAATTTGTTAATTCTTTAATTTTCTTTTCATACTCGGTATTGACCGTAATAAGCTCTTCATTAACCGATTGCATTTCTTCATTTGTGCTTTGCAATTCTTCATTCGCTGCAATCAATTCTTCATTTGTAGACTGCAGCTCTTCATTTGACGTTTCAAGCTCTTCGATCGTTGTCTGCAGACTTTGTTTTGTATAATAAAGCTCTTGCTCTAGTTCAAATATTTTTTGGTTATAAGCTGAGTCATGATCGAACATCAATGAATCCACCTTAAACGGTGTAGAAGAGTCTGGTTGATAAACCTCTAAAAATAACGCGATATATCCCTTTCCTGCACTCTCCAAAGGCTTTACAACTAACTTTACTTGTTTGCTCTCATTTTTATTAATAAGGAGGTTATTATACTTAATTTCTTTTAATTCCTCTCTTGCCTTTTTGATAGCTGTCCCGATTGCGACTGATAAATTAGTAGGAACCATATTGAAGATATTATAGTTTACTTTTCCCTTTGGTAGATTCAAATACTCCCCGGCATCACCTGACACTAACAGAACCTCATTATGCTCATTAATCACAATGCATGGCGGCAATATCTCATCCATTAAAGAAACGTATAGCTCATCTGGGTGTTGAAACCGATTCAATTCACGAAGATGCTCCAAATTTCTTCTATCCTTCCCTTGTTGATTAGGAGATTCTTTAGGAGTAAGAAAAGCTTGAGAGACATGTTGAATGTCTGACACTTCATTGCTAAAGATCTTCCATTTATTATTAATTGAAGTAAACAGATTGGATAGTTTACCAATAGTTTCACTTGGTCCTAGGAACAAATAACCTTTCTCTTTTAGTGCAAAATGAAAAAGGGACAATACTTGTTGCTGAAGCTCAGTTTGAAAATATATCATGACATTCCGACAGCTTATCAAATCTAAATTGACAAAAGGTGAATCCTTTGCCATGTTGTGGGGAGCAAAAACTATTTTATGCCTAATCTCTCTCTTTACTTGATAATCGCTTCCTTCTTTATCGAAATATTTCACTAAAAGATGTTTCGGGATGGTTGAAACAATTTGCTCTGAATAACAGCCTTGGCTTGCAAATTTCACTGCATCACGATCAATATCTGTCGCAAAAACCTGCAGGTCGATATCACACCCTCTTTTTTCTATTTCATCATGAAATAATATCGCAAGAGAATATGCTTCTTGCCCTAATGAACAACCTGCGACCCAAATCCTTATTTTATTTCGTCCTCTTTGAATATTCTCATCTACCATTTTGGGAATAAGGTATTGCTGTAAATAGTTAAATGCTTCTATATCTCTAAAAAAATGAGTGACCCCAATAAGTAAATCTTCTTGTAAATACCTGATCTCCATCGGGTTTTCTAATAGATAATTTTTATAGGCTTCTAGTGACGGTACTGATTCCTCTATTAGGCTCATTCTGCGTTCGATTCTTCTTAACAGGGTATTTTTTTTGTACATTGAAAAATCGATCCCGCTTTTTTTATGAATCATCATTAACACTTGTTTTAAAGCAGTATCAGTATAATCAATTGGCTTTGCTGCAATATAATGTCTAATTTGCTCAGACATTGCTTTTGGACTTAGTATGTAATCTGCCGCCCCTGATTTAATGGCACTTTCAGGCATATCAATAAATTTAGCTGTTTCATTCTGAATAAGACAAAGTCCGCTTTTTTCATGTATATCATTGAGTCCTTTTGTACCATCCGTTCCTTTTCCCGATAAAATAACCCCAATTGCTTTTGTTTGTGCATAAGCTGCGATTGAAGTTAAAAATGTATCTATAGGGTTATGTACAGGCTGACTAATATCATATTCTTCCAGGTGAACAATTCCTTGATCATTTATGGTTATGTAATGATTTGGCGGACATAAATACACTGTTTTTTCTGTAAGCCGTAAACCTTCTTCTGCTAAGATTATTTGCATGTTAGTGGATTTTGATAATAATTCCGGTATAAAGCTTTTGTACTTCGGTGATATGTGCTGGACAATAACGAATACGGCATTGATGTGATGATCCATATTTTGGAAAAATTGTTCGATGGCTTCAAGTCCTCCAGCAGAAGCACCAATTCCTACTATATAAGGAACTTCAGATGAAGTTTTTCTACTATCTATTTCAACTTTCCCTTCTCGTGCATGTGACATCTATGATCCTCCCTTAAACATTGCCAATAAATCTTATTCGACAAATGCCAGTAATTTCCTGTTAGCTAAAAGGAATATATTGAATGTATCTTTTTTACGTAAGATTTCGCCTTTTTACCTAAAGGCTGTTTTCATAAATGTTGTTGCCTTATAAGAAGTATTGGAGTGGTTGATTTCCACTACAGATACTCTCTTTCCGTGGGGCGTGAGGTGTGCCTCCTCGAAGCCAGTGTCTGCGGGTCGCTTCTCCCACAGGAGTCTTGTACCTTTAGCTCCAATAAGCCTAAATAGTTTTTGTGTAAAGAAGCTTAAAACAACAATCATTTAGAAAAGAGCCTACCTAAAAAACTTACCGAACAATGATGGGATATATTTATAATGGTATCAGTTATCATTTGTGGTTGAAACTCATAAAGAGTTCTTTTTTAGAACGCATTATGAAAATGACGCTTTAATGAGGTATTCAAAAGGAGCGATTATCTCGCTCCTCTTTTGTTGTTTTATCATACTTGATGTTCAAGCGGGAGAATGATCTTAACTGTTGTTCCCTTTCCAAGTTCACTTGTGAAAAAGATGTTCCCCTTGTGGTTTTGAATGATTTTATAACTAATCATTAAGCCCAGTCCGCTGCCTTTTTCTTTGTTTGAGTAATACGGTTCTCCGAGCTTAGCGATCCTTTCTTGGGCGATTCCAACCCCCTGGTCTTTCACTAAAATATAAATCGATTCTTCATTTTCCATTCCAATCTGGATATGAATTGTCCCGCCATTTGCCATCGATTCTATCGCATTACTAATGATGTTCTGAAACACCTGCTTTATTTGATTTTCATCACATAAAACCTTCACATTAACCCGCGGATCAAAATAAAAAGTAATATTAAAAAGTTGACATAGTTCCTCATTAGCAAGTAATACATCTGACATCATCTCATTAACATGATAAAAACTACGTTCAATCCCAAGATGAGAATTTGCAAGAATCAGCATTTCATTGATAAAGTCCTCCATTTGACCCAACTCTGATAAGATAAGGTCTTTAAAAGGACAGATATCATCATGCTTTAGTTGCATAAATCCCTTCACACTTGTCAATGGATTCCGTATTTCATGAGCAATACTTGCTGCTAGCTGGCTAACAGCAGCGAGTTTATCAGATTTCCTTATTAAATCCTCATTTAATTTGGCATCAGTTATATCCTCTGCCACCCCTACCAGCCTGTATATCTTACCTTCCTTATTCATAATTGGAACGACACGATTCCGTATCCACCGAATCGAACCATCTGTATGAATAATCCTATGTTCAAACTCCTCATTCTTTTTAATATTTCTGAATTTTTCATTTACAACTTCGCGATCTTCAGGTAATATCGTGTTTACCCACAATGTTCCATCTTCATAGTATTGCTCACCCGTTCTCCCAGAGATCTCCTCCCAGGCTGAACTAATATATATGGTCTTTTTTTTCTCCAAATCAAATATCCAAAACGCTTCTTTAATATTATTGGCAATTTGGTTGAACCGCTCCTGGCTTTCCCTTAATTTGGTCTCCGCCTGCAAACGTTCAATCTCAAAACCAACCCATTGCGTCATTAATTGTAAAAACTCAAGATCGGAATTAGTAATAACCCGGTATGTGTGATTCAACGAAAAAAAGCAAATTGTTCCATAAAAATTGTTGTTGACAAAAATTGGTGCTCCAACATATTCACTTATAATGGTTGGTTGATTTTTCCCAGCAAAAGGTTTTCTAAGATGAACAGGCTCGAGACTTTCAAATACCTTTCTCGCACAGGTTTCATTAAGAGGAATGATATCCCCTTTTTTCCTTATACTTGGCATCTCAGTGATCGTTTGGAGAACTTTATAATCTTCTCCGGTAATCCTCGAAATATTTCCTTCCGGTAATTGAAAGCGGTCACAACCAATTTTTAGTAGTCTCTTTAATTTTTCATCAAACGTTAGGGAATTATTGCTCGTAACTTCATATAGAGTACGAATCGATTGTTCATTCATTGTTCTTTCAATTAAATCTGCCCTAAGCTCTAATTCAGTATTGACCCATTTACTTAAGTCAACTAATGTTTTTAATTCAGCATCAGAAAAAGAGCGCGGCTTGACATCAATAATACAAAATGAACCTATAATATTGTTACGCTTTGTCACAATCGGTGCCCCTGCGTAAAATCGAACATTATATTGCTTAACGAGTGGATTATGCATAAAACGACTATCTTTCATCGTATCTTCAATTACTAATGGACTTCCATCTAAAACAACATACTGACATATTGATTCATCTCGTCTTGTTGATCTTTCCTTTAATAAATCTCCTGTCAGACCTACACATGACTTAAACCATTGTTTATCCTCTGTAATAACCGTAACAAGAGAAACTGGCACTTGAAATATCCGGCTAGCCAATTCCGCAATACGGTCAAAGGATTTTTCATCTGGAGTATGGATGAGATTAAGACTATATAATTCTATTAATCTCCTCTCTTCCTTTTCTAAAAAAGAGGAGCTCTTTCCTTTGAATATTTCCTCTAGCTTAAAAATAGAAACCACTCCAAGCTGTTTTCTCACATTATACCATATGGAATAAACTGGTGAACAAAAGTTCGTATATTTTTTCTTTATTTAGGTAAAGTGGCCTATTAAAATGAGAAAAGACTGTCTGAAGGTGATGGATCATCGACTTTCAAGACAGTCTCTTTCTCATTTATTGTTCTATTTTAATTCTGCTAAAATTTCTTCGATTTTTGCAAGCTCAGATTGTAAACCGCCACCACTTATATACCATAGTGGTCCATCTAAATAAACGACTCTTTCATTTTGATACGCTTCTGTTTTCTTAATAATATCATTTTCCATATCAGCCTCAATATTAGAGTCTCCTCCAACAGCTGCTGTACGGTCAATCACAAATAACACTTGTGGATTGAATTCTAAGATGGCTTCGAAACCGAAATTAGAACCGTGAGAGGATGATTCGATATCTTCTGTTACTGGCTTGAATCCATAAATATCATAAATGTATCCAAAGCGAGAGTCTTTTGCGAAACCTGATAATTTGCCTTCATTGTACATCGTTACTAAAGATGTTTCATAGTTTCCAGCTAAAGCTTTGATCTCTTCTAAAGCTGAATCAAACTTTGCAGTGTATTCTTTAGCTTCTGCTTCTTTACCAAACATTTTTGCTGCCAAATCTACTGAAGATAAGAATGTGTTCCAATAGTCATCCTGAGAAGTACCAACAAACACAACAGGTGCGATTTCTTTTAATTCTTCATAGTATGCTGACTGACGACCAGAGATAAAGATGACATCAGGAGCAAGTTCAGCGATATCCTCAAGAAGAGGTTCTTTTAAGTTACCAACACTTTTATACTCATCAGAAGAATATTTCTCTAGATGAGATGGTAATGAAGTGTCTTTAGGAACTCCTACAACTCCTTCAACACCTAGTGCATCTAATGTATCTAAGAAGCCATAATCAAATACGACCATTTTTTCTGGCATTGTTTCAAATGTTACGTCTTCAAAATTAATTGAACCAGCTTCTTCACTTTCAGTTGAAGCAACTGTTGGCGATACAGTCATAGGATAAACAGGGCCATCTTCCGATGAAGCTGAACTTGTTTCTTCAGCTTGACCTTCAGCTGCAGTTGTTTCAGTTGATTCTTCTGTTGTAGCCTCTTCGTTTGAACCACACGCAGCAAGCATTAATACCATAGCTGCTAGCAATGCGACAAATAAATTGCTTTTTTTCATATGTTTTCTCTCCCTCTTTTTATCTTTTTATTGTTAATGATAACCATTATCATTATGCTCCATTAAAGATTTAAAGTCAATATGTATTTGTAACCTTTTTAACATAAATGTAAAAAATTAAAAACATTGTAACTTTTTAGAAGATTACCTAGAGAAAGCCATTTAACATGTTCATTCGTTTCTCTAGGCTGCTTTTGTTTTTACGTATGTGAGTTAAAGTACACACATATTCTGCATCCATTCTGCTCTTGTATCGGAATATCCATATCATAAATTTCACGTAACGCATCAGAGTTAATAATTTCATGGGTTGGTCCGTTTTTCATAAGCCTGCCATTTTTCAATGCAACGATACGATCTGAATAAACAGACGCAAAGTTTATGTCATGCAATACGATGACAACTGTTTTTCCAAGCTCATCCACAAGCTTCCGTAAAATTTTCATAATTTGAACAGAGTGTTTCATATCTAAATTATTTAAAGGCTCATCAAGCAAAACATAATCTGTATCCTGTGCAATGACCATTGCAATAAAAGCACGTTGTCTTTGACCACCTGATAATTCATCTAAAAACTTGTCTTGCATCTCGACTAAATTCATATAATCAATTGCTTGATCAATAAATTTTTCATCTTCAGCTGTCAGACGCCCTCTTGAATAAGGATAGCGACCAAATGCAATAAGCTCACGTACCGTTAGTCGGACATTAAGGTAGTTCGCTTGTTTCAAAATCGATACACGTTTGGCAAATTCAGAGGATTTCCACTTTTTCACATTATTTTGATCCAGTAATACTTCACCTGTATCTGCTTCTAATAAACGACTCACCATAGAAAGAAGTGTTGACTTACCAGCACCATTCGGCCCGATAAACGATGTAATTGTTCCCGGCTCGATTGTGACAGTAACATCTTCTACAACAGGTTTTTTACCAAATTGCTTTGTTAATCCTTTGATTTCAATCATCCTGCTGCCCTACTTTCCTTTAGTAATAGATAAATAAAGTAAATACCGCCAATAAAGTTAATAATAACGCTTAATGTTGTGCGTAATTCAAAAATATGCTCAACAAGGAACTGACCGCCGACTAATGCGATAATACTGATTAAACTTGCTCCTAATATGAGAATAGAATGCTTATATGTCACCAAATACTGATACGCAAGATTGGCAACAATTAATCCAAAAAACGTAATTGGCCCAACAAGTGCTGTAGACGTTGCAATCAGTACAGATGACAAAATTAAAATCCTCATCACCATACCGTCATAATTGATGCCAAGGTTCATCGCATTTTCACGGCCAAGTGACATCACATCCAGCTTCCCCATAATGAGGTACCCGTAAATAAACGCAATGAGCAAAATGCCAATCGAGATATATAATAATTCAGCCTTTACATTCGTGAAGGTCGCGAATAAACGGTTTTGGAGACTTAAATACTCCACAGGATCAATCAGTACTTGCAAGAATGTGACAAAGCTTCCCAGGAGTGTTCCAATAATCATCCCAATTAATAGTAGAAAATAAATTGGATGCTTATCCGCTCTGAACAAGAATCGATATAAAATCATGGCAAAAGCAACCATCGCAACAATTGCGGCACCAAAGTTTAGATATTTATTTAACACCCAAACTGACATAGATCCTGCAAAAAAGTAGATGAGTGTTTGCACTACTTGATACATAGAATCAAGGCCCATAACTGAAGGGGTTAAAATTCGATTATGTGTAATGGTTTGGAACACGACAGTCGAATAGGCAATCGCAATCCCTGTTACAACCATCGCTGAAACACGGAGCATACGCTTTGGAAATGCATAATCAAAGCCGCCTTTTATATCATAAAAGCCATAGAGTAAAATACACACTATCGCTATTGCCGCTAACAAAATTAGTTTCGTACTATTTCGCATATGCTCTCCCCCTAAGTAGCATAGTTAAGAAGATCGCACTGCCTATCACTGCCACCGTTACATTAACTGGAATCTCGTAAGGGTGAATAATAATACGTCCAAGAATGTCACATATTAATAAGAAGACAATCCCTAACACTGCTGTATGCGGAATGGTTTTACGTAAATTATCACCTAAATAAAGGGAGACAATATTTGGAACAATCAGACCTAAAAAGGGAATAACCCCAACAGTAAGCACAACAGTTGTAGAAATAATTGCGACAAGAATAAGGCCAATATTTAGCACCAGCTTATAACTTAAACCCAGATTTTTCGCAAAATCTTCTCCCATTCCGGCGACTGTGAATTTATTCGCATAAAGATACGCGATGATGACCGCTGGAATACTTACATATAACAGCTCATAACGGCCAGCAATAACTAAAGTAAAACTTCCCATCAGCCAAGAAGATATATTTTGCAGAAGGTCGGCTTCATATCCAAAGAAAGTTGTAATGGAAGACAGAATATTCCCATACATAATTCCAATTAATGGGACAAAAATGACATCCTTAAATTTGATACGATCTAATATTTGCATAAAAATGAATGTTCCTGCTAAAGCAAAGGCAAAACTAAAAATCACTTGCTGCGTATATGTGACATTCGTAAAGAATAGCATAGAAATTAAGATTCCTAGTTTTGCTGCATCTAATGTTCCAGCAGTTGTTGGCGATACAAACTTATTTCGGCTTAAAGACTGCATAATTAAGCCCGCAATACTCATTCCAGCACCTGCTAATATAATGGCTATTAACCGAGGTAGCCGACTTATTAAGAAAATTTGTGTTTCATCTGATTCCCAATCTAATAAATCACTCGGTTTTATATCAATTGCTCCGATAAATAGCGATATAAAAGACAGGACTATAGCTGCAATTCCTAAAATCCATAGTCTCATTTATAACCCTCATAACGTGAATATTCTTAAAAACAATGATCATTCTAAGCCGACTTTAATCATCTAAAACAAAAGGCCCTATTTCATTTAAATGTTTGTGATCACATATGTATAAAGCTTAATAAACATGCCCTACAAAATGGTAAACAAATTATTGATAATCATTATCATCAAATAACAAAAAAAAGACGCTTGCTGGATCTGCCTTTTCCAATTGTTGAGATTGATTATCAACTACAATAATTAATGTATCACAAAAAATAAACCGAGAAAAGAGGTAATTTTCAAATTATGGCATTTGTCTAAATTTATTCACAATTTCTTCATAAATTCAAAAGCGTAATCGGCTTGATCAGCCTTAGGCTAACAAGAGGCAAATGAATAGAAGACGTTCTTTGTCTTCAATTCATTTGTGGCTAGGCGCTGGCAGTCTAAAATCACGTCTCCCTGCCACAACGACTGCACTTGCACGTCCTGTCTTCGAAGCTGGATGTCGAGGCAGTTCTTATAGTTGAAGGCATTTTCAATTTCATATGAAATCACAAAGGAGATTCAACAAATATTTTGTTTGAATCTCCTTTGTGATTTCTTCTATAATGTTTTAATTAGACGTCTAATAGCCTCCGAGACATCAATTTGATTTTCTTGGCAATGATTCGTTAACTTTCGATAAGCCTCATCATCAAGCCTTACATGAACGGAATGTAAATATTTATCAGAATCCAATTTTCTAGGTCTTCCTCTTGTAACTTTTCTTTTACCGATGCCGTCTTTCCATACATTAATAATGACATATCCATGCTTTTTCACCCAATGATCACAATCATTCTCTTTCCACATCGCATTAGCTCTCTCTTGAAAATCAAGTTTAAATTTCGTTAATTCCTCACCTTGAAGTCCCTTCATGATTCCTTTTTCCATAGCTTTATGCTCGATAAACTGTTGAAATTGGTCGTAAGATTTGAATGTCAATTCCTTCATCGTTTCACTCCTGTAACCTGTTTTCATATGATGTCTTATGTTTCTCTAAAAATCATACTTTTTTCTGAAACCGTTGTAAATTAATTTTAGAATTGAATGATAGAAACCACTTAAACAAACGTTTAATTAAATAGAAAAAAAGAAACCAGGCATTATGCTGGTTTCAAAGTGTAGCTTTACCCCTCTAGTATTCTCTCAATCTGTGATAGCTCATCTTGGGTAAATTCAAGAGATTTTAGAGCTTCGACGTTTTCTTCTATTTGCCTTACTTTGCTTGCGCCAATTAATGCAGATGTCACTCTGCCTTCACGAAGTACCCAAGCTAAAGCCATCTGTGCGAGATTTTGACCGCGGTTTTGGGCAATCTCATTTAATTGTTTTACTTTGCTAATTACATCCCCTGTTACTCGATCTTCACTTAAAAACGTATTCTCTTTCGCTGCTCTTGAATCAGCAGGAATTCCTGAAAGATATTTATTCGTTAATAACCCTTGTTCTAATGGACAGAACGCTATCGAACCTACTCCATTTTCCTGAAGTACATCCTGAAGTCCATTTTCGATCCAGCGATTGAACATCGAATAACTAGGTTGATGGATTAATAGCGGTGTTCCCAGATCATTTAATATTTTTACAGCTTCAGCTGTTTGTTCCGCATTATAACTAGAAATCCCGACATATAAGGCTTTTCCTTGACGGACAATTTGATCAAGAGCCCCCATAGTCTCTTCTAGCGGTGTATTTGGATCTGGTCGATGTGAGTAAAAAATATCAACATAATCAAGGCCCATCCTTTTAAGGCTTTGATCAAGGCTAGCAATTAAATACTTTTTAGATCCCCATTCACCATAAGGTCCATCCCACATATGATAGCCAGCCTTAGTTGAAATGATTAATTCATCTCGGTATGGTGCGAAATCAGTTTTTAAGATTTTCCCAAACATTTCCTCCGCACTTCCTGGAGGAGGGCCATAATTATTTGCTAAATCAAAATGAGTGATACCTAAATCGAACGCCCTGCGCAACATTGCTCTCCCATTTTCAAAAGAATCCACCCCGCCAAAGTTATGCCATAATCCTAAAGAAATGGCAGGAAGCAGCAGACCCGATCTCCCGACACGATTATATTTCATTTCCTTATAGCGATTCTCACTCGCCTTGTATGTCATGTTATGTATCCCCTTTCAATTCAACTGTCTACATTCTACCTTATTCCTATTTATTTTTCATCGTCACATCATCATTTTAAAAAAGAGCTTGGTAATCCAAGCTCTAAGAATTCTATACGATCAGATTCGTTGTATCATAAACTCAAATTCCATCTCTTCATTTGCCATTAATAAGTGTTCATCATGAACAGGAGCACCCCAACTGTCATCTCCACCAACACCCATTTGCTTACCTGTGATTGTCACAACGGTATAATGTATATTAGGAAGCTCAAAATGATGTCTAGCATTCTCAAGCTCAAATGCTGTATATGGTGAGATAGTACATTCAAAAGGTTTATCCGGGTTGGATATTTGAATACCTTTTCCATTACTGTTTGTCACGTTTACACGACGGACTCCTGTTCGATTTCCTGATTCTTGTGGCATCACATATCCTGACACATTATCAGCGACTTTATTTTTAAAGATTCCTAATCTTGCACCCTTTGAACGATCTGAATAATTCTCTTCAGGTCCCATTGCATACCATTCGAGTTGGTTATAATCTGCTGGAACCTTAAAGGATACTGCAAAGATTGGAAGCTGCGGGAGACCTTCTGCACCATGATAAACCGATTTAACGCGGATGCTTCCATCTTGATAAACAAAATAAGAGATGTTCACTACAAGTTCATCATGTATCGAAAATTTATAAGTGAAGTTTACATTTACACTCTCATTTTCTTCTACGATTTCCATTCCAACACATTTACGTGCTAAGCTGGCTGCAAGCCAAATTCCAGAATGATAATCTTGGTGATATCCCCTATCATTATCAGTTGTTGCTCTCCAAAATAGTGGTGAAGGTGGAACGGCGATCATTTCTCTTCCTGCATAGTTTAAGGATATAAGACTACCAAACTGCTTTGAAAACATGATCGTAAAATCTCTGCCGTGAACACCAATGTTCACATCACCATGAGCAACTCTTAGTTCACCAGTTGTTTCTATTTCAATTTCTTTGTTATTGTTCATGGTAAATACATGCTGTCCAAATGCGATTTCATAATCGGCATCTGCCCAGAGAGTGTGTTCTTTTAATTTTAATGAAGCATGAATGCAATACTCGCCTGAATCTTTTAATAAATTCGCAGGAAAATCAAACTCTACTCGACCTTTACTTTGTGGTTCTACACTCACATCAAGCTTATTACTGTACAATTCCTTCCCTTCCAAGAAAAGGATATACTCTAAATCATAAGCAGATGTATCTAAAAATAGATTTTCATTTGTGATTGTCACACCAGCCTGATCTGGAGTTAGCTTTATATTTTGATACAGGAACTTCACTTCCTGCATTTTCGGAGATTCCTCTCGATTTGCATAAACAATTCCATTTGTACAGAATCCATAATCAGATGGACGATCATCAAAATCACCGCCATATGCTAAGTATTTGTTCCCATAGCGATCCTTTTTCATAAGTGATTGGTCAATATAATCCCAAATAAATCCACCTTGGTACATCTGGAATTTCATTTCCAAGTCAGTATATTTATACATTCCGCCAAGTGAATTTCCCATTGCATGCATATATTCACAGCTTATATAGGGCTTTTCTGGATTTTCTGTTAAATATTTCTCAATATCTGCCGGCTTTGCATACATACGGCTTTCCATATCACTTGTGTCATTGTATTCACGATTGTGAAATACTCCTTCATAGTGAACGAGACGGCTAGAATCAACGGATTTGAAATATCGTGTTACATTTAATATGACTTCACCTGCATATGATTCATTTCCACATGACCAGATAAGGATGGATGGGTGATTTTTATCCCTCTCATACATTGAAATCGCACGGTCTAATACAATGTCCTGCCATTCAGGCTTATTCCCTGGAATATTCCATGATGGTTCAACCTTCCCCATTTTTTGCCATGATCCATGGGTTTCTAGATTCATCTCATCGATTACATAAATACCATATTCATCACAAAGCTGATACCAATAGCTTTGATTAGGGTAATGAGAGGTACGTACTGCATTGATATTATTACGTTTCAAGGTTTTAATATCCCACAGCATATCCTCCTTTGTAATCGCGCGCCCTCTATGACAATTAAATTCATGGCGATTCACACCTTTAAAAACAATACGCTTTCCATTAATACACATTATCTTGTCAATAAGCTCAAACCTTCTAAAACCAACTTTTTGCGGAATGACTTCTACAAGTTTTCCGGCTTCATTGTACAGCTGAATATATAATGTATATAAATATGGGGCTTCTGCACTCCAAAGCATCGGGTCATCCACAGTCATTGTAAAGTTATGCGCCTCACCAACAATATTTTCTTTTTTCGATTCTACTAATTTATTTTGGGAATCATATAGATCTACTACAACAGTTGAATGGCTAGGTATAGATGACATGAAGGTAAGATCAGCCTTAAGAGCCCCTTTCGTATATGTCTCATCTAGCTCTGCACGTATATCGGCATCATAAACATGGAGTTTTGGGATAGTGTAAAGATACACATCACGGAAAATTCCTGAAAAACGCCAGAAATCTTGATCCTCCAGCCAACTGCCAGTACTTCTCTGGTATACCTCAACAGCTAATTTGTTTTCCCCATCTTTTAAATAAGGAGTAAGTTCAAATTCTGCCGGAGTGAAGCTGTCTTCACTGTACCCAACAAATTCCCCGTTTAACCACACATAAAATGCAGACTCTACTCCTTGAAAAGAAATAAAAATTTGCTTATTTTTCATATGATCAGGAATATGAAAATACTTTACATAGCTTCCTACCGGATTATGGTCTTCCGGTATCGCTGGGGGACGAATTTCATTATGTCCATCCCAAGGATAAATGGTATTAACATATTGGGGCTTTCCATACCCTTGTAGCTGGATATGTCCAGGGACCTCAATATCCCCCCACCCCTGACACTCAACATCTAGTTTGTAAAAATGCTCTGGACGACTTTGCGGATTTACTGAATAATGAAATTTCCAATTTCCGTTTAAGTTATATCTCATCCTCATTGCAGAAAACTTTTCAGCCTCCTCCATCGTCTCATAGTAAACATGAACTGAATGCGCAGGGAGTCGATTAACCGCAAACACATTTAAATCCGTAAGCCAGCCAATATCTGGTTTTGTGCTCGTTTTAATAGTTGTTGTCGCCATAAACTCTCTCTTCCTTTCAACATATAATGATGTTTATTTCACAGAACCCATCATTCCAGCAACAAAGTGCTTTTGCATGATAAAGAAAATGATCGCTGCCGGTAATGTAGCGATAACAATGGCCGTCATAATCACTCCAAAGTCCGGTGAATACCCTGAGCCTAGATTTGAAATAAGCAATGGGATTGTTTGATTTTCCGGTGATTGTAACACAACAAGCGGCCACAAATAATTATTCCAGCTACCCATAAATGTAATAATCGCAGCAGCGGCATAGGTTGTTTTCATTGTTGGTACATAAATTCTAAAAAACACACCCAATTCACTTAGCCCATCTATACGACCAGCTTCAAGAATGTCCTTAGGAAACATTTTTGTGCTTTGGCGAAAGAAAAAAATCAGAAAGGCTGTTGTCACAGATGGCAAAACAGCTGCCGTTAAAGTATCAATCCCCATGAAAGGTGCTGTTTGTGAAATGGTACCGAACATCCGAAATAACGGAACCATTAAAGCTGCAAATGGAATCATCATGGAAAGTAGCAAAATATTAAACACAACATCCTTTGCTTTACTTTTAAAAATCTCAAATCCATATCCAGCAAGAGAAGCAATCAGTAAGGATAGTATAGTTGTTGTAATTGAAATTTTCGCTGAGTTCACTAACGCTGGTACAAGATCAACTGTATTTAATAGGTTTTGAAAGTTTTGTATTAAATGACTACCAGGTAATAATCTTCCTTGTGTAACGTCAACAGATTTGTTTGTAGCACTAACAATCATCCATATAAATGGGAATACAGAGACGATTGTAGCTAACGCTAAGAAAACATAGCTTAAAATTCGCTTCAGTTTAGCCATTTCGATCACCTGCCACTTTGAATTGAATAATAGAGAAGATCACGATCATGATCACAATTGCATAGGAGACTGTTGCTGCATACCCAAAATCTGGTGTGTATTTAAAGGATAAATTGTAAATGTACTGAGAAATGGTCATTGTTGCATTACCGGGTCCGCCTTTTGTAATGTTCATAACTTCATCAAATAACTGTAATGTACCAATTGTTGACGTAATAGAAGTAAATAGAATAATAGGTTTTAACATCGGAATCGTAATTTTAAAGAATTGCTGAAGTGAAGAGGCCCCATCAATTTTTGCTGCCTCATAAATGGATTGATCAATATTTTGTAAGGCTGATAAATAAAAGATCATATTGTATCCGGTCCAACGCCATGTAATCGCAATAACGATAGCTATTTTCGCCCATAATGGATCTGTCAGCCATTGAATAGGTGCATCGATAATCGAAACCTTCATGAGAAACAGATTAATAATGCCATCTGTACCAAATAAATATTTAAAGACAACGGAGTAAGCAACAAGTGAGGTCACACACGGTAAAAAGATAGCTGTACGAAAGAATCCTTTCATTTTCAGGGTTTTATCATTCAACAGCACCGAAATAAATAATGCTAAGAGAATCATTAATGGAACTTGAATAATAAGATAAAAAACGGTATTTTTCACAGCTGTAAGGAATGTAGGATCCTTAATTAATCGAACATAATTATCTATGCCGATAAAAGTCAAATTAGTGCCGGCACCTGATTGAAAAGACAACAGTAAAGCTTGAAGCATTGGGTAAAAATAAAACACCACAATCATTAGCGTAGCAACTGCTATAAAAGACCAGCCAATAACAGCATTTTTTATGCGAATATTCCTTCTTGGCTTTATCACTGGAACAGATTGAGTCTGAGTCGTTTTTGTCGGTATCAACTGCTTTCACTCCTTAACATATGGTTAGAAAAGCGCAAGCGCCTTGGTCTCGCCGTACAAACTAAGAGGAGCATCGCCTGAGATAAAGCTGACTTATCGGACTTTTACCTGGCAGTGAACTCTCACACTTTGTTCTCCCTTGAGTCGTTTTTTACTGCCCGTTTAAGTGGGGACAAAGGAAATACGGTAAACGCAAGCAAACCGATGTTGACTTATCGTAGGGAGATGACCTGCTTGATAGGCGATAGGCGCTTGAACTAGACACCAAAACTAAGTACAAAATTTTATACTTTCTTATTCTGTTAGAAAAAGCCTTAAGCTCTCGCCTGAAACTTCATGAATCTGTCCTAGAAGAAGCAGGGAGTTCCTAAGGCTTATTTAGAAATTACTTGAGTTGTGCTTCTGCTTGAGCTTGTGCATCTTCTAGCACTTGATCAATATCTTTGCCGTTAAGGTAGTTTTGCATTTCGACAACTAAGATATCCTCAATTGCGTATGTGTGTAAACCGTAGTTGATTTGAGGAATTTCCTCCATCCATTTTGATAAATCAGAGATCGTTTTTTGACCTCCAAAATATTCATCTGCTGCCTTGTACGCTTCCCCCTCTGTAGCTGGAATATATGTCCCAATTGCACCGATTTCAGTGACTAAATCTTGGTAGAAATCAACATTTGAACCAAATGTTTTTGCAAGGAAATCAGCTGCTTTTTCTTTACCAGGAACATCAAGTACATACCATGAACTACCACCTAAGTTGGAAGCATTAACAGAGCTATCCATACCCGGAATTCTTGGAATTGGAGCAATTGCCCACTTACCTGATTGTGAGGCTTCAGCCTTAACAGATGCTGTAATCCAGTTTCCTGTAGGTATTGAAGCAACTTCTCCACCATTAAATCCTTCTAACAATTGATTCCAATCTGAAATAGGTCTTACAATATCTGCTTCAACAAGTTTCTTATAGACTTCAAATGATTTCTTTAATGCTTCATTACCAGCTAATTGAGGTGTAACACCATCTTCTTCTGTAAACCAAGTGCCTGCTGATTGAACCATGATCCGAACGATTCCCATATCGTTGGGGTCTAGAGATAACATGTATTTCCCAGTTTTTTCTTTTACTGCTTTTCCAATCTCAATATATTTATCCCAATCAATATTTTGAAGATCTTCTAATGTGTAGCCTGCTTCTTCTAAATAATCCGTTCTTACATATAATCCTGTTACACCTGAGTCAAACGGAATACCATAATTTTTTCCATCCAGACTTGTTGGTTCAAGTTTATATGGAGCAAAATCTTCTGAATTAAAAGAATCCGTTAACTCAAGAAAAGCATCTGGATAAGCTTGAAGAAAGCCTTGTGCACGAAAATCTTCAATTAATACAATATTCGGCAATCCTTTGGTAGTACCAGAGCTTAGACTTGTGTTTAGCTTTTGAACAACATCTTCCTGAGCATTTTCAATAATGTTAATTTTAAAATCCGGATTTTCAGCTTGATATGACTCTGCTGCTAAATTCATTGCCTTGACGTTAAAATTCGGATCCCATGTCCAAATCGTTAATTCATTTGGATCTGATGAACCACTGGATTCTGTTTGTGCCTGTTCATTCGATCCTGATGAGCAAGCTGTTAACAACAAAAGACTAACTAAAAATAATGCAAATACCTTCTTCATACATGTACCCCCATCTCTTTAGTTTACAAGAATGTAAGCGCTATCTAACTTACATTCTTATATTAGCATTTTTAGAGATTTTACTTATAGGAAGATATTTTTATAAATTTGTGATATTTTTATGAATTGTATGCGTTTTCCTGGTTGGGGATTTGTAATTTCTTTAGATATTTGTAAATTTATCTTCTAAATCAATAGGAATTCTAATTTTCACGCTCGTCCCTTCACCTGGCTTACTAAAAATTTCAACCCCGTATTTATCTCCATAGATGAGCTGTAAACGTTCATGTACATTTCGAACACCAATTCCAGTAAAATGTTGTTGTTTTTGTTTTGTCATTGGGAGATGATGTTCAGATGAAACCTTCATCCCGTCACCGTTATCCATCACTTCACATACTATTGTATTTCCTTCCCTCCATATCATTAGATTAATAAATCCATTCGTTTTTATATTAAATCCATGAAAAAAGGCGTTTTCTATAAAAGGCTGCAAAATCAGTTTTGGAATATGGTATTGGTTACAATCAGATGAAACGAAATAGTTTACTTTAATCCGATCACCGTAACGCATTTGATTAATGTATACATAGGCCTTTAAATTGTCTACTTCTTGTTTAATTGTAATCGTTTCACTAACATTCCCTAACGTATTTTGAAGCAAGGAAATTAATGAATTAATTGTTTCTTCAGCCTTCGCTTTCCCGCCTTGTTGAACCATAAATTTAATCGAAGTGAGTGTATTATAAAGGAAATGCGGATTTATCTGTTGCTGTAAGGCTGCAAGTTCAGCATGACGTTTTTCTTTTTGATATAATACAAGCTTTTCCAGGTATTCATGAAGCTCATCTAACATAGAGTTAAAAGCCATGCCTATTTGTCTTGTTTCATACGTGCCTGTTATTGATACATACTGATCAAAGTTGTACTTTGAAGTATTTTCGATTTGCTTAACTAAAGTTGATAACGAATTTGTTACCCTTCTGGATACAAGAAAGACAATAACAAGAGCAACTAGCACGATGCCTATTGATAACAAAACAATTTGTTTTTTATTAAACAAACCGTTTATTGCTGTTTTCTTATCGATTAAATTAACTAAATATAAATCAAGTGAGGGAAGATATTTGGTAAAAATAATTTGATCTTCCCCCATAATTTTTCCTATGGTATAGTTGTGTGTCACATCTTGATTTGATGTTAAATAGGCTGATAACTCTTCTGCTTTTTGACCAATGAGATCCGTTTGATTACTAGAAACGATGTCACCCGATTTATTTAACACAAACACATCATTTCCAGCACTTGTAAAACTATTATAGAATGTTTTAAATTCACTTTCTTCAATGACAAAGTACATTGTGCCATATACTTTTCCAGAAATACTGTCCATTAATGCTTTAGAAACAACAATAAATTGGCCGTCTGCCGCTTCATAGTTCCGAGCTTTTTTTTGACCGATTTGATAGATCAATCGATTTGGTTCCTTTAACGTATTTTCGGTAAGCTTATTTGTTCTTAATTCTTCAAATGTAATCGGCCAATAGGTTTGTCCAGTTGAGAAATTAAAATCATTTATCCCTGTAATCAGGATCTCTACCTCATACGTTTCTAGAGGTGATTGAATATAATTTATTTGTTGCCCCATATCATAAATAGACTTCATTTTTTGAGCATTACTCTGTTCTTCTGTAAGGATCCTTTTGATCGTGCCGCTTTGTGAGATATTGTTTGAGGCAATGACAATGGCATAATGAAAGGACTCAAAGTTTTTCTTCACTTGGTCCATCACTTTTGCATTTGTAATACTAAACTTGTCGATAAAAAATTTCTCAGACATTTTAAATGTCGTCCACGTAATAATGACAGACACGGAAATAATCGTGACAACGGTTACAAAAAACATAATAATAAATAACCCGTTATGTTTAAAATGATTTTGAAATACCTTCACGTCTATTCACATCTCCTACTTCATATACTGTTTTCTTCTATATTGACTAGGAGATACTCCCTTTACCTTTTTAAACACTTTACAAAAATAACTATGATCTGAATACCCCACAGTTTCACTTATTTCTGCAATCGGCAACGTATTATGAATTAATAGCTTTGTCGCTTCTTCAATTCGTACTCTATTTAAATATTCATTAAATCCCTCATTATTATTTGTTGAAAAATAGTTTGATAGATAAGAAGGATTAAAATGAAAGTGGTTTGCTACACCGGTAAGAGTAAGTGGTTCAGCATAATGTTCTTGGATATATTTTAGAATCATTTTCATATTTGAATTGGAAGAATGTTTATCCTTTACATGAATAATAGTTTTAACTTCTTGAAGAAATTGATTTAACAGTTCAATAACATCATTTGCAGAGCTTGCTTCATCGATTGAGTTAAAATACGAGAATTTTCTATTTTCTAATTCCTTTACATCGTACTCCATATTGTTCAATAGAACTGTAATGGTAAAGATCATGTTTTCAAAAAAAGATTTGTATTCAAAAACATCTGTTGTAAAGTTTGTTGATAACTCAGTTACATACTTCTGTAAATAATCGAAAGCAAATTCAAAGCGTTCATTCTTTATTTCATCTGTAAACCAATCTAGATTAAATGAGGAACACTTGCTAGACTCTGTCGGCATTTTTTTCTGATCTAGTACTTTTTCATCTGGAAAATAAAAACGATATTGCAGCATACTTCTTATTCCTTCTTTATACACTTGTCCAATTTCAGAGAAGTCTGTGAAGCCTTTGCTTATTGCAAAACTAGTTCCAGTCTCGATATTTGCTAAATCGTTTGCTAGGGTAAGAATCTTTGAAAAATGGTTTGTATTAATGTTAATAAGAAATACAAAGACATTTTTCTCACCATTAAAGCAATAATGAACAGCATCCTCCAGCTGTTCATCAATGGCAGATGAAAGCCTTTCCTTTAAAGATTGACCAAAGCCCTCAGCCTCGTTAGAAAGGTGGTTCTTAAAATCCACTCCCATTAAATAAAAAGTGGAATGTGGAAAAACCTCAGAAATGATTTCGGAATCAGGAACATCATGATAACCCGAAATTAACTTATCAATTAGATAGGTGACTGAAAGAGAGCTGTCATTCCTTTTTTTCGTTTCAAGAAAAGCAGGTATTTTGCTCACTGCTGTTCTTAATACCTTTAACAACCCTTCAGAATCAAGCTTTGGCTTTAAGATATAGTCTATAGCCCCATTTTGGAAAGTTGAGCGAACATAATCGAATTCTCCAAAGCTACTCAAGATGATGATTTGGATATGGGGATATTTCTCTTTCACTATTCTCGTCAATTCTTCTCCATCCATGATTGGCATAACAATATCAGTTAAGATAATATGCGGATTTGTGAACTCAATTAATTCAAGTGCCTCTTGGCCATTCGATGCTTCTCCTATCACTTGAAAGCCTTCTTGTTCCCAATTTATATAATGTTTTATCCCTTGCCTTATTAATGTTTCATCGTCCACAATAAGTGTTCTGTATAATTCTCCCGTTTTCATCGTGATCCCCCTCATAAGAGACAATCAGTTATGTGAATAACCCTTACATCCTATTATACACCCATAATTGGTATGACAAATGGTAAATGATCCATCTTAGTGAAGGGGGCCCCTATCCTTTTTATAAAACGAGCAGGCAAAATGAAAAGAGCCCCAATTTCTTTTGGGGCTTCCTTGCTAAGCATACATTTTATTGTCATCTTTTCTAAAGAAACTTTTCATTGCTTGGAAAACATCTGCTTTTTGCTTGAGGATATAATAGCGGAACTTCTCATCATTGACATTTTTATATGCGGACATTAGGGTTGAGTGACGATTATATTGGTACACTTATGTACCCTATACACAAACTAAATATATAAAAAACGAACCCTTTTTCAGAGGTTCGTTTTAATTTAAAGTAAAGTAACTCCACAAATGCTCGCTATGGAAGCAATTGATCCTACATCGCCTAGAACTTTTCTCAAAAGTTCTAGGGGTTTCTTTGCTTCGGGTTTCTTATTGTTTTCATAAGCAGATTTTATTTGTTCAGCAATAAATGTAGCTTGCTCTCTTTGAACTTCATTGTTAATAGCTTGTATATCTTTTATTAGATTAGCATAGGCACTTGAAAATTCATTAGTGGTTGTTGTTTTTGTCTGAGTAACATCTTTACTTTGAAAAGCTGTATTGTCTCCAAAAGTATTACCAATTAGATGACCAGTTTTTTGACTACTATCCATTAACACATCTCCATTATTAAAAATTAAATTAAAATTAACTCCAGCATTCATTAGATCTGCTAAAGTTGAGGAATTAACATATACTTCTTCTTTACCATTTACGCCATGACTAATTCTTTGAGGTTGTGCATTTTTACTGACTTTTTTTTTACATGCTCTAGATATCCTGGCAGGAAATCAAAGGCCACCCATATTCTTTCAGGATCTGGAATGTATTCCAGGTCACAAATAGAACATCTTCGAGGCTCCGTTTCTACTTCATTTGGTGAACCTACTGTGTAATCACTATCACCATCAGGACATTCAACCTCAAAGTACACTTTGAGCTTTTTTCCAACTAACTCAAATAAATGATCGGTTACAGCCTTAAGATCATTTGTGCCAGCTAGTTGGCATACATAATGTGGAGCAAAGTGCTTTACATTTTGTATAGCCATTTCTTCCAAAATATCATCAACGATGTATAACACAGTAGGTCACCTCCGAACTTTTATTTAATATTTATTACCAGTTCTTCTCTATCATTCATGTTTTCTTCATTTTCTGGTGAATCTATTAATGATTCTTCATCTTCTATTAATTCTTCCGGATCTGTTTCTATATCTGAAGGATATCTTATTTGAATTATCTGGTCAAGAATATGCCTAATAACTTCTTCGCCAGATTTCGACCTTATCCACAGCCCTTGATCAGTAACAACATAAGAAACCGTTTCAGTGTACCCAAAGCTATAGGTATGTTCAAAAACCAGTGTCTTCTTCTTCATTGGTTGATTTATAAATTCCTTTTGATACTCCTCCGTTGATTCTAAATCATCGACTTGAGTATTCGCTGTTACCTCTTTCGTTGCGTAAGGTCCAACGATCATTTTATGCTTCGCAGCTCTTAGTTTAGCGCCTAATTTTCGAGCTAATTCATTAGCTTGTCCATCCGTAAGTTTCGTTGCTCTATCCCAGATAACATCTTCTTTATCTTTAACATTCATAATGTCTAACACTGCATCTCTAAACAATTTATTTTTATCAGGATTAGAACGAATTTCCACTGCAAAGGGTGAGAAGTGAATAATAACATACTCAACAAATTGTGGACGTCTGACAACAATCTGGAAGTTTTCTAATACCCGTCTTGGCGGTCCCAAAAACGAAAAAGCCAAAACTAATTTATTTTGATGTTCATAAGCATTTATTAATTTTGGAGTAGTGTCCAAAACAGGTCTAATTCCAGGTCCAAAAATAGCAGGAGTATATTTCTTTTTAAGATGTGCAATAAAGAAATCTCGATTTTGCCATTCTTGACTTAACCCCTTCATCATAATGTTCAAATTAACAGACGTGCTTCCAGCAAATTTATACTCGTCAGCTAACTTATTCCCCGCATCAGGCAAGCTGTCAGATAATGCGTTTGCCATGTCCTCAATTGAACTTAGTTTAGCTTCGACCTTTTTGTCTTTAACTACTTTTTTTAATGCTCCTGAAGGTACTTCCATGATTAGAACATCTTTTAAGCTCAATGCAGTTCCCCCCTCTATTTCTTGTCTATAAAAAGAACATATTCTATTTTGTAAATACTTGTCAATGAAAAATAAAACTTTTAGGGGATTTTATTAGGAAGAATTACTTAATAATAAAGCCTCCGTCTGAAAAACAAAGGCTTTATTTACTAGCAAGGCTTGCCTGTTAGTACTTTTAAATACAATAAGGAGGTGATTAATTACCTATATTTACTCTTATTGTTCCATTATTATTTGATTTAGTCCTTATTTTAGGGTTTGTTTGATTGCTTTCTCTAGGTTTTAGGGATTGTAAAAAGTGTGTAAAAGATGGGGCTTGAATGATTCGAAACGGATAATTGTTCTCCACGGCATAACGTTGCTCTGAAATAATTAGAATATGTGGAAAAATTCTCTTTTCAGGATTTTGCCAAGATTCAGTTGCGATCACACCACTTTGGTATAGATCTACATACCTTTCCAGTTTATCTGACATTTGTTTTTCACTATAGATTGTCTTTTGAACCTCTATAAAGAAAGGCGTTCGTCTGTAAATACAGAAGACATCTGGTTCTGCTATACCTTTTTTACCGTATTTAGGTTCAACAAGGAATGTATCAATTTTCCCCTGTTGAAGAATCTCCTTATAAACAGACAGGATAGCAAGAAAATGACCAATCTTTGCACTATTCTTTTTCATATTTACATCTGGGCCAAAATAAACAAATGGAGTAAAAGCCTTTGAACGCTGTATTTTTCCGTCACGAACTAAACGCAATAACACGTTATTTGCTGCTAAAATAGGATTTTTCAAGTTGCTGAAATGAATTTCTGCTACAGAATCACGATCCATTACTCTAAACCTGTTTAAATCAGCAATAATGGTTTTGTCACGCTTCGTCAGCATCAAAAAACACATCCTTTTCATATAGTGGTGGTATTTCTTCTTGTAGTTTTTCTTCCGAAAAGACTTCCTTTACTTCCTTAGCAACCATAAACGGATCCAAAAGTTGTTTAGCTTTTTCTAAAGTAAGAAATGGTGCTTGTAGCTCATATAATTTGTCACTATTCATAATAAAACGCCCACTCACATCAATTTCATGAGCTAATGGTGTATTTACAATCCTTGATTCGGTTATATCTCGCAATTTGAATCCCATACTTACGGTCAAATTTGCTCTTATTGTAGTATCAAGTACCTTTGCGTTAGGGCGCTGCATTGAAAGAATAGCAAAAACTCCAAGTGTTCTTCCTATTGCTACTAACTCCGTTAGAATCTCCATGATCTCTTCATCCTTGCGAAGCATAACAAATTCATCGATACAGACCACAATATAGGGTCGCTTATGTTCTTCTGGAAGATCATCAACGTGACTGACCTCGTAAATCTCAGTCAAATCACTTCGTTCGTCTAATTCTTGTTTAACATGTAGCAGCATCTTCTTTATATCCTTAGCATTACTTAGCACGCATTTAACGTGTTCAACCTTACGGAAAATATGAAACTCTGACTTTTTGCAATCACCAAGGTACAGCTCTAATTCACTCGGGTTCTTGGCTAGAATCAAGGTTGTGAGGATGGATCGTAATTGAGTAGATTTTCCAGAACCAGTTTCACCAGCAATTAAAATATGAGGTTGTTTAAGCATATCGAAAGATACGTACTGACCATGTCTATCTTGACCGCAAATAATACCTAACTTAATTTTCCTTATGTTATCAAATACCTCTTTTTCCTTATAAATCAACTCTTTTGGCATTTGCTTTTTGTGAATAGTCAAAAAGAAGCATTTAAAATCACCTTCTAATTCGATATTTGAACCAAACGACTGCATAAAAACATACTCTTTTTTCATAACCTCTTTTGGATCCATTCCATTTAAAAGGGTAAAAACATACTTGGTAGAATCTTCTTTAAGTTCAATGGACTGTATTTTAGGAGTGGTATGGAATTGCCTGCCGCCACTGTTTTTATAAGTTTGGAAAAGACCTGCATTCATAAAGCATTTGTTCAAGTCACTTTTTGCCTTCTGACGCTGAATAAACTCGCTAATCATCTGATAACCCTCCTATACAATCTTAAATAAAGCCCAAACCATAAAACTAAATGCTCCTACAGGTAAAATAAAACGAGTAATCGATTCAACGATGTAAGCAAGCTTGCTATAGCCATTTTTAGCTGAGTTAATTTCAATTAGGTGTGAAAGTATAGCCAAGCCTCCGACACCCAAAACAACCCCATACAAACCTGTCATTTGAGGTGTTAAATCAAACAGACCACTAATCGTTACTGATGGCAAAAGACCTGAATACAACCTCACATCGTTTCCCCTCTCTCTTTCCTTTCTCTCCCTCGCGCTCCCTCTCATACCTATCTCTCACCCCTTCAAGTTCTTAACATGTTTTGTTTTTCTTTTGATAATTGGTGTATTTCTTGTACTTATGCATTAGCCCTATTTAATTAGATTCTGTGTTGTTGGTGCATTAATTAAATGGTAGGATTCATGTAGTTTCTTATCACATACATAATCCCTTCATGAAAACTACTGTTTAGGTTTCATGTTAATAGCCTATGAATGATTTAGGAAAATTTGCTTGTCTCTCCAAAATTAATTGTGAAAGATTTAAATGAGTTTTTGAAAGGTCATAACTGACTTTTGTAGAATGTATTAATTGGTGATGAGAATGAATAAGTTAAAAAGTAACATTGGATGGCTTATTGAAAAGTCTCCGTATACGAGGTCATTTTTTAAAGAAAGGTATAGGTGTTCTTTAAACACTGTATCAAATTGGTGTACGGGAAAAAGCTACCCTTCCGCAAAGATATTGTTTGATTTGGCACTACATTTAGATTGTGCGGTAGATGATCTTTATGAAAGATTGGAGGAAGAGGATGTCAATCAATAAAATTCGAAGTATTTTATATAAGGTTTCTAAATTCCTGGGAGATGTGAATGCAGTAAAAAAGGGAACTATAGGTAAACCTGTTGCAAGAAGAGCAGCTAGTAAAGCTACAGGAAAATTTATTAGGGAAGTTGTTCAAATAAATAACCGCCATCATTGGCGGTTTCTTTTTATGCATAGTTGATTTTATCCCGTATTCTTGGTTTTGCAACCGATAAGATATTGGACTTATTGAATATCCTTGGTTGTTGCTTAGAAATACAATAAGCTCTAATATATTCATCTTGTATTTGTTTTACAATAATTGTTCTATGTGAAATGTCTCCTTTTCCAGAGATATACATTATTTCAATTGGTAACTTTTCTTCCCTAGAAGTTTTCAATAAACCATTCATCTTATCAGCTCCTTTTCTGTATTCTTAAATTATATAGGAACGCATGTTCGATTTCAATTGATAACACGAACGTATTTTCGTATAATAGTAACACGATAATACAAAAGGGATGATTTTATGATTCGCGATCGAGGTACAAAGAAGTGGACTGCATTTATGATGCCCGAACATGTTCAGAATTTAAGGGATTTTGATAAAAGTCTAGATAAATTGGAAAAACCAATTTTAGATGATCATCAACTTGAAGAGATAAACTTTTTAATTTGTGAAGCAATGGAATATAATAAAGAACTTGTCTTTACTTACTTTGAACATGGAGATATAAAATTTTTTATTGGTAAAATTCATTATGTCGACAATAAAAGAAAAGAACTCCGATTGTTGGATATACATGGTGATAGATTTTATTTAAAAGTTGAAGATATTTTGAAAGTGGATTTCGCTGAATAACAATAGGAGTGTTTTTTATGAATGATAAATGGTTAGAGTTAATTGAGCAATTAAAGAAAGACGGTATTACACCAGAGGAAGCAAACAAGAGAATTAGAGGATATGAAATGTTAAAAGGCATTTTAGAAATGTTAGAACAGTTAGAGCCCACTAAAAAGTGAGCTCTTTTTTTATTTAACCATTTTTAACAAACAGTTTTTCTACCCAAAGAGCTTTGTTAAAACACATGACCAAGTACTTATTATCATGCTCTTCTAAGAAAGCAAATCGCTCACCTTTTTTAATTGTACCGTATGGAGATGTAAGATCCTTATATGAATAGCCTTGAATGTCTTGCAAGGCAGTCAGCCACCCAAATTCCAAAATAGACAATTGCTTTTTATCAATCCAACCAATGTTTTCATGGCCATTCCAGATATTTACCCATTCAGTTCCTTTCACAATTTGTTCGAATCGTGCAGCAAGAATAAATCCTTTATACTCAGAAGCTTTTGCCTTCCATGAATCAGTGCCAGGTTGGCCATACACACCGTATTTATAATCTACAACACTTGATGGATACCAAACTTTACGTGGTTCTTTTTCTGTCTTTAGGTTAGAAGAAGTCACAGTTTTATTTTTGCTGTTTAGGTCTATCCCCTTGCCAGCAATTACATCCTTGAAGTTCCAAGTATCGCCAGGGCAGTTCTTCCATGAGTAACCTGGGCACTCTTGATGACCTTTTACGTACTTCATATTAGGGAGCACTTTAAATAACTCTTTGTTCAATAGGTGCAGTGAAACCATTTGTTCCATAGTAGGTTTTTCATTAGCACCCTCTTTACGAAAATCGCCTACTAGACACGTTCCTATAGAGCGTGTATTTGTATTACCTGCATGATAGGTACGTCTATCTAAATCATCAGTTTGATAAATAGTTCCATCAGGCATTATCACAAAAGGATATGCACAACCATGCCAGCCATTTGTATCTATATGTGTATTGGCAAATGAGTGTGGGTTAGATCCTTTTAAATGTTGAGCTGTCATGGAATGATGAATGACATGAGTATCTTTAACAGCTGTACCAACAAACGGATAACGACCTTTTCTACGAATTGAGTTACGAATATCCTTATATTTTGGTATATCTTTAATAGCCATTCTACTTCCTCCTTTGGACAAAATAAAAAGCCACCGTTAGGTAGCTTATTTTTTGATTATCCCTTGAGCTTTCAAAGCATTTTCTTTAAATTGTTGTGATTTTTTAGTGACGAATGTATTTTTCCATACGGCATAACCGTTAATGACCAGAGCAACAAATGCGCTAATTAAGACTACAAATGCATTAATACTGTCCACAGTAAACCAATCAAATGATACTCCTATTGTTCCGAAAAACATGAGTAAAGCCGTTAAAAATCCACCTATTAAAGTAGCAATATCTTTTTTCATCTAATTCATCCTCCATTATTTTAAGTAATTTAGTACTCCAAATAAAAAAGTGACTGCAACAGCTGCGCCACTTATCCATAATGCTATATTGGAACGTTTATTATTTTTAGTTTCATCCATTTCCTTCTCAATTTGACCAAAACGAAGATCTGCCTCAGTCCTTGTAATAAAGTTAGCACTATAAGCATCGAGCTTCGTTTCAATACGCTCAATTGTCTTTGTTAGTGTAACAAGTTGGGTTTCTAATGTGGCTATACGTTCGTAATCTTTTTGTTCCAACCGGTAAAACCACCTTTCTAGGCAAAATAAAAAAGCCCTTATACAGCGCTTGGAGTTGATATTTTTTCAATTACACGTTGCTTTACAATTGTAGTTAGAGCAGCTATCGATTCATTACCAGCATATTCTTCATTAGTTAATGAAAAATTTCCGTTTACATTTAATGTTCTTTCCTGGTCATACCCATTAAAATAAACCTGAGCACCCTCAACATTTCCATCGGTGTACTTAATACTTACATTGGTTATTTGAATAATCATTCGTTTTCCTCCTCAGCTTCCTCAAATTTTTCACAGATATAATCGTAAATGTGCGCCTCATCACCACTAAATTCTTTTTCACAATTAAACAAAATTTCTTTAACTGTTTTTAACACTCCAGTGTAATTTCCACCCTCGATTACAAACTCTTCGCTATCCAATTCCTTCTTTTCTTTTACATAAGCATCAACATCTTTTACATCCCAACTTTGTCCATTATCTTTTGTTTTTGGGTTGCCTTCTTCGTCTAAATGACAATGTTCTTTTAACAAAGTTTTAACATCCTCTTGGTACTCTTGTAATCCTTCATTTAACTTATTAATAAATTTTGTTCTATGCCTTGACTGTTTTCCTTTTAAAGAAAAATCATATAACAAATTCATAACCTGTGCGATTTTATTGTTATTAATTTTAATGATCATACTAGCATCTCCTACATTCTAATTTTATATATCCATCCAATATGTTTGTTCGTAACCTACACGTTTGCCATAAACTACAAAATCACAGATGCAATTTGTATCACTTTCTACATAGAACATTCCTTTTTCCTTCCCAACAATTCTCACATTACAACTTGGAAATACACCGTATTCAGTAATTGCTTTTGCAAATCTGTCTTCAATAAATATGGCATGTTTTTGATTTGCGACAATCTCAACATTGGTAATTAAAGTGGTTAATAAAACTTGTGGACTATCGACTGGTGACATTCCTAATGTTTCTCCATCGATATCAATTGTACCACCTGTTTTTGTACCATCAGCGTTGAATGCATGCCTTACAGTACCACCCATATAGAAGGTAATTCTTCCACCGGCATCCTGACGGATATAGTCGTTACTATCTCGCATCCATCTAGCTACTCCGCCTGTAGGATTTACTCTAACATTAGTGCCACCGAATATTACTTCGTTGTCACCAGTAGAACGTCCATGAAACCTTGCAATTTCTCCACCGGCACTATTTAGTATAGAGAAGGACTTTTCATCTGAATCTGCTTTCAGACCTAATTGTGCAGATGCTCCAGCACCACTTTGCATGAATCTCCAACCACGTTCTGAATTGAGATGCAAAAGTGTAGCACCATCGCCTGACCTGTTAATTGTAACTATATTGTTAACTGTTAATAATTGAGCAACTAATAGATTAGCATTCTTTACTTCTAATGTAGAATCATTGTTTAAAATAATCCTTGCATCGTAATCAATAGTTGCGTCATTTGAGAAATCAATATAAGGTGTTCCGCCAGATGTGCTTCGTAGTTCAATACTAGGGTTTCCTGTACCTTCAGCACGAAGTCCAACCCTCGATTTTATAAAACCTGTTGCATCTGTATTTCCACCAATAAATAATTCAGAATGTACACTAAATAAACTTCCATCAAAATCTAAATTTGTTCCACCTGAATTTGATAACCCTACTCCACCTTGACCAAATATAATACCTCTATATTGTCCTTCTGCGGCATTTCTACCGACATACAAATTATCTCCAACAATAGTATCCTGTATGGCTTGTATAGAGTTAACATTTAAATGGTCTGCAGTAATAGCTCCATCCACAATTAAACTACTATCTGCCATTCTCCTACAATATAAGCCATCAAAGTAAGTATAATATCCTGCTGTGTTTTCTAGCCCAGAAACGCTTACTCCAATTCTCATATATAAAGCACCAGATGGAACTACAATTTGATGAGTTAGTTTTTTCCATGTAGTATTTAGTGTAGCTGTTGGAATAGAGTACATTAAATGGTTGTAATCTTTATCCATGAATTGTATAAAGAATGTTCTTACTGTTTTTGTGGTAGACGCTTTAAACCATCCTTCAAAATAATATCGTTGTCCTTCGGCAACTTCTATATTGCTATCTTGTCTTACGTCATTATATCCACCATTCCATTTAATTCTAAACACTTTAGTTCCATGCGGTGCAGTTGCATCTGTGACAACTTCTGCAACAGAAGTAGCACTCCACCCTGCAGTTCCTTTTTCAAAACTTCCATTTACATATAAATTCTCAAAATTTCCTACTACTAAACTTTTTGTAAAGATAGAATCGTTTGCAATCATCCCACCATCAATTAAAGTGGTGCCAGATTTCCAACTGTTCAATAACGATTCTGCATTATTCCATTTAGATGCACTAGCTATTTGTGTGTCGGAAACAGTCCCACTTAACTTAGATGTGCTGAATGTTCCATTACTATTGATGTTGCTTGATCTATCCCAAACTAATTTATTACTGTCAATTGTAGACTTAGCAGAATCACCATTATTAACTTTTGTAGCTAGTGTTGAATCAAAAGCGCTTATTGTAACTTTTCCTCTAAGGTTAATGTTTTGTACAAGCACATCTAAATCGGTTGCAGATTGAGTAATTTTAGAAACAATAGTTGAACCGTTATAATCGGTGTTAGATACTTTACTAGTTATGTTATTGGCATTTTGAGTTATGGAACTTTCTGCAGAAGCCATTCTGGATTTTAAATTATTAACATCTGTATCGTAAGTTGTTTGAGACACTTTTAATGTTATATCTTCAGCATTTTGAGTTATGGAACTTTCTGCTGTTGTTAGTCTAGAATCTAATTCATCATAACCGCTTTTGGAGTCCGTTACATCCATTACAAAAGCATCGTCCCAATAGAATATATATCCGCTAGGAACTGTGTCTCTTATGGATAACCTAACTAATAGTTGATCATAACCGTTCGGAATTGTAATATACCCAGACAATTTAGTCCACGTTTGGGCTCCACCATTAGATAAGTTTTGTACAGAAGGATATGTTAAAGCGCCAGTTCTAGTGTTTCGTATTGAAGTTTGCAAGCCAATTTGACCTGTCCAAGAAGTTTGACCTGCCTTTACATAAACTTCGCAATAATAAGTTCTTCCAGGTGTTGTTTTTATCTTAGCAACTTGTATATCTTGTATTCTACCAGTTGATGTTAATTTTAAAGATTTACTACCTGTATAATATTCTTCGGTAGTTAAGCTATTCCCCCAAATAGAACCTTCCCATACACTATCCTTTTCAAAACCTCCATCAATAACTAAATTGTTACCTGAATTAATTAAATTTTCAAATTCAGTTTTAGTTACTCTTGCCTCAATCTCATCACCATGTACGGTTAATGTTGACTCTACGCTACTTACTCTACCTGTTAATAAATTAAAATCCGATTGGTTTACTTTTAAACTTATTGCTTCCGCATTAACACTTATTTCTGCTTCTGCACTTGTAACCCTCGTTGCTAAATTACTTAAATTACTATTTGTAGTATCAAGGGAACTTTGATTTGCTTTACCACTTAATTTAGTATCTGTTTCAGTTCTTGTGTATACAGTAGTTTTATCAGCCTTTAAACTAATATCACTTTCTGTTTGTGTGATTCTGGTTTCTGCTGCATCAACTCTGCCTTCCAGATCATTGAAGATTGTTAATGATACTTTTGTGGCAATTTCATCTGCTTGTATACTTAGTTGTGATTCAGCCTCTGTTACCCTTCCTGCAACTGTATCTAGATCAGTTTGATTTGCCTTAAAAGTGATATCAGTCTCAGTCTGTGAAATTCTTGTCTCTGCACTATTCAATCTTGAAATAACAGCATTTTGATCAGTAGTATAGGTAGTTACATTTACTTTGCTTTCCAATTTGTTTTCAACTTCTGTTTTAGTATAGGTCGTATTAGCATCTGCTTTGTCGTCAATTAAAGCTTGTAACTCGGCTACCTTACTATCATAAGTTGATTGAGGAACTTTACTTGCCAGGTCCGTTAAGCTAGGTGTTAGTTGTTTCCATGAAGTACCTGTCCACTTAAAATAAACATCATCTGTAGTTCGTAGCCACAATTGTCCAACAGTAAAATTTGTACCTGTTGGCTGTGTATCTTGCTTAATAATAGCTAGTTCTCTTGTCCACACTTCTTGTTGGACATCTGTTATCTTTTCATCTACTACGATTATCTGATCATTCGTGTACTCAATAGCATCAGCTTTTGCACTGTTAGCTTTTTGTTGCGCACCTTCTGGAGTCTCTGCTCCAATTTCACTAGCTTCTGTCGGGGAAGCTTTTACCCAAACCTTATTATCAAAGTCATATCTCATTAAGACATTAGGTTTTTGAGAATCGTTTACCCAATAAGGTGATTCATAAGGGTTAGGTGGTGTAGGTTGATATGGAATTCTTGCTTGTTTATCTTTAATAGCTTTTTGTAAAGCTGTGATGCTATCAAATCTCTTAATCTTTAATTCCTGATATTCACCTAAAACAACCTTATTTTTTGTAGGGTCTGACTTAGAAGTCTGTAATTCTAATACTCTAGCTGAAAGAACTAAAGGAGGGTTAAAATCAAGCACAGATACCGTTACTTTATCACCAATTTGAACCTCGTCATCTTCTGCATACCTAGCTTTCTGTTTGAAATAAGCAACGTCTGTAACAAAAACAGGATTTGGTTTATTATTCTGCTGAAGGAATTTCCAAGATTCATCAAGAATGACAGAAGGGTTAGACTCTTCACTATTGATGTAGTATCCAAAAGCATGCTTCCCATTTAAACCCCATTCCTGTAATGCATCAGGATCCCCGATCCAATCTTGTCCAACGGGTTTTGTCACTTTGGTTCCATTCTCATTCGTAAATGTCTTACTGATTTCAGTGAAGGTAGTAGCCCTACCTGATTCATCTTGTTTCCCAAGTCCGATTATGGCTGTGTAAATCTGCCTTGAAGAAGTTTGTTTTCGGATCTGCAAAAGGTCTCTTCCTGATTCAAACCTTCTTACACCATAACTTTCTTGATTGCCCCGAATTTGATACAGATCAACTGTTTTTCTTACAATTCGTCCATCACTTATTTCTACATGAAAACGGACTTCTCCACCCCAGGTATCAACGATATTATGTACTTCTTTTACACCGTTAGAATAATCTGAGACCTCAAAGTCCTTCGCATTGCTGTATTCAACTATTCCAGCTTCCCATCCAGAACCAGCAAGCACTTGTTCTAGAGCTTGTCGCTGAGTTACACCATTCAATGTCATTGGTCGAACAGGGTGTTTAAGTAACTCTGAACTCTGATTGTCTGATTCTAAAATGATTAATTTCTGTCCATTAGTATCTATACCAGAATCAATATACGTTATTTTCAATGGTACGAGCTGATTTTTTGAATCAAGTGTTGCTGCAATATCATCTAGCTCAATAAGAGCTGCATCGTCGTGATTAGCTGGTACCTCGAAATCAAAACGCATTTCTCCGTATTCAATCTTTTCTATTAATAAATCTCCAGAATACGGACAAGCTTTTGGATTATCGTTAGATAATATTGTCTTTAATTCACCTAGTTTATTAAGGATATATATCAAATTTATCACCTCCTACAACCAACGAGGTCTATATCTCATTTCTATGTCTGCTATTCCTTGTGGTGATGTACCTATGGTTCTTATCCCTGGTGACAAACCAAAAAACTTCCCTCCTGGAGTGAAATGTTTCATAGCTCTAATACCATTTAGATAAACCTTTCCTTCTTCAAAGTCTAGGATTAGTTCATCCCCAGCTTTGATAATGAGATCAGCAACATCACTTGAATCGGTGTTATTTTTCTCCATAATACGGATATAGTCAATACCATAACGGTAAGGTGTTGTATAAGCTTTCCACTGTCCGAAATGGATTTGAATTTGAGCAAGGTTTGCAGAAAAACTCTTAGCTGTATCATAGTAGGTAGTACCGTAAACCGTTCTTTCATATTTTCTAGTTTCATAGTTGAATTGAGCAATGTAAGCATCCCAACGATCATCATGTCGCTCGATTCTCAAGATACCACTAAAATCATTCCAATCGCCTTTTCTTCGACCTGAAGAATTAATGATGTGTTTCCCATTAGTAAAATTCCCTACTCGAGCTTCACCATAAACAAGAGATTGGTACCCATGCATATCTTTTAAAGCAAGCTTGCCAATGACTGCTCCATTTATGTCTAGTAAATAAATTTCTACTCGACCTACTTGATTTGGGTTATTTACCCCAAAGTTAACTAGAGAATCAATTCGAAAGTTTTTTAGACTCCTAGGTAAACCGATTATTTTTGCTGGTCCATGCCAATCATTACCTGTTCCCCAACCATCCGTAACATACTGATTACCATCAGAAACAATATTTCCACCAACAACTCCACCGTCTACATATGTGCCGTTAGCCCAACCAGTCATTGTTTCACCGTTAAGATATAGAACGTTTTGCCACCCTTGTACGAGTGTTTGTTCAACTGTTTCCGGTTGGCCAATTAAAACATAATCATCTTTATCATCAACAACTACGTTAAAAAACGTAGAATCTTGATTAAAGGTTGCCCTTAAGATTGGAAAAGATTCATCAGTACCTAATATTTGAGTTGAAACAGATCCGTCTGGATTAAATGGAACTGATATTATATTTCCGTAAATAAAAGGATCTAGCATGCTTAATGTTATTGAGAATTCACCATCAGTTGGTGTGATATGGTCAATACTGTATTCTCCGTCCTGAATAGCATAAAAATAAGTATCTGGTCTAATATCACGAATGATTTTGTAAGTTGTTTTACAATAAAATGTTTGAAAAATTAAATGTTTTAATCTGTCCATATCTTTTAGATTATCTGCCTCTACCTGAAAGGAAATCTCAATTTTTCTTTCCTTAATTTTTGTAGACATTAATTTGGAACCGTCTACGTTTGGTATTTCGAGTGCAGTTCTCGAAAGATCGGGAGAATAAATACGAAATGAATCAACCCACAAACCAATGTCATTCATATCTATGAATGTACCGTTACTATATTCAATTTTGAAGTTTAACTCACTCTTCATTAATAATCCCTCTGAATCTCATGTTTCTATTTTGGTTATGATCCATAGCATCTTTTACATCTTTCCAGATTAGCTTCCCAACAGTTCTTCCATCCAACTCAACATTCCCCGATAATTTAATTGAGATCTCATTACTGATTAATCGGTCAACCAAACCATTAGAAATTCCAGATAGCTTATTTTGTGCTGAGGCAATTAATTTTGCTATTCTCATAGCATGCGGTCCTTCAAAGGGAACAATCCCTTCTTCCACATCACCAAATCCAGCATTTCCAGCAACTACAGGGTCAGTAAATACTCCACCAGTTTTATGCCATGTAATATCTAGTCCGTTTGGGTAAGTTATGGTTTTACCAAATACAGTTTTTGAGCCTGTTGACAGGGAAAACTTAGGCATTTTAGGAAGTGAAGGTTTTGGTATTTTTAACTTTAGATTACTGAAGAATCCTTTAATAGCCTCGATTTTTTCACTTACTCTATCCTTCGCCTCTTCGATTGGTGATAAGATATTTTCCTTGACCTCATTAAACTTAGTTTTTGCTTTTGTTTTTAAATCATTAAACTTAGAAACTCCTGAATTAACTAATTCTTGAATTTTTGTTTCTGCTTTTACTTTCATTTGATGTAATTCTAAAACTGCTCCAACTGCTGTTTCGGCAATTTTTTGTTTAACCTTTAGTTTAAATTCCTCGTACTTTGTAACTTGTTCACTTACAAAGTTCCTAACAAGTTCCTTCATTTTGTTTTTTCCGGTTGTATATGCAGCAGTCATTAATACAAAACCTTCAATAACTTTCATAACCGTTTTGTCACGCCACTCTTCCATCTGGGCTTTAAAAAGCTCAAAAGCTTTAATTCCCCCAGTGATCAACCCAGGAATTCCTATAAAAAACTTCCCTACCTTTAATAATAAATTTAATATCGGAGTTAATATCATTAATAAAGGTCCAAGTGCTGCCACAAACAGACCAATACTAATAATGGCTTCTTGTACCTTGGGATCTAATTCCTCAAACCAAGTTGAAAAACGATCAATATATTGGTCAATTTTAGGGAGTATTCTATCTGCTACATCTAGTAGGATATCGCCTAAAGGTTTAACAGATTCGGAAGCGCTTCGCATTGTACTTTGAAATCTTTGGCCGAAATCCTCTTCAGCTGAATCCGCAACGGCTTTACTAGCTCCTTCAATATCACCTAATTTCTTAACAGTGGGGTCTAGGGCAAGTAGTACTTCCGCACCAACATCTTCAAATTTCGTGCCGAATATTTCAACACCAGCTTGAGTTCTTAATAATGGATCATCAATTTCTTTTAGTTTCGAAATAGTTAAATCAAATGCTTCTTTAGCCGAACTTCCGCCTTTTGCGAACTTAGCAGACATTTCATCAGCGTTTAATCCGATCTTTTTAAAACCTTCATTTGTACGTTCACTTGCTTGCATTGCTTCAATTCGGAATTCTTTAACAGCATCAGCTAATTGATCTAAATTCCAAGAACCATTTTCTTCACCTTGAGCTAATATGTTGAACATTTCTTCAACACTAAAACCGGCTTCATCAAATTGGGTAGAATACTCTGAAATCGTATCTAAAAAATCATCAGAATAATTTAGGTTGTTTTGATATCCTCGGACGATATAATCAAAAGCTTCAGAACTACTTAATCCAAAGCGATCCATTAGAGCCTTTGCTGCTCTTAATTGTTCGTTTACACCGTCGCCCCAATCTTTTTCTAACTGAATAGCGATTTTTGAAGTATCCCTTAGTTCGTCTTTATTCAAATCTCCTAAAGTACGTCTTACCTGACCTACAGCATCAGTGACCGTGTCCAAGCTATCTCCAAATCCATTTTTCCAAACATCCTCCGCAACCTCACCAAGCTCTTCAACCTCTTTTTGAGTTAACTGGGTTGTCCTTTGAAGTTTCTTGTTTGCAGAATCAAATTCGGAGGCCATTCTTCCTACTGAAGCCCCAACTACACCAACCCCAACTGCTGCGACACCAGATACATTTTTCGCGACATCTTTTGACTTCTCTCCTAGATCTTTAAGAGCACTAGAAAGCTTATTAGCATCCTTGCTTGTGTCTAACATTTCACTTCCTTGCTCGTTTAGCTTCTTGTTGGTCCTAGAAATATCATTAAGCAGTCTTTGTTCCTTTATTTGAAGATCTAGTAATTTATTAGTCAATGAGCCAACTTCTTTTGAATTTTCACCATAAGTACTTTTGGCTTTTGCTAATTGATCAGCTGTTGCTTGAACTCTTTTCTTTGCGATTTCTTGTTCTTGTGACAGATAATTCAATTTATTTTTTAATTTATCTGTCTCAGATCCATTTTCTTGAAGTTGTGCTTCTTGTAGCTTAAATTCTTTTCTAAGGGTTGCGCTTTTCTGTCCCATTTCACGCATGCCTTCATTAAACTCTTTGTTAAAGATACTAAACTTAACTTTTGTTTCTGGTTGATTAGCCATACTCCCCCTCCTTCCTATTTGGGGTTATTTTTCCAGCCATCATAAGCTTGTTTCCCTTCAAATATCCGCTCTACATTTTGAAGTGGGCTATACCAAAAAGTATCACTATCTATCCCGTATATAAGACAATAAAGAACATATTTATCTTCAACACATTCAATATTTATCTTTGGTGGTGATATTTTTTGTTGCCCTTTTTCTGCTTTTTTTTAGTACTATTTTGAAAACCTTTCGCAAAATTATTTGTTCCATCTGATAAATAACCCTCAATAAGTTTCCCGAACGTGTCCATTGTTTTTTCGATAGGCTCATTGTATTCTTCTAAGAACTCATCGAAGCTCATATTAAAGTCTTTATTAAACCCAAGAATAGACAAAGAGGGTCAAATTCGTTAGCGACACTTTTTTTTACTTCCTCTCTATTCTGGCTTACAGATGAGATATCACTAAATCCCAAAAGATCTGCTATTGTAGATGATTGTAAGATTCCTAAATCCTTACCTAGTTGCAATGACTTGTTTGTAAGTGCTGCTGGTACATTCTTAGAGCTGATAACCTTATGCTTAAATTGATTATTTTCTTTAACTATTTCAAACTTTTTTAATGTAATTGTTTGTATTTTCATTCTTCATTTCCTCTCTTCTCAAATCGACGTAAAAAAGAGTAGGATAGAACCTACTCTTAAACAATTGGAACCTCTACTAGTGTGTAAGTAAATTGCGAATGCCATGTGTCTGCAATAGTTGGATCTGATAATTCAGAGACTAATGCTTCGTAATATAAATTACCTTGTTCATCGGGATAACAAGTAATTTCCACTTCCATTTCCGCAACTTCATCTGCTCCATTTTCAATTGCGAATTTAAAACCAGTTGCACTTACTGCTTTGGGAAAGGCGATTAATTTTGTCACATCTTCAAATTCATCAATTACATCTGCAGTAAGGATAAACTCCTTTCCTTTGGAATCCTTCGAATAAGAATAAACACCTGGTTTTAAATTGTCTGTTTTTAGTCCAAAAAAGTCTCTAACTACCTTCAAAGGTATATGTGCAGAAATCGTTAAATCAATTTTTTCTGGTTTGCTTTTCTTTGCTACTTCTTGTCCTTCGCACATCTTGATGATTTCTTTCAAGGTAGTTTCTCCTTCTACACTCCCAACACAACCGAATTTAGTACCAGGTGCAAATGATCCATCATTTTGTCTAAATTGTACACTTGAATTTCTTATGGCCATTGGGTCAAATGTTTCTACAACTGTAGGCATTATCCAAACGCCTCCTTTATTTTTTGATCTATTCTTTCATTTAGCTCCTCTATAATCTTAGGAGTTGCTTTTTCTAATCCTTTTTCCATAAAACGTTGTTCGATTGGATTACTAGGTCCCCGTCCTTCATTTGGAAAGACAAGATAACCAAAGCTACCTTTATTCCTAGCAACTCCACCTTTTGCCTTAATGGTAATAGCTAAATTATGCTTTTCACTTTTTGACCATTTACTCGTTTTAGCATGTATCTTTCTTCTTGAAGACACCGGAATGAATTTTGTGATTTCCTTTACCACTATCTCTACACCTGTTCGATGGAGAAATTCGTTAATTGTTCTTTCTACATCATTAGGTATTTTCTTAAACTTTTCATGAAGTTGGATGACCTCTGAATAATCAATCCCATATTTTGCACTCATAAGACATCTTCCTTCTAAAAATCACTGTTACTTGATCAAGAAACTCGTCAGTATCCTTCTTTTGTAGCCGCTGCTTTAAAGCACGATTAAATGTAGTTCCAGGAACTTTTGAATCAATTAAAGATATGATATCTAAAGTATCTTCATCGACCGTATCATTTCCTTCCGAAATGAATACAACATATATTTCTTGATATATTGAACCAACTGATTCTGTTGATTCCCAATCTCCATAAATTAATAGGAAATAATTATATTCTGTGGGATATTCATCCTCAGCAAGATCGTCTTGATAGATTGGTAAATTAAAATGAGACGACAAACTATCATAAAGTAAGGTATTCTGCTTTTTAAGATTAACTTTCTGTTTCTCATTCACTGTATTACCCCTACTTCCTGCAGATAAAAATAAAGATATTTATTCCCATCAGGATCTACTTTGATAACATCAAATTCAACGCCTTCTATTCTTACCTTTAATTTACTTTTAGAGATGTTTCGAAAAGATGGGGGATAAAAAGTTTTTACTTTTAAATCTAGACTAGCATCCATCAATCCAGCCATTTGGTAATCACTATCACGACATGACATTTCTTTGTATGCTAGTTTTCCTTCTGCTGCAAAGGATTCTCCAGTCCGTTTACCAGTTGGAGAACGTAGTGTTGTTTTGCGTCCATATGTTAAGAATCCGTCATTGAAAGTCTCATGAGGTGGTCTCTGTACTTGCTGCAACATGAGCCTTTACCCCTTCTCTAATAGATAACTTTAAAAGCTCTCTTTTGAAATTAAATTCAAACATCTCGAATGAATGATTATATACATACCTGCCATAATCTAATAACAATTGTTTTACATTTTCATCTTTTTCATAATCTAACTGAGTGCCAGCAATATCATTTAGGTAAGAAACCCCTCTTGAGATAAGTGGCAAAAAAACTGTAGTATCCTCATCGTTCCACGTAACCTTTAAGTAGCTTTTTAATTCTTCTTTAAGGGTCTCTTTTAAGGAATCAGTAATCAAAAAATCACCTCCTATTATTTTTCAGGAGATGATTTCGTTGTATTATTTTCCTCTTTTACTTCTTCAATAAATGCATATTTGTACTCGGGATGCACTGAAGATAATTCTTTAATACGTTCTTTTGTAGCCTTGTGATCTCCTTTCGGATACTCTTCACCAGGCATATATAACTCATTGTCTTGTTCCTTGTCTCTAAATGAATTGATTACTTTGTATGGCATTGTAAATCTCTCCTCTATTTTTAAAATTTAATGTTTATATCTTATTGATTAATATCAAACTGTTGGGGCTGGCTCAAGAGCGCTAATATCGTAAACTGTGAATGAGTCTTCATCTAACGGGCGACCATTTGCAAGTTGACGGATTAAGTAAAGACGTTGGTCCTCAATCATTCTTAATACATCCGTTGTCTCTAATGTCTGTTTGGCTGCTACTCCCATAAAATAGTCCTTCGGGTTTCCTGCTATCATTCGATTAAGTGGAACGGCTGGAACTTGAACAATTGTAAGACCTGGTACTGAATAATTATCATATGTCCAACTACCGTCATCCTTCTGTTTTGCTCCTAGTGCAAAGAATTTTGTCGCATAATCTAATGGATTAACGATTAATGTTACTCCTTTATATCGACGAGTACCGCCTTTTGTCGTTGGAGCTAGAATTTTTTGACCTATTGTAGCTGGTGAAAAGTCAGGTAAAACTACTGGTGTTTTATCTGCATATCCATTTACAGGATCTAATGCGCTTACTGGATTTTTCAACATACCAATTGGCATTTTTAATCCAGTACCGTTTACAATTGCATTTTCTAATTCATCCGATACGACTTCCTTCATGAATGTCCGGACATAACGATCTAACCATTCAGGTCCAAGTTCAAACATTGCCTTAGAAACAACTAAGAAACCGCTAAGTTTAAACATACCTTGTTCAATAGTTCGAAATCCTTCATCAACCATTTCTTGAATTGCACTTGTTACCTCTCCCCAGAATGCAGCAGGCGCTCCTGGTTTCCGTAATACCCATGCTGTTGATGCACCTGTTCTTGTAAAGTTTACAAGAGAAAGTAACGGATGATCTTTTTGTAGATCCTCAAAAACTCGTTCGAATACAGTTGGAGGCATTAGCTGATCTACCTGATCAAATGATTGAACTTCAATGGCAGCATTGTAAAACTTCTTTTCCTCTGTAGTCAAAATGCGTACACCACGGGAAGCTAAAACCTGTGCATCCCAATTTTCATCCTTTGCTTGGTTAGCTTCCTTAATAGTGTCTTCCATAATTGTTTGGAATTTAACAAGATTGTTTTCAAAATTATTAACTATTTTTTCGGCTACTTCTTTTGCATCTCCACTTTCAAATGCGTCTTGCATTGCCTTTACTTGCTCATCTTTATTGTCGATGAGAGGTGCTTTTAGTTTATCTAAATTTTTTACAGCGAAATGTTGAAGATCGACTGTTAGTAAAGATTCTGGTGACTTCATAACTTTATATTTCATTTGTTATTCCTCCTGTTTTTAGGCAAATTAAAAACGCCTTTTATTGGCGCTTGAACTTTCCCATTAGATTGTTTTTATTAGTAACGATTGGCTGCTTTGATCTATTATTTCGGAATTTATTTAAAACCTTATTTTTAAATTCTTCTGAATCAATTTCATCATCTTCATTTTCATCAACTTCATTAACTCTATCAGCAAGTCCAAATTCAACTGCTTCGTTAGAAGTGAACCAAGTTTCATTTTGAATCATTGTTTCTATCTCTGAACGATCCCCTTGATAACGAGTCATATAAATGTCAGCTAAAGATTTGTCAATGCCTTCCAAAGCGTTTAACGTTTTCTTGATATCTGTTTTAGTTCCCCATGTGAAAGTTGATGCCTCATGGATCATTAACATCGATCCAGTATTCATAATTAGTTCATCAGCTGCCATTGCAATAATAGACGCAGCACTTGCAGCTAAACCATCTACATAAATCGTTACTTTTGCATCATGATTCTTTAGTTGATTGTAAATTGTAATACCATCAAAAGCATCTCCACCTGGACTGTTCAAATGAACAACAATAGTGTCAGTTGTTACATTTGATAATGCTTCTTTTATATCGTTTGCAGAAATTGATTCTCCCCACCATGATTCTCCAATATCACCATAAATGGTAATTTCAGTGGAATCACCAACAGCTTCAGCTTTAAACTCATGTTCAATACTAGAAGCAATGTTGTTGTACTTTTCATTCTTAAAACGTTTCAACTTCATGTACGCTCACCTCCTCTCATATATTCTTCAACTTCCATATAGTTCTTTGTAATATGATGTTTATCAGCCCATTCTTCATCAATTGGCTCATCTCCAATCAAAAATCTATTTTCATTTACTGAATGAGTTCCACTTGATAATAACTTGTCGAGTGCGTTAGCTAATTGAACAATATCTATATATTTTATAAACCTGGTATCAACTTTAAAGTATGTCCGTTTTATATAATCAGCTTTTGTATAAACCTTTCTGTTGACCTCATCTTCAATTAACTCAGCTATCGGTGCAATACAGAACATGATAAAATTATCTGTTTGTGCCCCAACATCGGCTAAATCCCCTTTGAGTAATCCCTTTGGTACATGAAAACCCATACTTACAAAATCAAAAATATCATCAACTAATGCTCTAACATCACGACTAGTTCTACCACTATTAGATAAATTGGTCAGTTCATCCAATGAGATACCATCTTGTAAAGGTAATGCAGCAGCTCCTTCTGCTTCTAAGAAACGTTTCAGCTGTGCGTTGAACATTTCTTCTCGAACTTCCTGATCTTCATCTGTTTGTGAGAAATTACCCTCCATGCCTAGTTTTACTCTCATAGCATTCGAACGCTTATAATAATTCATGGAAGCAGTAATTAATTTTCCGTAGCTTGCATACAAATCATCTATTACTCTTCGAATGCTTTGATTGTTTAGTTTAAAAAATAATACTTCACTCTCTGAAAAACTTTTATTTAATTGGTAACCATTCACAACGATATTGCTATATACGTTTTCAAAAAACGCATATTTTTTACATTCAAACGAATCCGCTACATAGAGCTGATCTCTCCACATAATTACTAGACATTCATTTTCATAAACTAATTTTGATACAAATTCATGAAAAAACTGACTTGAGTTTTGATTCTGGTTAGGTTGTACATTAAAAAGATAATGATTGTTCCCTATAGTTTCTTTTCCATTTTCATATGTCCTGAATTGAGAACGTGTTAAAGTATTAGCTATTAAATTCACACAAGTTTGTACAGCTAATTTTCTAACATGATATTCCACAGTTAGATCAATAAATATTCCTTCATTGAGATTTCCTTCTGGAGAGAACCAGCTTTTAAAGAAACTAAATAGACCCAATATTTCACACCCCCTTTAAAAAACCATAGCTTTCATCGGCTTTACATTTTTTTGTTCTTTTAGTTCTCCATCAAATTGCAAAGCATGGAGAAACGCAAAAAAGCCATCAGTCTTTCTAAGACGTGGCTCAATTTTTTCATACGTAATATTTTGTTTAGGATCTCTTTTGATGTAGACGTTATTTGTGTACCACCTCATCATCAAATCATCGCCATAAACAAGGTTCCCATAGGCAAAAAGGTCTTCTACAATTGGCTGTAATTGCGTGTGGGTTTTAGAACCACTTCTTGCCATAACAAGATTAGAATAACCAGCCTTTTCAAATGCCTCTTTTAAATAATTGATCCGGTACATATCACCAGCAATCATTTTTATCTTATATTTTTTAGCTTGCTCAGCGAACCAATTGACAATATATTCTGGCTTAATAGTTTCATCCTTAACGATAGTTACTAAGCCTTGTTCTTTAGCAAGTTCAATATCCACTTTGAAATTGTTCAGGTCTAGTGACTTTTTGTTAATGAATGTGTGATGGATCCAATAACGCTTTTCTCCTTTTTTAAAGAGTAATCCTACTCCAGCAAAGTCTGTTGTATCTGCATAGTCAACAGCACCTATAGATTCCATTCCTCTTAAATCTGGTATTTCTTGATTTGTTGCAGCAATCTTTTCCCATTCCGCAACAAGATCATATGCATCTTGTGATGGTATGTTCATCCTCTTTGTCATGAACTCAAGCTTTGCAGATTTTCTATGTTCAATGTTATTATACTCTGTTTCCATTTCCAATCTTAGATGTGGAAAATAATTTATCGATGGGTTAGCTTTTTCCCAATTGCTTTTATCATGAACTTCTTCTGGAGAATCAAGTTTGCATATGAAAGGAAATAAACGACTGTTTTTTATTTCACCCTTTAATAGCATTTTTGCTTCCTCTTTCATATGATCAAGAAAACCGTCACGTATATTTCCATCTGTTGTAATGTAAAAACGACGAGGTCTAGGTACTTTACCTAATGCAGAAGTAAATACTTTAATATTATCTTCACTCTCATAAGCATGTACTTCATCAAAGATTACAGCACCTGGTCTTAGACCATCTTTTGTTTTCGCGTTATTTGTAAAATATTCAAGTTTAGATTTCGTTTTATAAAATCCAATTACTTCTAAAGTACGCTTGAAGTATTTACTTAGTTTTTTCCAGTGGTCATCAAGAACTTCCCAAACATCCATAAATGAGGTCTTTGCTTGCTTCTGGTTAGTTGCAACAATCGCAACATCATATTTTCTAATTTTCTGCTTGGAGATTAGATAGAAACAAAGTGCTGCAATGAAACCATTCTTTCCAGCTCCACGACCCATCATTAAAAAAAACTCATTAAATACTAATGAGTCATCTTCTTTATAAAAAATTCCTACAACAAATGCAGTAACAAATTTCTGCCAGAGTAGGAGTTTAAAAGGAAAATATTTTTCAATGTGATTGATTGCTGCATTTATCTCATTATGGTCGATGTAAATTAAGTCATTTTCTTCTGTTAGTTTTTTCTCAAGGTATAGAATCAATAGCTTTACTTCTTTTGATGCTTTAATTTTTCCGATTTTCACTTGCTGCATATAAGCATCGATATGCTCGTTGAAAATTATGTTAGAAGTCATCGTCATCATCTTTCTGTTCGGCAGATGCCTTTAACCCGAGCTCAGATAAAATTTTCAACATTTGAGCATTTGTCTTGTTTAATTCATTAATAGAAGGATTAGATTTAGGTCCGTGCATTCCAGAAACTTTTATTCCCTTTGTTTTGATATCTTCAATCAATTCGTTCTTTACATCCCAAAGAGATAAATAGTCTTGGACAAGATCGGTGTAGTGAGAACCAGTTATCCATTTCTCTTCTAATTGACTCAACAAATCTTTTTCGATTCGCTTTCTTTGTGCTTTACTATTTCTCGCCAATTTCCACTCCCTCCTTCCACTTTATTTCCAATTACCTCCTAAAATTTAATAGTGAAAACTGCTCGCAGCTAAATAATCCTCACCCTTCCCCGTTGAAAGGTTCCCCAAATAAATGATGAATTTTTTGACCGGGGGGTATTACCATCGTTCCTTGTTCATAAATTTAGGTAACTTATTTTTCTCTTGGTCCAATCGGTCATGTACTTCGTTATGACATCTAATACAAAGACATTGCAGGTTATCTAATGTAAGAGCAAGATGTGGATAAGTCTTTACTTCTTTTATGTGATGAACGTTTTCAGCTCTCTTATACTTTCCGTTATGTTTACACAATTGACATTCATTATTGTCTCTTCTCAATGCTTCTTTCCTAAGTGAAATCCACTCTCTCGACTTATAAAATTTCATTAGATTTCCGTTTTTTATAAATCTTGTTAACTCTTCAATAATCAACTGTCATTCACCCCATAAAAAAAGCATCCTAAGAGATGCTTTTCTAAACATATATTTATTGTAATTAAGCAAGTGCATCATTATCTTCCAAGAATTGTAGTCCCTTTATTGTAATCTTTGCACCATTGTACCAGACTATTAGAGGTTTATTACCACGTCCTCCTCTAGTAACTGTTATTCCTTTTGCCAGTTCTTCATCAAGAATTAATTCTGCAATTTCTCCCCATTCTTCGTTTTTTACATCATAATCCCCTTTATTAACTTCCTTACCCTCATCAAGACTTTTTAATATTTTATAAATAATTCTTAATTTTTTCATGGTATTAACCCCATCAAAAATGCAGTAACTGCCTCTCCCCATTTGGGGTTTGTAATAACATTAGTTGTGAGGGTTAATAAACCTTTAGAACCTGTCTCATAAATCCTAGTTGCCAATTGTTTAAGTTTACCTTCCGAAGGATTGCTACTCTGTAATTCTGTCTCGATCTCATCTGTTATAGCTTTAACTTGGTCAACTTGGGTTTCATTTATTACCCCTTGTTCTAATGCTTGTTTCACTATTTTACCTGAAAGTTCTCCTATAGTTAATCTTTGAGAGATATCTTTCCCTAAAGCAACATTACCATGATCAGCAGTTATGTTGCCATAATTTATAATTTGTAAAGAGGCAGCCTCTACATTTTGCTTCCCCTCAACCTCATCCTCAACCAAATCATTTAGCTTGTCCATTAAAATATCCAGACAAGGGAAAAGAATTTGCTCATTCCATTTATTGATATTATCAATAAATCGTTTTTCAACAAATATTTGTAACGCATAATTCTCAATAGGGAATTCTCCTTCTGATGCTCGTTTCATTATTTGCAAAGCGTAAGCTATTTGTAAATCTTTTTCTACAGGAAGTTGAAGGTCAAACCAATCACCATGTGGAGCATTTTCTATACTTTCAAAATCAACTTTCATAACTAAATATGGTCCTACGATATAGCTTAAAACTTTATTATGTGTAATTAATTGAATTAACTCTTTAACTCTAGTATGGTAGACTTTAACTCCAGAAATCTGTAATGAAGTTATTGATTTCTCTAAATCTCTTAATGCCCTTTTTATTTCCTTTTGATTAAATTCCATTGCTCCCCCAACCCTTCCATTTATTTCTTATTCCATTTTATCACAACTCCTTATATAAATTAATTTATTTACACAACACTTATTTAACCTTTTCAGCCCTGTTCCGATTCAATTTCGACTCTAATTTCATGATAATGAGTTCACTACAATACATAGGGAAGCAAACTCATATGATCTCCTAGAAGCCTTTAAACATCTATGTTCAATCCACTTTTTAAAATTGAGTTTGAATAAATACTTTTGTAATGAACTGAAAAAAGACATAAAAAAAGAGAAGTTTAAATATCTAACTTCTTCTGTAGCTTATTTAGGTCATCTTGGACCACTCCGATATACCGTAAAGTGATTTCTGGATCGCTATGATTGAGCATTTTCATTAATGCAACTACATTATTATGGGTTCTATAATGATGATATCCATATGTCTTTCTCAATGAATGGCAGCCAATTCTTTCTAAACCAAATTCTTCAGCAACTTGTCTTAAAATAATATACGCCATACTGACACTAATTGGTTTATTCTTTCCTTGACGACTCTTGAATAAAAATTCATTTTTGTCCTTGCCTTTTACATATTCACGTACTGCTTTCTTAGTTTTAGGTGGCATAAAAATTTCATTGTATTTATCTGTTTTAGCTTCTTTGATGTAAATGCTCCAACCTTCTACATCACGAACACGTAAAGATAATATATCTTTTATCCTTAATCCTGTGTTGATCCCTAACAGAAAAAGAATATAATTTCGTTCGCTCTGTTCTTTTAAATAATCCTTTATTTCTTGGATTAATTCTTTATCACGTATTGGTTGTACAATATTCATTTAATCACCACGCTTTTATAAATTAAGCACCACCTTATGCTATTTGCTTGTTCATTTTTAGGTTTATCCTATCCTAATTAATCACCCAGGAGGAATGGCCAATGATTATAGGAAAGGCAGCTGCAATTCACAGCATCCTTTGCAAAGGACTTTCACACTTTGCATCCCCGTAGCTATCGTGCGCAATACTGCTAGACTCCAGTTATTCCCCCTGTAAAATCAACCGGTAACCTTCAAAGTCATTCGATACACTCGAGTACACCTTGTTAATGGAGTTGGTGCATCTCCGAGATATTTTCTTATAATCAAATGTTAACTTTTACAAAAAAATAAAAAGGTCCCCAATTTGGTACCTTTTTTGTCCGGTTTTTGTTCGAAATTTGTCTGTTAAATTATTCCTAATGCAGTAGCTATCGTTAGAATTGCGGTCCGTTTCTTTTCGTAAAATTTCCCTTTCTTCAAACCAAGTTCAAGATATATATTAATATCGTTAACTTCGTGTGAAGAAAGATATTTCATATCAACAATCTTTCTTTCTGTATAATCAAGACTATTTTCCAACGCTCTCTCAACCTGCTTTACTTTAAGTTCATTTTTCATTTGATCTTCTTTTCTTACTGAAGGAAAAAGGTTGATTACACCAGCGTTCTTTTGTTCGATTTTGTTTTCGATTTGAACTTTAAGTGCTCTATAATTCTTTAATTCATTAATGGTTAAATTGATTACTTCTTTTTCATTAAGTTCTTGAGTAAATTTAGTGATCTGTTTAGCAATCATTCTTATCCCTCCTGAATAAAATAAAAAGAGCACTAAATAAACGTTATTACACGTCCATTTAGTGCTCCTGGTTGTTCCAGTAAGCTTTATTTTTTTGAATATGATATGTCGTAATGGGACCACTTTCCGTTTTGATAGGTAATTATTTGTTTGCCGAATCCCGTTGGAAGGGCATCTACAATTGTTAACTTACCATCTCTTACAACATAAGTAGCGTTTTTCATTAAATCAATTTCAGCTGTCATTTTTTCTATATTTCCGTTCACCAAGATCCCTCCCGTGTTATAATAGGATTAGGTCGAGCTGAGAGAGATCTTGGCTTTTTTTATGCTATTAATCTTTTATTTTGAAGTCTTGTTTTCACAATAGTTCTTATCGTGTTTATAATCGGATAGACATCTCTTGGTAATCTTTTTGCCTGTTCCCAATTCTTAATTGTGTTGTAATTAACACCTACTGCCTCAGCAAATACTCTTCGCTCCATACCTGTAGATTCTCTCATAAATTTAACAAAATCCGAGAATTCCTCTACTGTTATTATTTCTTTCATTCCCTTCAACTCCTTCGGTATTTATTTGGATTGCGAATTAATCTAAGCCGAATTTTTTAATGGCTTTATGCTGGAAATAATCTTCACCAGTCAGCTTCTTATACCAATGCTTGTTCCATAAATATATTTCAGGAAGCAAACCTTCTCGTTTATCTTTCGAAGTATCCCAAGCAACTAAATTCCTGGCTATAATTTCCGTTAAAGTTTTAATAACCATCCCTTGTCGCAATGATTCCTTTTCATAAGATTTTTCCCATTCAATCGTGCTATTTAATTCTTCCCATTTCGCCCAATTATCAAAGTCAAAACCGTTGTCTTTTGGGCTGCCCTCTTTTTTCGTTTTTTCTTCATCGACTACAGAAGTAGCGACTTTAATTGACTCTAAAAGATGCACTTGTGTACCTGCTTCATGACCCTCAGCCATCAATTCTTTTTTTAAAGATTCATATTCTTTTAATGCTTCTTCATAGGTGTCAAAGTAATACAAATCAACGGAGCTGCAATAAACAATCCATTGTTTATTCATTTCACCATCTCCATTTCTTTTTTACTTAACAATTGCTCAATAGCCATTTGCAAACCAACCCAATACCCGATTAAACGATATGGCATTCTTTGACCAAAATCCCACACACATTCCATTGTCTCTGAATCTGCAGAAGTATCATTGTAAACAGGCATTAACCAAGCGTGATAAGCATCCATTGATGTACTTTCATTAATAGCATTTAAGATACCGTCATAAATTTCTTGACCATCTTCAGTATCGAACATATCGTACTCTTCCCAATGATCTTTAAGTTGTTTCTTTGCTAATTCACCATTGAAGTCCCATCGATCTTCACAGTAAGCAGATAGTTTGCCTGTGAAATAACTTAAATTAAATCCCTTAAGATTTTTTAAGGTTGCTGCACATGTAAGGGAATAAACAGCTTCACCAATATCACCTGAAATGAAAACATTGTAACCAGATAACACATACTTAGCTCTATACATACTTGTTCCTGGTTCTCCCCAGTGAATGACTTGTAGACCTTCTTCGCCTTCTATTTCTGCTACATGGTTTTCAAACCACTCATTTTTGATTTCTTCTTTAGCTTCTTCAAGAAAATTAATTCCCAATTTTATTCCTCCTTCGCTATTTTCATCAATTCCCTAGCTTATTTCTCCACCTTCAATGTACCTGTGCAATTCACTTAGCGTCATTCCTAATAAGGTTTTTTTAGAGTCTGCAAATAAAATTATTTCTGTATCTGTTTTCCAAACTTTTCGAGTGCCAATGATTCTAATCATTCCATGCTTGGTTTCAATCCGATCACCAGCTTGAGGGATAGTTTCAATAACATCAAAGATTGATAGTTGCTGCATAATTTTAATAACCGGATTCCTGGCGTTCATGGTTAATCTTATTTTTAGCCATATACGCTTGTTCAATCTCCTCAGAAGTAAATCCAAGCATGATACCTAAGATGTAGAAATCCTTGTAGATTTCAAACCAAGATGTTCTTGTTCTTCTATAAATTAAATTAGTAACCTTTCGAATTAAATTTAGGATATAATCGGTTAAATGTTTCTCTTTCAAATTTTCCCAATCAATACTTACTGGTAATACTTTTTCTTGAACAATACCAATTGTTATACCAAGAGAAACAATGAAATGAAGACAGTCAACGTATTCATCAAGCAAGGGATTGTACCATTCTTGATCCTCTGGCATCATAGCTGGATTTCTAAGAGCTCTAATATTAGGTTTCCTTTTCTCAGGAACTTTCCAGTATTTAAAGGACTTTTCCTCATTGGCACATTCCCCAAGTTCTACAATTAAAGCTAGACAACGTTTCTCAAAAGGTGCTTCCTTTAATCCTTGTTCTTGTAAAATATGATCATCGAGAACCTTCTGCATCTCGAACAATTTCTTTATATTCATCTGGTACCTCCTGAAAATATTCATGGCCGAAATGCTTTACGATTTTATCTAATAATTTAGGACCAATACCTGGGACGTTTTCTAATCCACTAAATCTTGCAGCTAATATTTGTACTGCAGTATTCCTCCCTGATGTAGCGCTTTGCTCAAACCCAATCTTAAAACCATCGTTATATCCTTCTTGGCGAGCCTTTACAATTACGGGATTTTTTTTCCCAAGCTGATCCCCTCCTAGAAGAATTTTTTCTTAATGGTTCTATTTGCAATGCGCTTATGGAGAGTACCTTTACGTGCTGCATTTACATCTCCTAGGAACCTAGCAGACTTATAAAAGAACCTAGCAAGTTTGCCTATACTCATATCTTCTCCTCCAATTTATGAACAGGAATTACTTTCCTTAGCTCATGATCTTCTGGTTTTTCGTACATATACGTTAATGCTGTTATTTGAGATTTTGTTTTCAGATCCAAAGTGTCCATTGTTGAAATCATTTGTCTTACCTTAACTGGTTCTTTCTTGATAAGACTAAGTAAATATTTTTCGGCTAATTTCATTTCTTCACACCACAATCACTCTTGGCTTTCCTGTTTCACGATGAACTAAATGCAACTTTTGATCGTGGATAAGATTTTTTTCAACTAACCAATTATTTGGATTTAAACCTGCTGAAACTAATATTTTCTTCTGCGCCCTAGTTGGACGTTTTCCTTGTTTCATATTGCTTCCTCCCTTTGAGAGATTGCTTTTTTAAAAATTTTATCTAGTTTATCGATGGTGTACTCCCGACCATTAACTTCTAACTTAATGATCATCGATTGTTCTAGAGGAATTCGATTGATGAAATTGATAAAATCCTGTTCGCTGGTAACTGATTTTGTGTAACCAATGGTTTTTTTAGAACGATAAAACATTGTGTAATGCAACCTAATCCAAAGAGGATAGTTCATGCTGATTTCATGCCCAACCGGATCTTGTGCATTTCAATTAAATGTCTAACCTGTCTGTATCTCTCATTTCGTTCAGCGCCTTCCTTATACGGTCCACAGTTTGGGCATGTATGGAAGGTGATTGATGAATGATTATCGTCATGAACAACTCTTGTGCCATTACATAATTTACACATGTACTTTCTCCTTTCTTTTCAATCGCTGATCTTCTCCTTCAACCTCAAGTAAATACTTATCAGTCATGCTGAACAGTCTACTGGATGCTGCATAACCGATTTTTTCACTTAACGTTCCCTTATCTTCATTACTGCTGAAAATAATGGGTTTATTATTTCGGTATCGCTCATTGATAATTTGGTAGTATAACCCTTCTCTTGTTTCAGTCCATTTACTCTTTCCGATATCATCCCATATAAGGACGTCTGCCCATTTACTAGCTGTATCTATCAATCTCCGAAACTCTAAGCCTCCGTCACCAGCCATTTTGGCTGCCGTTAGATCTTCCATGAAAGTAACATCCGATACACAAAGGACCCTACAACCTCTTACGGTTATTCTCACTTCACCAAATTCAGTAAGTTTTTCCTCTATTCGAGCTTTTTTCATTAACCATTTGGCAGCTGCGATCTGTAAATGAGTCTTTCCGAGACCAAAATTATTGTGTTCTCTCTTAGCAATCAGTCTTTGATCACTTGGAAGTTGTTTTAATCTTTGTTCTCCAAATACAGCTATGAAACCAAGACTGTTAATCGGTGATTTATTCAGTTCCTGGAAGTTTTTGAGATAATCTGTCATGGTGTTGTACATAGTTGTTTGTACTAATGAGTCCCTAATGAAATTATCAAATCTAGCATCTTGGAATTCGTTTGGGATAAGAGCATTTTTGAATCGGGTCTTTATTCTGCTTTGTTCTAAACATTCGCATTCCGAAGCAGTTTCTTCAAAACGTAAGGTTCCATTAGGCCATTTAAGTTGCTCTCCATCTTCTCCGTATACAGCAGTCTTTTTTAGGATGAATTGCTTATCCTGACACTTTGAGCACTTATAATCATGACCAAGCGTCTCTGTCTGATTTAAGCTCTCGCATTGCATCCTCATATGATTTGCTTTTTCTAGAAGATGCTCCATTGCCTGATCGATGCTTGTGAACCTTGGCTTCATTTCCTGCCTCCTCCCTAAAGCTCTGTTCCAATTGATGCTTGTCTAAGATGTAGCCAACACAATAGCTCAATCCGTTGATCTTATCCCTAGGATGTTTGGGCTTGTATGCAGAAAAACATTCAGATAACCATACTTTCGCTTTCTCTACTGGGACACCAGCACTTAGAATCTCTTTAGCAGCCGATACATCGTTAGGTGAGTAAGAAAAGCCATTTGCGCGAAGATGAATATAATAATCTAATAATTCACCTTCGTTTTCAGGAGTATGTGATATTTCTCCTACGGTTATGTGTGTAGGATCACCATGTAAAAGGTCGGTTGTAGGCACCCCGTCACTTTCTCCCATGTGTGCGTTATTAGTAGTGGTATAATCTGTAGTAATCTCTGTAGTAATCTCTGTTAAAGATCTTTTGGATTCAAACTTTTCATTTTCTGATTTCGAAATCCTGTTTTTTCGATTTCGCAAAAAGGAAATGAAAAGTTCAACAAAGATGTTTTTATTCAACAGGTAATGTACAGTTGGATTTCCTTCAGCCTTTTTCACTTTTGTGTCAATAATTTTTAATTTTTCTAATTTTGAACGTGCTTTTCGGATGGAATACTTACTAAGTTTTATTTCATTTGACCAATCGCTGTCTGATTTATAGAAATACCCATCCTTAGATTTAGTGCGATCAGACCAATAGAGTATTTGAGATAACATTAGTGCTGACTCAATATCTCCAAGAAAATCAACGAAAACCACATTGATGGTAATTACATTGTTCTGTCCTGTAAATGCAGTGACAGTGTCTAGAATCTGCTGTCTAAACTCCATTTTGTTCCATTCACTTCCTTTACAGATTTCTAGTCTTGTGGAATAATTAATTCTTGAATATAAACCTGTGAGTTTTTTAAATTTCTTTCTTCAGCAATTTCAAACGCTCGTTCTTTACATTGACTAACAGTGTGGGCAAACACTAATGTAGAGAAAATCGTTTTGATATTGCTTTTTTCTTTTACTGCAAAATCAACTTCGTAGATCATACTTTCCTCCTTCTAAAACCATTAACTAAAAACCACATGATTAAAGAACTTCCAACAACGAAAAACAACACACACACTGCTGGAGTGCTCATAAACAAAACCTCCTTTTTATAAAATTGATGCATAGCTTGTCCTTAAATGGCATATGTATTAATAACAAGTTCGCATCGTCATAGCCAGGAGTGGAATGAATACTCTTTTTGGGGTAAAGGGGGTAGAGTACACTCCTAACTATGACGACAAGAACTAGAAAGATCTTGTCGAATTATCAAAGAAATGATAAACTTATATCAACCTAAGCATAGTAGTGAATTTGATTTAAGCAGTGAGTGTGCCAGCACTTGCTGCTTTTTTATTTTTTAGAATTTCAGGCATGTTCCTCATTTGAAAAGCCTTTCTAACCTCTTCAATTTGATCACCGTAACCACGATATAACCTTGCAAGTTCATTTCTTCCTGTTTGAGCAAATTGCTTACTTTGAAACCTTAATGATTGAGCAATATAAATCATTTCCATTCCATCAAGCTCTACTTGTTCATTCATGTCTTGTATTTTTAGATAACTGATATCAAACAGCTTTTTACCAATACCGTTTTGAGTGTTGCGGAAATTTCTCATTGAGATGGTGATCATATCTTTTTGGAATTTTGTTAGTTTAATAGTTTCCTTCATGATTTCCTCCTAAATATTGACTAGTTTTCGTTCTTCATATCTTGGCATGGCAACTCTTGTTGCTAAGGATTTTATTGTCCAATCATCTGAAAGTGATTTTAGATCAATACCGAATTCTCGATTTAAGGCATATAATGTTGTTCTCATGCCTGGTCCCAAATCATAAATTTCTTTAAATTCATGCATAGGTACTTCCGTTACACTTCCAGGTCTAAGCTCAGATATCCATTCTTCAATTTTGTCAATCGAGTTTAAAGCATGTTTGATTTGTTGTTTTAGATTTAAAATTGCTCTATCCAAATCTTCATTTAGTCTTGGATCAACAGGTGCAGCTGCAAGTGGATGCAAGTTGTATATGTAGTGAACTAGATCAACGTGTTCAAAAGCACCTAAAGCTGTAAACCACTTAATGGCTAAATCAGGCGATGGTTCAACCAACCCATTTTCAATTTCGCTAATTTGCTTTTGAGTACGATTGATTACCTTACCTAGAGCGTTTTGGCTGAACCCTGTTTGAATTCTTACATCTCTCATTTCGAAATTTAGGTTGTGTAAAGAATATGGTTTGTTCGACATATGTTCTCCTCCATTTTTATTCAGTTGTAGAATGTAAAATTTTTATTAAAGTTAATTTTGATAACAATCATGAACAGCAGCTGCAATTTCCTTTAAGATAGGATTACCTTTCTCCCATTCTTCATCGAACCATTGCTTTTGCTCTTTATTGCTCATGTTGACAAGTGGTGAGTGGATAATCACTATTGAGTTGCCGTAATGATATTCTTTTTTTGGTTTATCCATGCCCGCATTCCCCCTTGGGATATGTTTATGCGGGTGGATCAATGCGCTTGCAGGCATTCTGTTCACCTCATTACAATTCGTGTTTTTTCTAGGAATTTAACTAGAGATTCTGCTGCATCTTCTTTGGAATACTTAGGATCATCTATAAGACAAAAAGCAATGGTTAGAATGTCAGTACGAATATCTGAGATTCGGAGCATTTCTTTTATGTCATTCATAATGATCTTCTTAAGCTAAATTAGCATTGATAAATTTTTTATCATCACCTTCAAAAAAAAGATCAGGAAATAGCTCTTTCATACTTTTGTTAAAATATTTTTCATATTTTATCATCGTAGTTCTTCCTGGATTAACCACGCCTTTTTCAAGTTTACGGACATAGATAGTTGAAATCCCTATATCTTCAGCCAGTCCTTGTTGAGTTAGTTTCTTTTTTTCTCTAAGTTCTTTTAAAAGGATTCTTTCCATTTTTACTCTCCTTTCTTGATAAGTTTTTTATCGTTAACACAAATATAAATGATAACTTTTTTATCGTCAATACGTTTTTGAAAAATTTTTTATCAACGATACAAAAGTTATCACTACTTGTTTATAATTGGAGGTGAAAACATTGGTGGTGATTAATTTGAAAGATTCGACTCTTGGAGATCGTTTAAAAAAATTAAGAGGCAAAAGAACACAAGAAGAAGTATCAAAAGCGCTAGACGTTTCAAGAGCGAGATACTCGCACTATGAAAATAATAGAGTAGAACCAGATTTAGAAATACTTGAAAAATTAGCAGAGTATTTTAATGTTTCAATTGATTTTTTAATAAAGGGTGAAGGACACTTCACTCCTCAATTACTTATTCGTCAAAACCTAAAAAGAGCACGTGAATTCTGTGGATTGACTCCTAATGAGTTAGCTAATGAGTTAAATGTAAGTGAAGACCTTATTGATAAATGGGAATCAGGTAAAATAAGACTAAGTGAAAAAGAAGTTGAAAGTATAAACGAAGTTTTTTCGAATTTCTCTGAAAGATATCGGCAAGCACTTGAAAATCAGACATCATCACTTCAAACGGGAATACCTGTTTTACGTATGAACAACATTTCTGAAAGTAAGGGAGAATATTTTGCTGATATTTTAGAAAATGCAATGATAAAAAACCAACAAAAGAAAGATAATAATGATTCTCTAACTGAAATAATTGACCTTATGAAAGAAGCTGGAGTTGAAGACTCAGGTTTCTTTGATATTGAAGAATGGAAGAACCTATCACCAGAAGACATGATTGAGATAAAAAAGCACTTTGAGTGGGTAGCTCAAAAAGCTAAGGAACGTAATAAAGAAAATGATTAGAGGTAATTAATATGACATTTACGGATTTCATTGTCGGAGCTATATTTTCATCAGCTTTATGTATGCTGTTAGCTAAATGGAAAGATAGACCTATCTTCAATTGGGGCTTGTGGGGGTTGCTCCTTGGCGGAATTGGAATCTTAATTATTTTATTTCTACCTAAGTTTAGAAAAAAATGTCCTAGATGTGCTGAGAAAATAAAAGTTGAAGCAACCATATGCAAACATTGTGGAAGTGAATATAGTAATGAGGTTGAAGTAGGATAAATTCAGTTAAGATAAAGAAACACATTGAATGGGTTCCCAAGAAGGTTAAGGAACTTAATAAAGAAAATTCTTAATGAGACACTTTTAAAGGTGTCTTTTCCTTTAATTTATGATGGTAATTTTTAATAAAATTCATTTTTTTATAAATTGGGACAGGGGGATTTTATTACCATATGGATGCATATCCAATCATAGACGTATCGGAATGGAAAGTAGATGCAAAGAGAGGGAAAGGGACTGGGAACCGTGAAAAAATATGGTTAATCGATCCTAAGTCAGGAAGGAGTGTCATGTTTAAACTTCCGCGTGAAGATCGAGGAGAGCATTGGGCAGAAAAACTTTGCTATGAAATTGCAAATGTAATTGATTTCCCCTGTGCAGAAGTTGATTTAGCTACTAGAAATGGTAGGCTAGGCTCAATTAGTTACCATTTTGTCGATGAAAAGAATGGATTTTCACACTATGATGGTGGGACCTTCTTCCCTTACGATTATGATCATGAAAAAAACAGGGGCTACAATATTCAGCTTATAAACCAAGTTTTAAATGAGCAAGATTTAATGTTACAAGACTTCTTCTTTTGTGTTTTGTTCGATGCACTTATCGCTAATGGTGATAGGCACCAAGATAATTGGGGAATAACTAGACACGAAGGAACACACAAAAAATTCATTTCTCCACTTTATGACAACAGTGCTTCATTAGGAAGAGACTTAAATATTACAACTTTAGAAACTCTATTGAAAAAAAGAGATAATCTGATAAGATACATATTTAAAGGGAAGTCAAAGATCGGTTTTTTAGATAAAAGGCAAGAGAATCATTTCTCTTTAGTCCGGAAGGTTTTTAGTCAATATACAGAAGAATATTCAATACTTATAAATCAACTCATTTTGTTAACGGATTCTTCTATTAATTTAATTGTAGATAAGCTGCCAAATGAGTTTATTAGTAATATACATAAAGAGTTTCTAAAAAATTTCATAAAGATCAGAAGAGACATATTAATAAAAATGGGTGATGATATGAAAAGCGAAATAACAGACTTGTTATTGATTTGGAAGGACCCTGAAACCCGTCAGCGATTTACTGTAGGTAAACTTTCTTATAATAAAGAAAATGATATTTATAAATTTAATTATAAGGATCCTGAACTTTCAGAAGCAGTAAAACATCGTTTTCAAAACTATCCAAACTTTCCTAATCTAAAGCAACATTACGAAGTTAAGGGTAGTATTTTTCCTAGTATTAAAAAACGTTTACCCCAGCCAAAACGACCTGATTATGGAGAAATCCTAATAGAGTTTGGTTTGAATAATGCTAGTACAGATATGGAAATACTTGAGGCTACTAGAGGCAGACTAGCTACAGATACTTTTGAATTTGTAAAAGCTATTGGATATAGAAAAGGCGAACCGTTTGAAGTTACTTTTGATTTAGCTGGTGCTCGTTATGCAGGATTTCAAAAGGTTTCTCATGACTTAAACATTGGGGATGACATTATATTGGAGATAGATCCAGATAATGATTACGATATTAATGCAATAATGGTTCTTTCGTCATGCGGTACTAAATTGGGGTACGTCCCAAAGTACTACTCGTCTGAATTCAAAAAGATGGTTTTAGATAAAGTTGGATATACTGCTAAGATCGTTAAACTAGATAGTCAAAATTCATCTCCAGATGAGTGGGCAAAGGTTTATGTTGAAGTTACTACTTAAAAAATAACCTAATATTGGGTTATTTTTTTATTGCATTTTACGAACATACATTCTTATAATAGTCCTAAGGAGTTGGTAATATGAGTAAAACGTACATGACCACAGCCTTAGAGGACTGGGTAACTTCTTTTTATTTACGAATAGGTATTAAAAATCCTATAGATATTTCTGAAACCTATATTGCAAGAAAATGTGAAATCTATATTAAAAAAGATAAGATCCCCTCACGATATGATGTGGTGGGTCGTTTTCGATCAATTACCCTCGACATTCGAAAGGACAAACTTATTCAACGTGAAGTCTTTTTTCATGAGCTTTGCCATATCTTACGTCACTCTGGAAGACAAGGGATGATGCCAGAAGCATTCCGTGAACTTCAAGAATGGGATGCAAGAAACTTTGTAAAGTATGCTGCTATTCCTACTCACATGATTGAATATATCGATTTGAATGATCCGTTAGTCATTGATCAAATGGTACAACTTTTTAAGGTGACACCCGAGTTGTGCACAGAAAGACTTATTCAGATTCAGAAACGGAAAAGTCCTAATTTACAAGCTATTTCTATATGAACAATCTAATAGCCCAATATTTGGGCTTTTTTTCGTGTACAGATATTTATATAATTGTGTAGAGGTGAGTGATATGTACAGGCCCACTAAATTAGACATAGATATTTATTTAAGGAAAAGTCGTAAAGACATCGAAGAAGAACGTTCAGCTGCTAATGATGGAGTGGATTATGATACCCTCTCGAAACATCGAAAACAATTATTAGCTATTGCAAATAAAGAAAATCATAACATTATAGAGGTCCACGAAGAGATTGTATCTGGAGAATTTATATCCGAACGTCCTAAAATTCAAGAACTTATTAGAAGAGTTGAATCAGGTCTAGTCGATGCTGTATTAGTGATGGACCTTGATCGTTTAGGTCGTGGCGATATGTTAGATCAGGGGTTACTTGATCGTGCTTTTCGCTACTCGGGAACGAAAATACTTACACCAACAGAAATCTATGATCCAAACGAAGAATCTTGGGAACTGGTATTTGGTGTAAAATCACTTGTGGCTAGACAAGAGCTTAAGGCCATTACAAGACGTTTACAAGGTGGCAGAAGGAATTCTGTATCAGAAGGTAAATCTGTCTCTAAGAAGCCTCCATATGGCTATTTGCGTGATGAAAAATTAAAGCTTTATCCTGATCCCGACACTGCATGGGTTGTTGAACGAATGTTTGAGATGATGCGTGATGGTCATGGGAGGCAAGCAATCGCATTAGAACTGGACAAGTTAGGTATTAAACCACCTTTTAAAGATTCCTGGGCTCCCTCCACTATTACAGCCATTATTAAAAACGAGGTTTATCTTGGTCATATTATTTGGGGAAAGATTAAATACCAAAAACAAAATGGGAAGTACAAACGTAAGAAAGTGGACCGTGATCAATGGATCATTAAAGAAAACGCACATGAACCCATTGTCTCACCTGAGCTTTGGGAAGCAGCCAATCGAGCACATACTGGAAGATGGAGGCCGTCTACAATCAAAAGTAAATCTCTTTCTAATCCATTGGCTGGTATACTTCAGTGTGAAGTATGTGGATACACTATGCTTTACCAACCAAGAAAAGATAGACCAAATGACATTATTCGGTGTGCGCAGTCTCATTGTAAGGGAGTCCAAAAAGGAGCCGCAATAAACCTAGTGGAAGAACGTATTCTGCAAGGGTTAAACGAAATAGTACGTAGTATGGAAGTAAAGGAAGATGAAAGAAGTAAACAACAAAATAATTCTGTTATTCCTTTAAAGAAAAAGGCAATCCAAAAGAAAGAAAAAGAATTAAATGAATTAACTGGTCAAAAAAATAACCTTCATACTCTTTTGGAACGTAAGGTTTATGATGTGGATACATTCTTGGAAAGACAACAAATTGTTAATACCGAAATTAAGCAATTAGAGGCAAGTATTGAAGAATTGAAAAAGGATATTCTCCAGGAAGAAATGTATATGAAAAACGTCACAGAATATGTTCCAAAAGTAAAACGAGTTATTGAAGCCTACTATGAAACATCGGACATCGAAAAGAAAAACCGATTATTAAAATCGATTCTTGAAAAGGCAACCTATCTTCGTAAACAAGACTGGAAAAAGAAAGATCAATTTACCATTCAAATTTACCCCAAAATATAGAAGGCTGTATGATTTAAACAGCCTTCTCTTTTGCGTTTTCATTACTAAAGAATGTTTGCAACGCTTCGATAACGCCTGGTTTATTTTTTATTATGTGATATCTAAAAGCTTCATCTTTGATATTTTTGAATGCGCTCATTAGTGTAGATGGTGTACGATTATACTGATTTACTTCACCATAACCAAAAATATTGGAAACCTTCATTAATTCTCCTACAAGTTTGACACAGCGTGCGTTATCAGATGTTAAGTTATCACCGTCTGAAAAATGAAATGGATAAATATTATATCTTGATGGATTATACTTCTCTTCAATGACTTCAAGTGCTTTTCGATAGGCTGAAGAACAAATGGTTCCTCCGCTTTCTCCTTTTGAAAAGAAATCCTCTTCCGAAACGATTTTTGCTTCTGTATGATGTGCAATAAATTCAATGTCTACCTTTTCATACTTTGTTCTTAGGAATCTTGTCATCCAGAAGAAAAAGCTTCGAGCCATATATTTTTCCCAAAGACCCATCGAGCCGCTCGTATCCATCATCGCAATGACAACGGCTTTAGATTCTGGTTTCACAACCTCATTCCATGTTTTAAATTTTAAGTCTTCAGGATAGATTGGATGAAATTTAGATTTCCCTGCCATAGCATTACGTTTATATGCTGAAAGCATTGTACGCTTCTTATCAACATTTCCCATAAGTCCTGTTCTTCTGATGTCATTAAATTCTATATTTTCAATGACAATATTGTCTCGCTCTTTTTGTTTTAAATTCGGAAGCTCTAATTCCTTAAATAATGCCGCCTCTAGTTCTAGTATTGAAACTTCGGCTTCATAGTAATCCTCTCCAGCTTGATCTCCAGCTCCCTGACCCTTGCCAGGACCCTTTGCATCCGCTTGTGACCCATCTCTCGCTACGACATCACCGACCTGACTCTCCCCATCACCTTGGCCAACATGCTTATTTTTATCATAGTTATAGCGAATTTTATATTCGTCGAGTGAACGAATTGGGATTTTCACAACATCCTTCCCATTTGACATGATAATACTTTCTTCTGTGATAAGATCTGGAAGGTTGTTACGAATAGCTTCTTGTACTTTTTCTTGATGGCGTGTTTGATCATCATGGCCTTTGCGATGGAGGGTCCAATCTTCTTGTGAGATAACAAAATTCTGATCTTGACTAGACATATGAACAATTCCCCCTCCAATAATTTTTTCGGATTCTTAAGATAGTGACTTGTGTTTTTCAAAATTCCAGGTGCTTGTTTAGAAAAACTTGGCTTATCATCAAGCGCCTTAATGGCGAAAGCCTTAGTTTCTCTTATCCTATCAACCATAAACCGTTCAACTTTCAGTTAGTGCAAAAAAAGTGTCACATTTTTCAAATAATCAGCATACATTAACGTGGATGAATAAAAAGTCTATTACCAGCTATATTTGAATTCTGTGGATTACTCTATCCTATGCAAGAGAATTGATTTATTGACAAATAATTTAGAAAATTAAACTGGAATCTTTAAAAATAAGACAAGTTCCCAAGCCTATTTAGGACAAGCTATTACATTTATATTTTTTAATATGCAAAGTTGTTTTTTTCCATCAAGATTCATTGTCTACCAATCCCTCTTTCCAACTCTTAAAGACAAAAAAGCTGACAATAAAATGCCAGCCGTAATGGTCATGTGCTTTATCTATTTAATAAGCTTCCTACATAACGGAGCAATTCATTAGCAGACGTTGAGTTGTAACCGTGCTCATCAATGAGGCGTGCGACAACTTCGTTAATTTTCTTAAGCTGTTGCTCGTCTGGTGTTTTCGATGAGGTTGTAATTTTCACCACATCTTTTAGATCTGCAAATAGTTTCTTTTGAATAGCTTCACGTAAACGTTCATGTGAATTGTAGTCAAATCTCTTTCCTTTTCTAGCATAAGCCGAAATTCGGATCAGGATTTCTTCACGGAATGCTTTCTTAGCATTTTCTGAAATACCAATTTGCTCCTCAATTGATCTCATTAATTTTTCATCTGGATTCATTTCTTCACCAGTTAATGGATCGCGGAGTTTGTTTTTATTACAATACGCTTCCACATTGTCTAAATAGTTATCCATAAGTGTTTTAGCGGATTCTTCATACGAATAAACAAATGCTTTTTGAACTTCTTTTTTTGCCATGTCATCATAAAGCTGACGAGCAACTGAAATAAAGTTTAAGTATCTTTCACGATCTTCAGTTGAGATTGAGGCATGCTGATCAAGACCTTCTTTTAATGCTCTTAATACGTCCAGAGCGTTGATAGATGGTACTTCTTTACGAATGATTGTCGAAGAAATACGGTTAATCACATAACGCGGGTCTATACCAGACATTCCCTCATCATTGTATTCCTTTCTAAGCTCATTTACATCAACTGAGTTAAACCCTTCTACACTTTCACCATCATACAATCTCATTTTTTTCACAAGATCGATGTCTCCGCGCTTTGGTTCCTTTAAACGAGTTAAGATTGTAAACATTGCTGCCACCTTCAGAGTGTGCGGGGCAATATGAACATCTGATACATCACTTTCTCCGATCATTTTTTCGTAAATGCGCTCTTCTTCTGTGACCTTCAGATTGTATGGAACTGGCATAACAATAATCCGAGAGTGAAGAGCCTCATTCTTTTTATTGGAAATAAAAGAACGATATTCGGTTTCATTCGTGTGAGCAACAATGAGTTCATCTGCAGATATTAGGGCAAAACGACCTGCTTTGAAATTTCCTTCCTGTGTAAGCGAAAGTAAATGCCATAAAAATTTCTCATCACATTTTAACATCTCTTGGAATTCCATCATCCCACGGTTCGCTTTGTTCAGCTCTCCATCAAAACGGTATGCACGTGGGTCAGATTCTGAACCATATTCTGCTATTGTTGAGAAGTCAATACTACCTGTTAAGTCAGCAATATCCTGTGATTTTGGATCTGAAGGACTGAATGTACCAATCCCGGTCCGTTTATCCTCTGATAGGAATACCCGTTCAACTCGAACATCTTCAATACGCCCGCCGTACTCTTGTTCTAATCTCATCACATTTAGAGGTGATAGGTTACCTTCAATTCTGATTCCATATTCTTGATAGAAATCCTCTCGTAAATGATGTGGAATCAAATGAAGCGGATCTTCATGCATTGGACAGCCTTTAATGGCATACACAGCACCGCGATCTGTTAAAGAATAAGATTCTAGTCCTCTTTTCAACATGGTTACCAATGTTGATTTACCACCACTTACTGGTCCCATTAAAAGTAAAATTCTCTTTCTTACATCTAGACGTTTTGCTGCAGGATGAAAATATTCCTCCACTAATCTTTCAAGTGCATCTTCTAATCCATATAGCTGATGATCAAAAAACTTATACTTACGTTTCCCATCAACCTCTTCAATCCCAGCATCTTTTATCATATTGTAAACCCTGGAATGTGCTGATTGGGCAACCCACGGTTTTTCTTTTACAATATCCAAATATTCTACGAAGGTTCCTTCCCACTTTAAGCGCTGTTCATCTTCCCTGTACTTTTCAATTTTTTTTAAGATATCCATAAGGACCTCCTTCATCATTGGTCGTACTTGAAACTAACTCGTGCAGATTAATACACTTTATGCGAGGATGTCCTTTAACATTCATCATTGGAAGGAAAAAGTTCAGTGAAAAAAATGGATACGCATTCACATCAACTTCTGATTGCGTTATAATAATACTAGCTATTAGAGGGAAACTATACATAATAGGTCCTTCATGTTGCCCTTAACCTGAACAATTCAAGGAGGTAAACCAATGGGTTTCATTCTAATTCTAGGTGTTAGCTTAGCATTCCTTACGGCTATTTTTACAGCTGGCTATGAGTCAAAGCCAGGCGTAAAAAAATAATGAACACAAATAGGGAGATTCACTTGTCTGACCTTTTTTAAAGATCAAACAAATGAATCTCCTTTATTTTTTAAGATAGTCCAGGATAATTTTGTTGTCTTAATGCTTCATAAATTAGGATTGCAGCAGTGTTTGATAGGTTTAATGAACGGACATGCTCTGTCATTGGAAGACGTAAGCATTTATCCATATTTGCTTGTATTAAATCTTTCGGCAACCCTGTTGTTTCCCTTCCAAAAACAAAGAAATAATCCTTCTCTACATCACTGTAATCAAACGTTGTATGTGGTTGTTGACCGAATTTTGTTAGGAAGAAAAACTTGCCTGATGCGTATTTTTCAAACAATTCATCAAGTGAATCATGGTATACCACATTAACAAATTCCCAATAATCTAATCCAGCTCTTTTTAACATCTTATCATCTGTTGAAAAGCCTAACGGACGAATTAAATGTAATGTTGTATTTGTTGCAGCACAAGAACGTGCAATATTCCCAGTGTTTGCTGGAATCTCTGGTTGATATAGTACGACATGTAAAGCCAATTTATTCACCTCATCTGATTCTATTAGAAAAGCGGAAGTGCCTGTTTAGCGACGTATGAACTGGAGCACTCCGTATGAGATACAGCGAGACTTTCATTAGAGATGTTTTTTCCTCTAATGAATAGCGAGACTTATCCGACTCCACTTCTAAAAGCAGTTCACTTTATCTCCCCCTTAATGTCAGGAAAAGGAAACACGAAGAGCGCTAGCGATTCGATGTTGACTTATCGTAAGAAGGAGGGTGAAGTTCACTAGTCGCTGGGCACTGTAGCTAGACACAAATCTAAGTACAAAAATTAATAGTGTCTTTGCACTCTAGATATTTATCCACTAGACATTATACCATTGTTACTTCGAACTGGTATCATCGAGAATCCGAAAAAATGCATATTTAATATTCGGCGTATATGCAGTGGAATCCTCATAGGCCCAATAGCGCATTCGACTATTATAAGTTTGTGCATTTACTAGCGGCATATTCTCTTCATCCTTAGCTACAACAAATGTAGTATGATCAAAACGCCCATCACCTTGAAAGTCATAGCAAATCACATCTCCAGGCATAAGCTGATCAGGAGATTGAACGGTTTCTGCCCTCAAACCTGTTTTAGAATTTGACAAAAAGATCTTCATAGAATGCGCAACAGCCCAGCTGTAGCTCCAATTATTTGATTGCATCCACCAACCGTTTGACCGATTAGGATACCCCCTCATCTTCGCTCCACCAGCATGCAAGCATTGAGAGATAAAATTCGTACAGTTTACATCAAAGTTTTTGTATGCAGGATTTTGACTGTTCCACCACCGCTCAGCATATTGTACAGCAGCCAAGCGATCATAAAGAAAGTCTGATCCCTTATTTCTCGCGTCATCTGACAATGGAACATCTTGAACTTCCTTATCTCCTTCAGACGTTAAAAGTTGATCGTCAACAAGCTCATCATGATAAAAGCTAGCTTTTCGGTATTCGATTCTTTCTTCAAGATAAAAGAAATCCTTTTGCTTATTTAACCATTTATTGTGGCATGCATATGTAGCTTCCTTTAAGTGTTCGGTTCTTTTGTCTAGATTGATAATTTGGATCTTTGAGCTTCCTTTAATAATTTCCGTTTTCCTTTTTTGAGCAGATTGAAGCTTCCTCTCCATGGCTTGCAGTTCCTGATCGTTTCGTTGATTTTTTATATATTTAGCATTTATGAGCATTTGTAATTTCGCTTCATTTATCTCTGTGAGAATTTGTTTCATTTTTGGTCACCACCATATCCCGTATTTATTACAGGATATGAGGACACCATTTGAAAATAGTCATGTTTCTTATAGAAAAGCGCAAGTGCCTTGATCATCGCCGTACAAACTAAGAGGAGCATCCACTGAGATAAAGCGAGACTTCCATTAGGGGTTTTATCCTAATGGATAGCGGGACTGATCGGACTTTTACCGGGTGGTGAGCTTTCTCCTTGCTGCGCGCCTGTGGGATCTCACCTGTCCCGCTGCTCACCTGTCTTGCTCCAGCGCCTAGCCCCTCTAGGGTCTAGCCAATTTAGAATTGAAGGCAAAAAACGCCTTCTATTATCAATCGTCTTATTTGCCCTAGGCTGACCAAGGCGCTTCCGCATATCTAACAGGAGTCTCGCACCTGCCGCTCCAATCAACCTAAACTGTTTTTTAAAAGATCCTATTTAAAAATAAACGTTAGAAAAGAGCCTCCTAAAAACAAAATAAGGTGGAATATCTACATCAAATAGAGTATTCCACCTTACGTATTAGTTTTTTCAGCTAGAAATGATAAACCTTTTTGAATTTCTTGTTTTGCTTGGTCATCTTGTTCTTTTTCGTAGGCCTTTCTTAATTCAGGTTCTGTATTGGTGTCGCCAATCTTTCCAATTGCCCATGCTGCTGTACCTCTTATAACAGGTCTTGGATCGTTGTGCATGACGTGAATTAAATCATCTAGGGCTGTCGTATCTTTAAAATGTGCAAGAGCTAAAATCGCATTTCGCTGCAAAGGTTTTTTGCCTCTCCATGAACCCGAGATATGGCCAAATTTCTCCTTAAATTCACGATTACTAATCGTTAATAACGGCTTCAACTTTGGTTTCGCAATTTCAGGATCCGGCTCCATTTCTTCGTGAAAATGAAAATCCTTTCCTTTATTTTTCGGACAAACAGTTTGACATGTGTCACACCCATATATTCGGTTACCGATTTTTGTCCGATATTGTTCAGGAAGAAACCCTTTTGTTTGAGTAAGAAACGCAATACATTTTGTTGAATCAAGCTGTCCACCTTGAACAAGCGCACCTGTTGGACAAACATCAAGGCATTTTGTACAGCTTCCACATTGATCCTCTATCGGTTGATCCGGAGGGAATGGTATATTTGTAATCATTTCTCCTAAATACACATAAGAACCAAATTCAGGTGTAATGATCGAACAGTTTTTTCCGCTCCAGCCAATACCTGCTCTTTCAGCAACAGCACGGTCAGAAAGTTCCCCTGTATCCACCATTGATTTTACCTGTACTTCAGGTAATTTCTCCTTTAAAAAGGCTTCTAATTTTGTTAAACGATCACGTAATACATCATGATAATCTTTTCCCCATGAAGCTCGGCAAAAAATTCCCCGCCTGTCTTCTTTAGTACTTCTAGGAGCATTTTTCATTTTCGAAGGATAGGCCAGAGCAATGGATATAATCGAGCTTGCTTTCGGTAAAAGCTTGATTGGATTCACACGTTTTTCGATGTCTGGCTCTTCAAAACCTGATTGGTAGCCTAGTTCCTGCTGTGTCACTAAACGCTGTTTTAGTTCTTCAAACATATCTGCAGAAGTAAACCCAATTTTATCAATTCCAATTTCTTTACTATATTCAATTACTTCTTTTTTTAATTTTTCTATCGCTATATTCATTGCCCTTCCCCTCCTTTATTAAGACTTATTTACAGAAACATCCACTTACACTATGGTAAAATAACTAGACTAAGTTGTGGAGGTATAAAATGATGGATATTATCGTTCAGGACCAATTAAAACAACTCATTCCTGATTTTAAAGTTGGTATTGTACATTATCAAGATATCCAAGTAGGTGACTCCCCGCAAATGTTGAAAGGAAGATTACAATTGTTCCAAGAATCGCTTTTCTTTGATTTCGAGGATAAAAAAGTCACAGAGATCCCAGGAATTAGTGAATGGCGAAAAATCTTTAAAACGATAGGAACAGACCCTAACCGATATCGTCCATCAAATGAGGCACTATATCGGCGTGTGCAAAAACAACAATTTCTTCATCCTGTTAATTCTGCTGTTGACTTGAATAATTTTCTATCTCTTCAATATCGCATTCCACTAGGAATTTATGATCTAGACAAGCTTTCGGGTCATGTGACAATCAGAATTGGTTCAGATGAGGATTCCTACCTAGCGATTAACGAACGGGAAGTTCATTTATCTAAAAAACTTCTGTCATCTGATAACGAAGGAGCCTTTGGCAGCCCTTATGTTGATTCAAAAAGGTCTGCTGTTACACCAACTGCCACACAAGCACTACATATTATTTACTTACAACCTTCAATGGATCATGAAGAATCTGATCAACTTTTACAAGCATTATCTACTATGTTTACACAAATACATGGCGGTACAGCTTCTTATCAGATCTATAAATAAGAAACAAAGGAACTCCCTTTAAGCGGCGAGTTCTTTTTTATCTGCATAAATAAAAAACGCAATGCATCGTTTATCTAAGAAACGAGACACTGCGTTGCAAGCAATATGTAATGGAGCGGGTGAAGGGAATCGAACCCTCATCATCAGCTTGGAAGGCTGAGGTTTTACCACTAAACTACACCCGCAAAACACGTTATTAATTATAACAAATATCTTTTCAAAAAACAAGATGAATTTTGAAGGTATTTGTCGAAATAAGTCGACATCAGTCGGAAAAAGTTACTTAATTAGTATATATGCTGTACTGAGAATAATCAAGGGGTTTTTATTAATTTATTTCCTTTTTCTTAATTTTTATTCATTTTTCCTTTCTACAAATTTATGTTTTATTAGACAATTTTTACAGATCGCTAACATGGCTTCATATGAAACCTCGAAATGAAATGTAAATGACCACCTTTTTTTTATCATTGAAAACATTGGTGTAAACTCTATACACTTTCCAATTTTTTGTAAATGAATTAAAATAAAAGAAAAGTTTAATAGAAAGGAAGAAACCCTATGCGTGAAGTTTATTCAAACATTTTGTTAATTGCGGGCTGGCTATTTTTAACCTTTAGTTTTTATCTATTCTTATGGGCATTTATTGAGATAAACTCACTCTATATTGGTACTTTTCTTCTAATTCTTGGATTATTTTCACTATTCATTTCAAGCAGAATTGGAGAGCATCCAGGAAATATGTTCTCTCCTTTCACAAGATAAGGTCTAATATGAAAAATTGAAAAAGGATCTCCAATGAAGATCCTTTTGTGCTTGCCAAATCATTTATTCCTTTATGTACAATATCTATATAAATAATGAATTAGTTCATTCCTTCAAGTTTACGTACCCATTTATAAAATTTTGAGACCAACATTAATAAGAAAGGATCTACAAATGCGGAATGCCATATGCTCCACCACCCATAATGAAAATAACCCCATGGTTCTGGCAGCATAGCTATCATTTCATAAATAAGCATGAATAGTACCCAATAAAAATAATACATCACACGTTTTCGTAATGTTGATCCAAAAGGATACCAATTTAAAAACATCATATTTACAGGTGGAATCAGCAAGGTAAGTGCAGGAAGAGAAGTCCAATCCACTCCTTTTTCAAAATACCAATAAGCTGAATATTTACAGTCAATGTACAAATCGACAATCCCCTGCAAAGCAATCGTAAAAAGCCAGATATGTAAAATTTGATTTTTTGTAAGGCGTTTATTCGTTTTGAAGGCAATAAAATTATAAATAATAATGGCAATTACAAGTCCGATCATGTAAAAAATTCCTTTTTTTGATTAGCTTCCCTTATTTTCATTTAATTATCCTTGCTAGTTGATTAAAAGACATTAATAAATACTTTTTAGTTTACCTCATGTGCTTTTAGATACTGAAAAAAGGTATTTTCTCTAAGCACTTATCCTTCTTCATGAAAAGAATCTATTTGTTTTGAATATAAAAACGACCTCAACCTTTCATTAGAGTAGTTTTGTTTTGCAAGATACATATCAAATTTATACAAAATTTGCTAGAATAATAAACATAAATAAACCCCATAAAATTTGGCGACTGGAAATGGCTTTTCGGAAAAGTTAGTAGACTAACACCTTCCGTATAGAGAGAAGATTACCCATGGTAATAGATACATTTTACTAAGTATTGAAAGCGCTTGCTAAAAACAATCTAGGAGGCTATGAACTTGAGTTATAATGAACCATTGTTTTTTAATCCTATTTTCAAAGAACGCATTTGGGGTGGATCGAAGCTTGCCAGCTTCAATTATGAAATCCCTTCCAATACAACTGGTGAATGCTGGGCTATTTCTGCACATCCAAATGGACAAAGTATCGTAAAAAATGGCCGTTATAAAGGTTTAACATTAGGTGAGCTATGGGAAAACCACAAGCACTTGTTTGGAAATATAGAAGGTGATCGTTTTCCACTATTAACAAAAATACTTGATGCTAAACAAGATCTTTCCGTACAAGTCCACCCTAATGATCATTATGCCAATAAGTATGAAAATGGTGAGCTAGGTAAAACCGAATGCTGGTATATTGTAGATTGTGAAGATGATGCGGAAATTATTTATGGACATCATGCTAATTCAAAAGCAGATTTAACGAGTATGATTCAAAATGACCAATGGGATCATCTTCTCCGTCGCGTTAAAATAAAACCGGGTGATTTCTTCTTTGTACCAAGCGGAACGATTCACGCTATAGGAGCTGGCACCATTATATTAGAAACACAACAGAACTCAGATACAACCTATCGTGTTTTTGATTTTAATCGAAAAGATGCTAAAGGAAATTTACGTGAACTCCATATCCAAAAAAGCATCGAAGTAACAGAAACACCATCCTCACACACAGACGTCTTACCATTCACACAACATATAGATGATGCAGAAGTGACAACATTTATAGAATGTCCATATTTTACTGTTCAAAAATGGTGTTTGAAGGGCCAAGTAACACACACCCTGCAAAAACCGTTTAAGTTAGTAAGTGTCATTGCTGGTGAAGGACAACTCATTCACCAGGAGACTTCCTATTCATTTAAAAAAGGTGACCATTTTCTATTACCAGATGGGTTTGGTGAATATACCCTGAAAGGTCAAGCCGACTTAATTGCATCCTATCTCTAAACCATTTTCGAATCTCATTTTTCGTTAATTTAAACTTTAGCCCATCATTCCTAAATACATTCCCAATTCTCTTGATTACCACATATAGTACAGAGAAAAGCATTTAACATTTGGGAAGGATGGTAGCATGAGATATAGAAATGAACGCTATGGATTTGGTGGTGGATTTGGAACCCCTGTTCCTGCTGACTATAAGTATCCGGGAGCAGGATATGGCTATAATGTTGGTCAAGGCTATCCTGTAAAAGGATATAAAGCCCCGGGTCCAGGTTTTGGCGGTATAGGCTATGGAAGCGGATATCCTGGTACCGGTTATGGATATGGGCCAGGATTTGGAGGTCCTGGTTTCGGAGGTCCTGGTTTCGGAGGTCCTGGTTTTGGAGCTTATGCATTTAATCCGCTTACGACAGGCCTTTTAGGCTTTGGGGCAGGTCTTCTTGGCGGAGCATTCCTGACTAATAACGGTCCATTCCGTGGTTACTATTACTATAGATAATTCATATGTATTTAACTGCTTGAGACGCTTGACTTTCAGTTATCGTCAAATCACTGATAGCAAGCGGTTCTCAGCAGTTTTTATTAAAAAAATCGAATCATACTGATAATGACTGCCCCGATACTAATCCCTGTCGCAATAATCCACTTTACTAGCTGCAAATGGCTTTTGACGATTTTGCTGTCAATCTCTTCTTGTGAAGCAATCTTTTTTTCTATAAATATTTTGTCCACGACAACTCTTACGTCATTTTCATCAAGATGATTCGAATGAAACTCCTCTAAATGCGCAAGTTGCTGTTCTAATTCAATGATCCTTTGTTCAAGCTCCCATAACCTCTCTGTGTCCTTCATACTTTCCATCCTTCTCTAGCTTTTCTATTATGTTATTCAAGTATTCGAAAAAGGAATGAGCTAGTGTATTAATTCAAAATCATCACAATTGAAATGTACGGAACAAAAGCGCAAGCGCCTTGAAAAGCCTAAGGCAAATAAGACGATTTAGAATAGAAGGCGTTCTTTGCCTTCAATTCTAAATTGGCTTATGACCTCGAGATAGTCAAAATCGCGACGTCCTGTCGCATTGACTACACTTGCACGTCCTGTGCTTCGGGGCTAGGCGCTGGAGGTGGATGCCAACACTTATCCACAGTACAAGAATTTTATAAATTCTTAAGCAACGAAAAATATTGTTGACTTCGTGAACAATCTCTTCTAATATCAGAATGCCAAGGTTGTCACTATTAGTAAATTTTGTCAGAGATGCATGCATACATACTTGTTGATTAAAACACAATCTAATAGCATCCTCTGCATTTTTTAGGAGAATCTAAAACCATCACATCTAAGAATTCACTTAATGCACTGCACCCTATATCAAATATAGAAAAAAGAGGAGGAATGTTATGGAACATTTGGAACATAGACAAAAGGTTCTGATCATGATTGCCATTATGTCTGCGATGTTTTTCGCTGCTGTGAATATGACAATTGTTGGTACAGCTTTGCCAAAAATCGTATCTCAAATTGGCGGAATGGAGTACTTTGACTGGGTATTCACCGTCTATATGTTAACTTCTACGATTACTGCGATGTTAGTTGGTAAACTTTCTGATATTTATGGAAGAAAAATCTTTATTTTAATAGGTATCGGTATTTTTATGACCGGTGCATTTTTATGTGGTACATCTGACAACATCATCCAACTTATTCTGTACCGCGGTCTTCAAGGATTTGGCGGAGGAATGATAATGTCATCTGCGTTTACAACTGTTGGCGATTTATTTAGCCCTCGTGAAAGAGGAAGATGGCAAGGATTACTCGGTGCTATGTTCGGTTTGTCTAGCTTATTTGGGCCAACCCTAGGCGGCTATATTGTCGATAACTTCGATTGGCATTGGATCTTTTGGGTGTTCCTGCCAATTGGTTTCTTCGCGTTCGCTTTAATCTTAAAATTATATCCATCACAAAAGGCAAAGGAAAAGGAACCTATCGATTTTCTTGGTTCTATTACCCTAACTATTACGATCGTCTCGTTATTATTAGGTTTTACATGGGCTGGAGATAAGTTTGAATGGGCTTCTTTTCAAATCATTGGCTTATTTGGTTTGACGCTTATTTCACTAATTGCGTTTATTTTTATTGAACTAAAAGCAAAAAGTCCTGTTTTACCACTATATCTTTTTAAGAACAGCGTATTCACTGTTTCAAATATAGCGGGGATGCTAATGGGGATGGGAATGTTCGGAACCATTATGTATGTTCCGTTTTACGTTCAAGGAGTGCAAGGCGAATCAGCAACTGTTTCAGGTCTTGTTGAAATGGTTATGACGATCTTCATGGTGATCTCAAGTATCGTTGTTGGTAATTTAATTACGAAAACAGGTAAATATAAAATTTTTGCCTTACTAGGTTTGATCGTCATGGCAGTCGGACTCATTTTGAATTCAACTTTACAAGTGGAGTCCTCCTTAACAAGATTGATCATCCAACTTATTGTTGTCGGAATTGGTCTTGGTGTAAATATGCCTGTCTTTAACATTACTGTTCAAAACGCAGTAAGTCATAAGTATCTTGGAGTGGCAACCTCCGCTATGCAAACATTCAGGCAAATCGGCGGAACAATCGGGGTTGCATTACTTGGCTCTGTTATGGGGAACAAGATGGCAAATGAGCTTTCGGCATCCTCTCAAGGAGAAAATATTCCATCTCCACCGCCAGAAATGGCAGAGACGATGTCACAACTGCAAAATCCACAGGTTTTAATGGATTCCGAGCAATTAGAAAGGATTCGTACAGAATTACCTTCTGACATGACACCGTTCTTTGAACAATTTATCCAGATTCTAAAAGAAGCATTAAACACCTCACTCACAACGGTATTTATTGTGAGTGCTGCAATTATAGGATTAGCCTTTATTGTGACTCTTTTCTTAAAGGAAATCCCTCTTAAAACAACAAACAATGATGAGGAAGAAACCGAAGAAAAGAAAGTTGAGGCTGTTAGATCTTAACTAGTAAAAGAGGATGTGCATGAAGCACATCCTCTACTTATCTACCAAATTAAAAAATTGTATTTATTCCTCAGGTATCTCAACTTCTGAGGCTTTTTCAAGCTCAGCCTGTAATTCGGCTTCACTTTTGACCTCTTCATCTTCTTCTTTTTGAGTGAACACTTGGTCCCAATCTTCTTTAGGGTCGAACATCCCCTCTTCAAGAGTATAATTATTCAAGATAACATGAAGTTCAAGAAGCGTCTTGTATACATGATAGATATTCTTCTGACTCTCTACAGGACTTGAAGCTTGGTTAATCCGAATTAATACCTGTAACAAATCTTGGCTTAAAGAATCATTAGAATTTACTTGTTCAGGTAAAAGCTCATCAATTTCAACTGCTCGCTGATGGAGTTCTTCCTTTACACTTTCTGTAACCCAGCTATCCGAGTAATTATCTTGTGGTCCATTTTTTCTAGCGTTTTTAAAATAACTACCGTTGACAATTTGCTGGAAATATTCGAATTGATTGGCTACAAGTTCTTTAGCATCTTCTTCTGAAACAGCCTCTGTTGCTTCCGATGCCTTGTCCACTTCAGCGAGTGTCTCTACGTCCGCCCCTGTCGAACCTTGAGCCTGCTCTGCAGCTAACTCCCCATTATCTTTAGAAGGATTTAACAAATACAAACTAACACCAATTATTATGATAGCAATAGATCCTAGTATGATTTTATTTCTCAATTTTTGACATCCTTTCTAATGACCCTTCGTATATCGTAATACATTTGGAAGAAAAATCAACTGTTTTACTGAAATGTTTTATTAGTTGTAAGAATTAAAATATTACTGTAAAAGTCCTTTATCTTCATAACAAAAAGACTTCAACATGATAGTCGAAGCCTTTTTTAATAGGATATGATTGAGCGAAAACACATTAATCATCCATTTAAATACTATTTAAAAACGCCTGAATAAATGGTATGGCTGCACCTATGGGAACCCCATTTCCAGGTGAACGACTGATATGGATAAAAGGATCTTTACTTGGAAAAGCTGTTCTTTCATTGACTTTTTTATGGAGACGGTCAATATCACTTTGTTGTAAATACGGAGAAATATGTCCGCCTAAAATAAATTCTCTGTTAATGACAAGGTGAATATTGTTGATGGAATAGGCAAGAGAATCTAAAAACGCCTCCCATCTTTCAACATAGGAAAGTTCTTCTGAACGTAGTTGTTGAAAGAAAAAATCTAAGGATTCACCTTCTTCTATAAGTGCATTAACTGAGCAGTAGGTCTCCATACATCCTTTCTTTCCGCAATAACAAGATGGACCATTCGGATCTATTGTCATATGTTCAACCGTGCCACTATGACCTTCTTTTCCCATTTCGATTTGATTATTTATAATAATGGCTCCTCCAAGATGCATACCAATCGACAAATAGACAGCGTCCCCAATATCATTTCTCATCCAAAGCTCTGTTGTTGCAGCCCCCTTCGCATCATGGACAAACATACAAGGGTAATCAAGATATTGCGAAAAAACGGAAATATCCAACCCTGTACAATTCAGTATTTTTCCGTACGTAATGCTGTGTCCATCTATTGAAGTGAGGGCTTGTACAGCAAAGCCAATTCCAAGAACCTGCTCCTTTGTTACATCAAGGGAATGGATAAAGGTTTGTACTGCTTGGCTAAGCTCTTTGTAATAGACCTCTTCATTCGAAAAAGCAAGTGATAGTTCTGTTTGCTCAAATGGATCACCAAGCAGATTTATCGCTAACATTCTTACTGTCTTTTTTTGAATCTCTACCCCAATGCTAATCCGAGCCTTTGGACATATTGCATACGCTGTTGCTCTCCTGCCAACAGATGATTCAAACTGCCCACTTTTCTCTATCAAGTTTTCTTTCTCTAAGCGAACCAAATTCTGAGTTACAGTCGGTAAACTCAAATGAAGCAGATTCGCAATTTCTTGTTTAGAGAGTTTCCCATTTTGATAAATGAGATGGTAAATCGATGAATAATTACCTTTTTTTATATCTTTAAGTGTGATGCTCTGATCCATGAAAATACCTCATTATACAAAATATTTTTATAAAAATACTTTCTTTAATTTTGTTTAAAATATATCACACGGGTTCATACAAAAACAACTTTGGCAAGATGTATCTTGTCATTTTTTATTTTGTTCGTATTGACGCCAAAAGAAAAAGCCTATATTATATAAATTAATTTTATAAAGTGTTTTTACAAAATGATTTTATATAAGTTGAGAGGGGCAATTAAAATGGGTATTATTGAAAAAATGCGATTAGATGGAAAGAAGATTTTTGTCACTGGAGGCGCAAGAGGTATTGGTAAAAGTGTAGCAACTGCTTTTGCTGAAGCTGGAGCAGATTTAGCGATTGTAGACTTGGATATTGAAGAAGCCGTTAAAACAGCTGCCGAACTGGAAAAAAACAATCAAATTAAAGCGATTGCAATTCAAGCAGATGTAACGAAGCCTGAAGATGTTGACAACATGATCGAAAAAATCCTTGATACTTTTGGTCGTTTAGATGTTGCCTTCTGTAATGCAGGAATTTGTATGAATATTCCCGCTGAAGAAATGACCTTTGATCAATGGAAGAAAGTGATCGATATTAACTTAACGGGAGTCTTTTTAACGGCACAAGCAGCAGGAAAAGTCATGCTAAAGCAAGGTGGCGGATCGATTATTAACACTGCTTCAATGTCAGGACATATTGTGAATGTTCCTCAACCGCAATGCTCCTATAATGCTTCTAAAGCAGGTGTTATTCAACTAACAAAATCACTTGCTGTTGAATGGGCTCAAAGAAATGTACGAGTGAACTGTATCAGTCCAGGATATATCGGAACAGAACTTACATTAAATTCCCCTAGCTTACAACCTTTGATTGAGCAGTGGAATGAAATGGCACCGCTTAAACGAATGGGTAAACCAGAAGAGCTTCAATCTATTTGTGTATATCTTGCAGGAGACACAAGCAGCTTTACGACAGGTTCTGACTTTGTTATAGATGGAGCATTTACGAGTATTTAATAGACCAAAAGAATTGTTGTAAAGGAGACTAACTATCTATGAATTACTTACTTGGAACAGATATCGGAACATCTGGTACTAAAACGATCTTAATGGACACAGATGGCAATCTGATTTCTCAGGATTTACAAGAATACGATGTCTTGACTCCTAAACCATTATGGGCTGAGCAATGGCCTGATGTGTGGTTACATGCAGCGAAAACGTCCATTAAAAATACTGTGCAAAAATCAGGAATTCCAGCAGAAAACATTCGCGGAATTGCCATTAGCGGTCTTTATGGCGGTTCTGGAATTCCACTGGACGAAAACATGGAACCTGTTCGACCTTGTATGATTTGGATGGACCGTAGAGCTGATAAAGAAACAAAGTGGGTGTTAGATCATATTGGCGAAGAAAGGCTGCAAGATATTACTCATAATGGCGCTGACCCCTACTATGGCTATACGAAAATATTATGGATGAAAAACAATGAACCGGAAAACTGGACGAAGACAAGGCTCTTTCTGCCACCAAATGATTATGTCATTTATAAACTGACTGGTGAAATCGCCATTGATTATTCTTCTGCAGGAAACATCGGCGGTATTTTCGATATGAATAACAGAACATGGTCAAAAGAAATGATGGATGAAATGGGAATTCCTCTTTCAATGATGCCGGAAAGAATCGTAGAATCCACTGATATTGTTGGCGGATTAACCAAAGAAGCATCAACAGAACTAGGTTTATCTGAAGGAATGCCAGTCATTGCAAGCGGGATCGACTGTGGTGCCGCCAATATAGGTCTCGGTGTCTTTGAATCTGGTATTTATGCAGCAGCAATTGGTACCTCTATGTGTGCAGCCTTAATATCTGATCAACCAGTAAAAGGAAAGGATTTGATCGTTTGGCCTTATCTTTATGATGCTAAAAGATTGTCCTATTATTTTGCAGGTGGTGCAACAGCAGGAGCGATTGTGAAATGGTTCCGCCAAACAATGTGTCAATTTGAAATAGAAGCAGAAAAAGCTGGCGGAAAAAATGCCTATGATGTGCTAAATGAGCAAGCAGCCAGCATCCCAGCCGGAAGTGAAGGGTTGATTGTCCTGCCATACTTTATGGGAGAAAGAAGTCCAATTTGGGATTCAGATGCAAAAGGAACAATTGTCGGACTCTCACTAGCTCACTCAAAAGCACATATTTATCGAGCATTTTTAGAAGCGGTTGCCTATTCACTCCGTGATGCAATGGAAGCGACAGGAGAAAACCTTGGAGAATATATCCTCCTTGCAGGCGGTGTAACAAAATCAACATTATGGAGACAAATCTTTGCTGATGTGACAGGTTACCCAGTTGTTTGCCCCGTTCATGACGTTGAAGCGAATATGGGTGATGTGATGCTGGCCGGAATTGGAACAGGTCTTCTCTCATATGATGATGTGAAGAAATGGCAGGTATTAGATGAGAAGCTTATGCCAAATAAGCAAAATCATGAAAAATATAATGAGTATTACAAAGTATATAAATCTGTTTATCAACATTTAAAGCAAGATATGAAAATGTTAACAGCTCTCTCTTAACTTTTAAATGTACTTAACGAAAAAGGGATGGGATTTACATGAATAAATGGACAAAAAGAATTGGATATGGAGTTGGCGACTTAGGGTGTAACCTCGTTTTTAGTACAATGGCATCTTACTTAATGTTTTTCTATACTGATGTCTTTGGGATCACAGCCGCTGCTGCAGGTACTTTAATGTTAGTGACAAAAATAGTTGATGCTTTAACAGATACAGGGATGGGAATATTGGTTGACCGAACAAAAACTAGATGGGGACAAGGGCGGCCTTATTTTCTGATTGGAGCCCTTCCTTTCGCTATCTTTACAGTGATGACGTTTATTGTTCCTGATTTCAGTTTGAATGGAAAAATCATCTGGGCATATGTTACGTATACCTTACTATGTACAGCTTATACGGTTGTAAATATACCCTTAAATACAATCGTCCCAAGGTTAACATCAAATCTTCATGAACGAAACGTTTTAGTATCATCGAGAATGGTTTGCGCCTTAATTGGAACCGCTTTAGTAATGTCTATTACAATGCCATTAGTCGAGTTCTTCGGACAAGGAGATACGCAAAAAGGATTTCTAATCACAATGAGTATCTATGGTGTCATTGCGATGCTACTATTTGTTTTTACCTTTATGAATACCAAAGAGGTTATACCCCCCACAGTCCAACCTGGAAAAACCTCTATTAAAGAAGATTTAAAAGGAATGACAGATCAAACATTTATTTTCTTAATTTTAAATTTCCTTTATTTCGCACTATTTGTTATTAGAAATACAACAGTTATTTATTACTTCACCTATAACCTGGGACGCACAGATTGGCTAACATTTGTAGGCTTATTCGGAATTCTATCCGGTCTACCGATGCTACTTTTCTTACCAGCGTTACAGAAGAGAATGTCTAAGAAAAACGTTTTATTATTAAGTACAGCCATTTATATTGTTGGAGACCTTATGATTTATTTCGGAAACTCATCTGCTGTGATGCTTATTGCAGGTCTTGCGATTACAGGGCTAGGCATCTACGGAATCTTTGGTACAGTATTTGCAATCCAACCAGATGTTATTGATTACTCTGAATACAAAAAGAAAAGAAGTATTTCCGGTATGATCGCTGCTTTCCAAGGCTTCTTCGTAAAAGGTAGCATGGGACTTGCTAGTGCTTTTATCGGTCTTCTATTAAGTATTGGTGGGTATGTTCCAAATGCAACTCAAACAGCAACAGCATTGCAATTTATTGAAATAAGCTTTATTTGGACACCATTGGTTCTTTGTGTGCTTATTGGAGTAGCAACATGGTTCTATAAACTTGATGGTGAGCGTAAAGCAATGAGTGAAGAACTTGAACGCCGCCGTGCGGTGTCAGATCAGCAAATTGTTAACCTTTGATTAAGCGATTACATGAAATCCCCCTTCTCAAATAAAAAGGGGGATTTTCTGATTTTAGAGGAGGATTTTCCCTTCCTACCGGCCTTGTGAAATATAAAAATAGGAAAATACTCTAATTCCATCTTCCAAATTCATACTATTTAAAGTAAAATATGGGAAAATTCTTTTTGGTTAGAATTTTCTAACCTTAAGGGGGAGAGTTCATAATGATTAGAAGATTAACGGAAAATGACCATGCCCATTGCTTCCAACTCTTAAAGCAACAACCAGCTGAAAATTTATTTATACTCGGTGATATTGAGGCCTATGGGTATGAACAGGATTTCCAAAAGCTTTGGGGCGATTTTAATGATAATGACGAATTAATTGCTGTTCTACTAAAATATCAAGAAAACTACATCCCCTATGCGAAAGGAGATTTTAACGCTAAAGGATTCGCAGAAATTATGTTAAGTGATCCAGATTTTGCGATGTTGTCTGGTTTAAAAGATGTCACAGAAAAAATAGAACCCTACTTAAGTCATCGTTTAAAAAGAAAAAGACAAACATATTATGCTAAATGTACAAAATTAAATCCCGTTACAACTGATGTAAGTACCACCCTAGTAAAACAAGCAGTACCTGAGGATGCAGAAGAGCTTGTCCAATTATTAAATTCCATTCCTGAATTTAGTGATTCTATCATTACTGTTGAACGCAAGCGCCGTGGATTAGAAGAAGGTGTTTCCCGTTCATTCTTTATTATGGAAAACAAAAAAATAGTATCCACAGCATCCACCGCTGCAGAAAACTCTCTATCAGCCATGGTAGTAGGTGTAGCAACCTTAGAAGCATATAAGAAAAAAGGATATGCGACGCAATGTATGGTAAAGCTTTGCAATCAATTGCTAGAAGAAAATAAAGAATTATGCTTGTTTTATGATAATCCGAGTGCAGGAGCTATTTACAAACGGATTGGATTTGAAGATATCGGTTTTTGGATGATGTATTCGTTTAAGAAAGATTGATTTTCTATCAGGAATGACAATAATGTGTTTTATAAATGTCATCTATCCTATTCTTACTAAAAGGAACTATTAATGAAATCTATCTAATTTAGCCGAATCTAACTACACACAAGATTTTACTCACCTAATAAAAGACGGTACACTGCCTTAAATTAAGTGCAGTATACCGTCCTTATTTTGCTTTAGTTATTCCAAAGCTCAACTCTTTCTTTAATTAATTCTGTACGCATTTTCTCAGCGTCTTTTGCACCTGCTTTATCAATTTCAGCTAAGAAATTGTCATACAGTTTATCAAAATCTGCAGGGTCAGCAAGAATCACTTCCGGAATACGTTTTTTCACGATATCCAATATTCTTTGTTCAATTAATGCTAGTTCCGAGTCACTCGGTACTGTGATGTTGAATGCTGCTCCCCAAGGCTTAACAGGGAACTCATCTTCTTGTGGGTAAAGCTCTTTCCAAGATTCAACTCCATAATTACTTAGGACTTCTTTTTCAACATCAGTATATGAATCCTTGACTTGTTCTGGTGATGCAATCGTATATGTTTGACCTGTTGAATCAACAACTCCATCTCCATATGCAGGAGCAAATCCTTTTAATACACCTACACCTGTTTCTTTCACATAATTTGCATTGTTATTTCTTTCATTCATTTCTTCTTCAGGAATCACTCGTTTTCCATCAACAATTTCATGGTTTTCTCCTTCAATACCCCAGTTTTGTAGGATCTGTCCTTCTTCTGATGCTAGGAAATCAAGGAATTTAATGGCTGCTACAGGGTCTTCTGCATCAACTGAAATCCCAATTCCCCACCCTGCTAAGTAACCAGCGCTTTGGAAGTTTGCATGTTTAATATCTTCGGAAAGTGTTGCAGGGTATAAACCGTACATTCTTTCTGCCTTTCCTTGTTCACGTAATGAACGTTGGGCATCAGCAAATTCCCAGTCGTCATCAATAATCCCTAGTACACGACCTGATGATAGCTTCGCTAAATATTGATCATATTTTTGGACAAAACTTTCAGGGTCAAGTAAACCTTCATCATTCATATGGTTCAACCAACGGAAGTATTCTCTTTCCTCCGGACGTTTATAATGGAACGTTGCTTCATACGTTTTTGGATCCACATAAAACTCACCATCATCTGATGCTCCTGTAGACCAGAAGGCCGGGTTCGTTGTGGAAATCATAATACGCCAATCATCCGCTAAAAGAGATAAACCAAGAGTAGGCTGCCCATCAATTGTTGGATTCGCTTCTTTATACTCTCTGATAGCGTTCTCAAAATCTTTTAACGTTCTAATTTCTGGATATCCCAATTCTTTTACGACTGCATGCTGCAATCCTACGCCATGACTTGGACTAAAATATTCTTGATCAATCGCGGCTGTAGGTAGAATATAGATGCTTTCATCTTCATTACTCCATTTTAAACGACTTAAATACTCTCCATAAATTTTCTTTAAGTTCGGGGCATGTTCTTCAATTAAATCTGTAAGATCGATCAGTGCACCTGCTTCAACAAGTGTACCAGCTCCACCCTTTGGAGCGATTAAATCTGGGTATTCACCACTTGCGACCATTAAAGCGATTTTTTGTGTTCCACCATTTACATCAAATTCCGGCTTTAATGTGACACCTGTTTTTTCTGTTACAATTTTACTAACCGGGCTCTGCATGTCATCCCATTGTGAATGAGGATCAGCACTAAATAATGTAAGCTCTGTTACACCCTCCTTTTTTCCATCGCTCTCTTCTGAGGAAGAATCCTTACTGCTACAGCCTGAAATAACAAGCATTAAACTCAGTAACATAAATAGCATGATGTTCATTGAACGCTTCTTCATAAATGTCCCCCCTAATGTTTTTATCGTTTAAGGAAAATGATCAGTTTATACAAGATAAATCTTCAAGGTTCACCTCCTTAAAATGTGTGAAATCTTTGTTTAGGTTGATTGCGGCTCAGCGCCCGCCCCACGGAAAGCGAGCACCCTGTAGCTGAAATCAACCAGTCCGATACAAATTTTCATCAAAACTAAGTTCACGGCAACCGCTTATTCTTTAGCTATTTAACTCTTCACTGCCCCAATCGTCATCCCTTGGACAAAATACTTCTGAACGAATGGATAAACGACCAAAATTGGTACGATTGTAACCATTGAAATAGCCATTTTAATAGATTCCGGTGATACAACATTCTTCAACTGTTCACCTGATAAGCCTTTCATCGCGTCTGGATCAGTGCTTCCCATTGAAGTGTTTTGGAGGATTTTCATTAGTTCATACTGTAAAGTTGTTAAACTCTCATTCATGCTGTTATATAGATACGTATCAAACCAGGAATTCCAATGGCCAACAGCCACGAATAAAGCAACTGTTGCTAATACCGGTTTACATAATGGCAAAATAATTTTCCAAAAAATCGTAAAATCATTCGCTCCATCAATTTTCGCTGATTCTTGTAAGGAATACGGAAGCCCGTCTATAAACGAACGAACAATGATGATATTAAAGGCATTTACGATGCCTGGAATAATATAAACATAGTAGCTGTTGATTAACCCTAAATCTCTAATTAACATGTATCCAGGAATTAGTCCTCCGGAAAAATACATTGTTAAAACGAGAATGGTAGAGAACAACTTTCTCCCTTGAAAGTCAGGGCGACTTAATGTGTAGGCAACCATTGCAGATGATAGCACACCTAGAACCGTTCCTATGACCGTTCTTGAAGCCGAGTTAATAAACCCGGTAATCAAATTGTCATACTTAAAGATTTCTTTATAGTTATCGAGAGTAAATTCTCTTGGCCAAATATGGACGCCTCCCCTTACAGTATCGACCGATTCATTTAACGAAACAGCCAATACATTTAAGAACGGATAAAGGGTCACGATTGTTATTAAGGTTAAATATACATAAATGAATGTATCAAACATTCGATCATTGAGTTTTGTTCTACTGAATGTTGTCATTTTTCTAGCCATGATTTCTCCTCCCTTACATCACACTTTGATTTGCAAACCGTTTAAAAATGCCATTTGCAATAAATAGTAGAATGATGCTGACAACAGAGTTAAAAATCCCGATTGCAGTACCGTAAGAGAATCGGCCCAATCCAATCCCATAATTCAGTGCATAGAGATCTAAAACTTCAGCATAGTCAACCACTAATGGATTCCCAAGTAACAATTGCTTTTCAAAGCCAATTGTTGTTAAGTGACCAATGTTTAAGATAAGAAGAACTAGAATGGTAGGACGGATACCCGGCAATGTTACATGCCAAATTCTTCTTAGTCTTCCGGCACCATCTACTTTTGCTGCCTCGTATAATTGTGGGTCGATTCCAGCGATGGCAGCTAAAAAGATAATCGCATTCCAGCCCATCTCCTTCCAAATATCAGCCGCTACAACAATCCCCCAAAAATACTCACCCTTAGCCATAAATTGAATCGGTTTATCAACAAGGCCCCAGCTCACTAGTAATTCATTGATCACACCGCCATCAATAGATAGCATTTTCGTGACAATTCCAGCGACTACGACCCAAGAGACAAAGTGAGGCAAATAAGTAACCGTTTGCACCGTTCTTTTTAAAAAATTTATCCGGACCTCATTTATTAAAACCGCAAAAATGATCGGCATTACAAAGCCGATGGTTAATCCGAGCAGGCTCATCCCTAATGTATTTCGAAGGACTAGATAGAACCTCTCATCACTAAATAATTGGATAAAATGTTCAAAACCGACCCACTCTTGCTCAAAAAATGATCGTGCAGGCTTATAGTTTTGAAAAGCCATCGTCCATCCCCATAACGGGAAATAATTAAAAATCAGAACTAATATCACAAATGGAATAGACATCATATATAAGTACTTTTGCTGGACAAATGTTTTCCAGAAGCTTTTCTTATTTCTTTGTAAGGACACTTCTTTTAAACCCGTATCTGTATTTTTAACAACAGCTTTCATTTCCGTCCCCCCCTTATCTATAGCTAAATGATAACGCATACAAAAATAAGAAAGTACCTAACAAATTACACTTAAAATCATGTGAAAATTTTAAAAAGAGGCGTGAAGTGAAACTGGGGACAAATGATCTTGCGAAGGACAAAACTCAATTTGATTTACATAGAAAAGTCCTTCATACCACTGATGAAGGACCTTTCTCATTTCGTATTATATTCATTTGACCTACATTACTTATAGCAGCGGTACACATTGGGAAGTGACGGATTTGAAATTACATAGACCTTACGATTTATCTGGTGAGTGTTCTTTTATCCAAAAATTATAATCTCTTTTGTTTTATGAGATACGTGTTCCATTCCTAATGGGCTCATCCGGCTTTAACAGAACAACATCCCCCTCTTCCGGAACCCCACCTATTACCAATACCTCAGATTTAAACCCTGCAATTCGCATTGGTGGAAAATTAACTATCCCTACTACTTGACGTCTACAAAGTTGTTCAGGAGAATACCTACGCGTAATTTGAGCTGATGAATATTTTATCCCAATCTCTTCTCCAAAATCAATTTCTAGTTTTATCGCCGGTTTTCTTGCTTCAGGAAAAGGTCTTGCATTGATGATCGTGCCAACACGGATATCTAGTTTTATAAAATCTTCAATTTTTGCCATAATAATTTAACCACCTTTTTTACAATATTTAATGTTTTTGAGCTATCCTAAGTTCCTTTTTGATACCAGAATTTTTTGGCGACCAAATTAATAATCCAATACCTAGTAGTAAGAGGAAAATTCCTACCCATGAAATTACGTTTAAGGATTCTCCTAATATGAAAACCCCTAATAATGCTGCTGTTAAAGGTTCTGCTAACGCAAGTGTCACTGCAGTTGATGAAGAGACATTGGAAAGACCTTTAACAAAAAGCAAATATGCTATCCCAGTAGCCATTATCCCAAGATGAAGACTTGCACTCAAACCTCGCACACTCATCATCCAAGACATATCAAAGACAAATAGCAATGGAGATAAAATTATTGCACTAAGAGTGAAAACAACCGCTACTACTGATAGAGGTGAATATTTTTCAACCAACTCTCTACTTACAAGCGTATAACTAGCAAACGATAAACCAGCTCCCAAAGCCATTAATATTCCAACAGGATCAACATTAACTGATTCTTTATTCATAAAAAGCAAGAGACAACCTAAAATGGATAAAAATGTAGAACACCACCAAAGTGTATCCGGACGTTTTTTTAAATAAACCCATTCAATGAATCCAGATAAGATAGGTGCACTGCCTATTGCGACCACTGTCCCAATGGCCACCCCTGTTATTGTTACTGCAGAGAAAAAGAATGGTTGATACAATGCCATACTTACAGAAGCCACTATAGTTGTCTTAATTGGCCAATTTTTCAAGTTGAATTTTCCTGTTACGAGAACAATACATAATAAAAATAGACCTCCTACTGCTAAGCGCGTAGCACCAATAGCAATCGGGTGTGCTGCTTCCGGCGCAAGTGCCTGAGTTGTACCTGTGGTCCCCCAGAGTATTGCTGCAAGTAATATGAAAAAAGGCGCCACTTTTCCTTTCACTTTTGCTCACCTCGTAAAAAAAATAAAAAGGATATGTAAACTTATAGTAGAAAATTCCCAAAAAAATTTCTTTACCAAGTTTAATATCCTTTTTATCCTTTATTAAGAAGTCGATACTTTTGCGGAGATATTCCCTCTGATTTTACAAACCATCTTGTAAACGATGAAGAATTCTCAAAACCTAACTCCTCACTAATTCTTGAAATAGACCATACTGTTGAATTTAGTAGATTTCTAGCCTCTTGCAAACGAAGTTCAGCTATATAATCTTTCAGGCTTTTTCCTGTCTTTTTCTTAAACCATGTTGAAAAATATACTGGATGATAATGTTCGATTTTAGCTAAGGTTTCTAATCTTATTGACTCCTTAAAATGTTTATGAATATAGTCAATAGAAGGAGGATTGGCACTTTGAAGTTTATTAGTCACATATCTAGTTAAATCTATTAAAGCGGATGTACTCTCCTTACTCTTTGACTCTTCTAAAAGCAAATAGCGGATCGAATCCCAGTGTTTATCCATCCGGATAAACATATTACTTGTTTCATACGGCAAATATTGTAAGGGGATATCTAAGATTAAAAATTCATTTCTGTCAAGGGATCGATAGTTATGTTCCAACCTTGGAGGAAGATAAAAACAATAATCTGAGTTAAGATTTATCTCTTGCCACTTCGTTTTTATCTCTAAAGAACCTTGTAATGGAAAAAGAAATTGCCCATACTCATGGTGGTGTGAATGAAACTCTCTAGAATATGACCTTTTCTCACATGATATTTGATTGACACTTTCCATGTTACTCCCCCTATTCATTTAATAAATATTATAATTCTAAACAAAAATGAAATAAAGAATTTGAAAAAGAAGAAGGCATGATGATTGAACTACGAACTAATGTAATAATTAGCTACCCTTAACTATCCTCTAGTTCCACATTTAATCTGATTAATAGTAAAGTTTTAAAATCACTCATTTTTTCATCATTCTTAATTACCAAATTTAAACTTATATAGTAATATTATCCATTACTCATCCCCCATTGTTGAACTAAGTCCTCCCAACTCGATTGATCTCTCACGAATTTCTTCGCATTTTCCCTTTTCATCAACATAATAGAAGATCGTTATTGAAGGAATAGTACCTGAAAACTAAACAAATCCCCCCTACATTTCTTCTGATTTCTCTACTAGTTCTTTCTCCTTAAATTTTTCTAATTTGTTTTATAGCAACTAATGCGGGTATTAGAAAATCAACGTTTTAAATATCTATCAATTCAAATTCATAGGAGGAGATTCGTTTGTTTCGACATCAAAAAGAATTGCAGTTTGAAGTAAAGGTTGAGCGCCCAGATCCCATGCTTGCCCGTCAAATACAAGAAGTATTAGGTGGACAGTTTGGAGAAATGACTGTTATGATGCAGTATCTTTTCCAAGGGTTTAACTGCCGCGGGGAAGAAAAATATAAGGATATGCTTATGGATATAGGTACTGAAGAAATTGGCCATGTGGAAATGCTCTGTTCCCTAATTTCTCAATTGCTAGATGGCGCTTCTCCAGAGGATCAAGCGGAAGCAGCAAAGGATCCAGTAACAGCTTCTATTATGGGCGGAATTAATCCCCAGCACCTGCTTGTTAGTGGTCTAGGCGGATTGCCTGCCAACTCAAATGGGGTTCCTTGGAATGGTTCATATATCGTTGCAAGTGGAAATTTATTAGCAGATATGCGTTCAAATCTTCATGCAGAATCCCAAGGACGCCTTCAAGTAGCAAGGTTATACCATATGTCCAATGATGAAGGTGTGCGTACAACATTTCGAAAAATGCTAGCACGAGATCGGTATCATCAATATCAGTGGCTAGCAGCAATTGAGGAGCTCGAAAGTAAAAACGGTGTTGTTGTACCAGCTTCATTTCCACCAGAGGCTGAAAAAGAAGCCCAGGAAGAAGCATATAAATTCTGGGATTTATCAGAAGGTGAAGCATCCAGTGAAGGCCCTTGGGCAAGAGGAAGTGCCCCAGACGGCACCGGCCAGTTCGAATATGTTTCCAATCCAATAGCAAAAGGACAGATACCAAAATCTAAAGTTCCTGCGACTGAACTTCATCATGATCTTGATTATTAAAAGATAAATAGAAATGAAGAGAATCAAGGCGAAGAAACCAACTATCCTTTCCCCTAAAAAGTAATAAAAAAAATGTTAGCCCGACGTCCTTGGGGCTAACATTCTCTCTTTGAACTATTTTTATATATTTTCCTCTTTCGTTGCCATATGCTTCTTCTCTGTTTCAGCTACAATTAATGCACATGCTGCATCACCAGTAATATTAACCGCAGTACGTGTCATATCTAATAAACGATCAATACCTAAAATTAAACCTATACCAGCTACAGGTAAGTTTACAGAGTTTAAAACCATCGCTAGTAAGATTAATCCAACTCCCGGTACACCAGCCGTTCCAATACTTGCGAATACGGCTGTTAATACAACAGTAACAAGTTCCATTGTAGTTAATTCTACACCATAAACTTGTGCAATAAAAACGACTGCAACTCCTTGCATAATCGCTGTTCCGTCCATATTAATGGTTGCGCCTAGAGGTTGAACGAAACTACTAATTGACTCTGGTACTTTTAGCTCCTTTTGTGCCGTTTCCATTGAAACAGGTAATGTTGCATTACTACTCGATGTACTAAAGGCAACACTCATTGCTGGAGCAAATTTCTTAAAAAATGTTAATGGATTGTACTTGGCTAGCAAGAAAACGGAAGACCCGTATGTAACAATTGCATGAATAACAAGTGCCAATACAACTACAATCATATATAATCCCATAGCTTTAATTGCTGAGTATCCTTGACTACCAACTGCTGTTGCAATTAATCCAAAAGTTCCGTACGGAGCAAACTTCATAACCAAATTGACTAAATACATCATGAGGTCATTTCCCTGCTCAACAACCGTTCGTAATGAATTCGCTTTTTTCCCAAGCATCGTAATCCCAAAACCTATAAAGATAGAAAATGCAATGATTTGAAGCATGTTTCCTTCAGCGAAAGCTTTAATCGGATTTGTTGGAATAATATTCAGTAATGTATCAGCTGTTGATGGTGCTTCACTTGCCTCAAATGTAACACCCTCGGTTTCAAAGTTTCCTGCATTACCCGGTTGGATCATGCTTGCAAGAGTTAGACCAATTATAATGGCAACAGCAGTGGTTACTAAAAAGTATGAGATTGTTTTAGCTCCAATTCTACCCAGCTTTTTTGGGTCTCCTAAACCGGCAACCCCGATTGTAATGGAAAAAAATACAATTGGGACAACAAGCATATTAATTAAATTTAAAAATATCTTCCCTAACGGAGTAAATAACCACGTATTTAGTGTTGTAAATAAATCAGGTGAAACAATGTTTAACATTAACCCAACAATTGCCCCCAGTACTAAACCAATAATAATTTTTGTTGCCAGTTTCACACGAACCACCCCTGTTTCTGTACTTTTTAATCTTTTCCCTTATAACATTATATGAACAAAAGAATTAAGGCAAAACTAAAAGGATTGAGCCTTAGAATTCAATCCTTGATAGCTGCTTAAAATATATGTCTAACTTTTTGAGTTTACTTTATATTTGGAAGAGATACATTATTATCAGGTTCTGCAACAGTCCATTCATGTTCAATTGAAGAGTCTAATTGCAGAAGAGTATTTTTCTCTAATCAATTATTTTTTATTGGAACAACAAACGTTTCTGGTCCTGTTGGTTCTCTACTCCCGCCGAGGGGCTCAATGCTTGCTTTTATGACTTTGAATTTATTTACACCTTTTCCTTTTATCAACACTCTTGAAGAGCCGTCCATTGTAGGAAGTATTTCTCCCTTTATCTCATTATTTTCATAGATTATCCATAATTGATGGTCGCGATTCGAGATGTTTGCTAGTCCTTCCACTTCTAAAAGCATTTCCTGTGTAACATCATTAATCCAGACGTTACCCGTGATGTCACGGTAATCGGCAACTGGAATGATAGCCATCTGTTGAGTCTGTGGTTCACTTTGAATGGTGTTAACGGTTATTTCATTATTTCGTGCTACTTCATAGCTTTCCACATTTGACTGGTAATAATCTAGCATTCCAATAAAAAGAAGAAAAATAGCCGCAACACTACTAATAGCAACTGCCCATCCCTTTTTTCTCTTCCTGTTTAGTGGGCGCTGGTGCCTGACACTCTCCCATACTTTATTCTTAAGTTCTGCGGACGGCTTGGTGCTATTAGGTTGATTTAATAGGTGGGACCAAACCATAAGCTGCTTCGCACACGAATTGCATTGATTAATATGCTGCTGAATTTCCTGCTGAAGCTCCTTTGAAGTATTTTCGAGGACAAAATCGATCAATTGCTCTTCACGAATATGGTTTTTATTATTCATTATGGTTTCCACCCCCACTATATTTAGTCCAGGATAAGAGCGATTTTTGTTTCCGTAAATTATTTATTCCGTAACGAATCAATGATTTCACTGAACCTAGTGGCTTTTGCATTGTTTTCGCTATTTCTTTATGCGACTCCTCTTGAAAATAAGAACGATAAATAGCCTCCCTTTGATCAGTGGGGATATGTTTTAGAGCATCACGTACTGCTTTTCCCTCCATCTTTTTATACGCCAGAAGGTCAGCCCCTAATTCCTCACTACCAAACTCCAAGTCTACTTGATTCCCAGAGAGGATCGGTTTCTTTTTCCGTAATCGATCAAGTGAACGACTTTTTGTTTTGACTGCTAGCCACGCTTTTACACTTCCCCTTGCAGACTCGTATTGGGACGTTTTTTGATACACTTCGAGAAAAACATCATGGCAAACGTCCTCTGCTTCAGCTCGATCTTTGACAATATGAAGAGCAATATTGAAGACAAACTCAATATGCTCCTCATAAAACCGGTCAAAGGCCTCTCGCGTTCCACTTTCGACATCCTGCAATAACTGGAGACTTTTTTGATGATCATCCATGTTATGCACCCCTTATGTAACTCTCTTATTCTATTCATCTTTTACTTTCACGAAAAATTTTATTAAAAAATTTCTCAGAAAACAAATCCAATTTGCAAATTACTGCGTATCAAAAATGAAAAATATTTAAGGAGGATGATGAAGGTGGTAAAAAAAGCCATCACTCTACTTACTTTGGTACTAACTCTATCTACTTTTGCATGGATCAGCCCTGCACTAGCAAATGTTTCATTGTATACTCCGTATACTGGAATTACGGCAACTCCAGGTGAAACGATTTCTTATTCTGTCGATGTCATCAATAACGAATCAAGCATTAGGACTGTAACCTTTGATGTAGAAGGCTTGCCAGAAGGATGGACACATAGCCTTACTGCAAACGGAAGTCCGATAAAGCAGTTAACTGTTCGGGGTAATAATGAACAGCAGATTAACCTAGAAGTCACTGTTCCATTAGAAATTGACCAAGCAGACTATCGATTTACCTTAGCTGCAAAGGACGAGAATGGAACAACATCTGAACTGCCGTTTCTTGTCACATTAGCAGAAAAAGGAACATTCAAAACGGAATTAACAGTTGACCAATCGAATTTGCAAGGTCAAACGAATTCTTCCTTTTCTTATTCCGCAACACTTCGAAATCGTACCGCGGAAAAACAGACCTATGCTTTAACGGCAAAAGCACCTGAAGGCTGGGGAGTCCAATTTAAATCTGGTGGAGATAATGTAACCTCAGTAGCAGTCGAAGCAAATAGTGAAGCAGCTATCACGATTGATGTCACACCTCCGGAAAAAGCAAGTGCAGATACCTATAAAATTGAGATGTTAGCTGCCGGGAAAGGAACATCAGCTAAGACGAACCTGGAAGCAGTCATTACTGGTTCGTATGATTTAGCCGTAACAACTCCAACTGGAAAGCTAAGTACAGATCTCCAATCAGGAAGTGAAAAAACTTTAGACTTAGTTGTAGAAAATACTGGTACAGCACCATTAACAAATGTCAAATTATCAGCAACTGCACCACCTGATTGGGAAGCAAAATTTGAACCAAGTACCATTCCAGAATTAGCGGCTGGTGAAAAAGCGACAGTCAAAGCGTCCATTAAAGCATCCGATGAGGTAATTGCAGGAGATTACGTCACCACTTTTACTGCATCAGCAAATGAGACTTCCTCTGAAGGACAATTTCGTATTTCTGTGGAAACATCAACCCTTTGGGGGGTTATCGGGGTAATCATTATCCTTGCTGTCATAGCTGGTTTCTATTATGTGGTTAAAAAATATGGGAGGAGATAACTGTGGATCAAGCAATCATCGAACTGGAGCAGGTAAGCAAGCAATATGATGACCAGTACGCTGTCAAAGACCTGTCTCTCACCATTTCAAAGGGTGAAATCTTTGGATTACTTGGGCCTAACGGAGCGGGTAAAACAACGACAATACTTATGCTGCTTGGATTAAGTGAACCAACTTCAGGAATCGTTCGAGTTTGCGGTATAGATTCTGTAACAAGACCGATTGAGGTAAAGCGTAAAGTAGGTTATTTACCTGATAACATCGGATTTTACCAGCATATGACAGGTATGGAGAACTTGCTGTACACCGCAGAATTAAACAATATCCCAAAAGAAATAGCAAAAGAACGAGCGGAATACTTACTTACAAAAGTGAATTTACTGGAGGCTGCGAATAAAAAAACAGGAAAGTATTCACGTGGAATGAAGCAGCGTCTTGGTTTAGCGGATGTATTAATGAAAAATCCAGAAGTGATCATACTTGACGAGCCTACACTAGGAATCGACCCGGAAGGTGTACGAGAATTACTTAAGATGATTAAGGAATTAGGAAAAGAAGAAAAAATAACGGTTCTCTTATCCTCGCACCATTTGCATCAAGTACAACAAATTTGTGATCGTGTTGGAATTTTTGTGAAAGGAAACCTCCTTGCCCAAGGAAGTATGGAAAGTCTGGCTAAACAGTTATTTCCCGATGCTACACTTGTCATTCATGTTCAAGCCTCACCTATTAATGAGGGATTAATCGAAAAGCTGCAATCCATCGAACACGTTAAGCATATTAAAACAATCGATTCAGGACTTGAGATAACCTGTGATAGAGATGTTTCGGCTGATATTAGTAGAATCATCGTCGAATCGGGAGCAGCACTCACCCATATTAGTCATAAATATTTTGGTCTGGATGAAATCTATCATCGCTATTTTGAAGGACGTGAGCAGAATGAATCTCGCTAGTGTAAAAGATAAACTTAAATTCCTTTCTTCCCAATCAGAGGCTGTCGAGACAGCTGGAGTCGAGCAATCAAATCCGTCTGCATTCTTGGCCATTGTTCGAAAAGAATTCACCGATTATATTCGAAGCTGGCGAATATTGATTTTAGGTACCATCATTCTATTAGCATGTATTGGATCGCTATACACGGCCATTACATCGATATCAGATGCAATTAATCAAGCTGATGAAGAGGTAGAAGCAATTGGAGGGGATTTATTTTTATTCCTGAAGCTATTTACCGTATCAGATGGTTCATTGCCGTCGTTCATCACATTTGTGGGTTTTCTTGGACCATTGTTTGGGGTTGCATTAGGCTTTGATGCCATTAATTCTGAGCGAAATCGAGGCACTTTAAGCCGATTGTTATCACAGCCAATTCCAAGAGATTACTTGATTAATGCCAAGTTTGTAGCAGCTCTTTTACTAAATATCCTTCTTTTCTTTTCGCTTGGATTTTTGGTGATGGCTTTTGGTATTCTCATTCTAGGAATTCCGCCAACGGTTGAAGAGTTTTTTAGGATCTTTTTCTTTCTTTGCGTTTGCATTGTCTATATTGCGTTTTGGCTAAACCTAGGGATTTTGTTTTCGGTACTCTTTAAAAACCAAGCAACATCGGCTTTATCGAGTATTGCTGTATGGATCTTTTATAACATTTTCTATTCGATGATCATTAATCTAGTATCTAAATCCATCATTAATCCAGAAAAAATAACGAATGTAACGCAGGCGCTTGAACGACAAGGTGCAGTCCTTAATCTCATGCGCTTATCACCAAACTATTTGTTTAATGAATCGACAACCATCATGTTATCACCATCGGTTCGTAACTTGGGACCGTTGACAATGGAACAAACAGCTGGTGCAATCGCTGGTCCCCTGCCATTAAGTCAGAGCCTATTATTAATTTGGCCGCAGCTAACCGGACTTGTTGCTGCAACACTTATTTGTTTTGCGGTTGCTTATCTTACGTTTATCAGGCAGGAGATTCGGACGAATTGAGGATAGAAAGGATCAAGGTAGAGGCTAGAGTAAATATTCGTTCAACAGGTACGTTGTATACATCTGCTACAGATTAAGGAGTTTTATCTATTATGTAGGAAAATATCGTTTTGACCTATTCAGATGATCCACCTTGGAAAAAGGGGATTACACTGCTTAGAAAGACGAAAAGTATTCTTATAACATAAAATAGATTTTAATCTAAAAAAGCCGAACTTTAATATCGGCTTTTTACCATTTTAACTGTTTTTCATTGCATATAAAGGAGTGTTTTTCCCTGCTCCTGAGAATCGCTAATTAAGACAAAACTTGATCTCATCTGGACCTATTCCTTTGGTGATAATTTTATTCCAATAAATTTCATTTCGGTCATATCCTCAATGGCATATTTAACCCCTTCTTTTCCAATACCACTTTGTTTAACGCCGCCATATGGATGATTGTCTTGCCGGTAGGTAGAGACTTCATTAATCCATACACCACCCATTTCTAATTGATCCGCTACTCTTATCGCTCGATCAATATCTTTGGTGAAAACACCCGCTTGCAATCCGTAAATGGAGTCATTCGCAAATCCAATGACCTCTTCTTCTGTGTCAAACGGAATGACAGATACAATAGGGGCAAAAACTTCTTCGGCGACTATTTTCATATTACGATCAACATTTGTCATAATGGTCGGTGAAAGAATCGTCCCGTTTTGTTCTCCGCCCACTTCTATTTTCGCGCCATTTTCGACAGCGTCATTAATCCAAAGCTTAGCCCGCTCTGCTTCTTTCTCATCAATCATTGGCCCGATATCGGTTTCTTCCTCAGTTGGATCCCCAATTTTTAAAGCCTTTGTTTCTTTTATAAATTGCTCTAGAAATTTTTCATAAATACTCTTTTGTACATAGATTCGTTGTGCCGAGATACAAACTTGCCCTGAAAAAGCAAATGCGCCTGTTACTAATCCTGTTACAGCGGATTGAATATGACCATCTTCGAAAATAATATTTGGAGAATTGGAACCTAACTCTAAGGTAACTTTCTTAAAGCCAGCTGTTTCACGAATTTTCCTTCCAACTGGCAGGCTGCCTGTAAAAGTAATTTTATGGACATTTTCGTGGGTGACAAGTGGGCCTCCTACCTCTTCCCCTGTTCCCATTAACAAATTTAATACCCCGTTCGGAAGTCCCGCTTTTTGAAATAACTTTACTAACTTATATGCCGAAACCGGCGTTTTTTCGGCAGGTTTAAAAACAATCGTATTTCCGGCTGCAATCGCTGGTGCAATTTTATGTAAAGACAGATTTAGCGGGAAGTTAAAGGGAGTTATTGCTCCAACAACACCCAATGGTTTTCGTTTAACAAGTCCCATTCGGTTTTCCCCGCCAATGGCAGCATCCATTGGGAGGACCTCTCCAGTAATATTTTTGGCGAGTTCAGATGCGAAACGAATAACTTGTATAGACCGTTTCACTTCATCCCTGCTATATTTGATTGGTTTACCAGCCTCCTGGACGATTGTATTTGCAAAATCCTCCGCATTTTCTTCTAATAGATCTGCAGCTTTTCGCAAAATGTCACTCCGTCGATGAGCAGACATTTCCTTCATCGTGGAATGGAATGTTTCAAAGCTATTTTCTACTGCCTCATTCAGATCGGCTTCTTTTGCTAAGGCTATATCCGCTACTTTTTCTTGATTATACGGATTTATTACCTCTAATGTATCCCGATTATTTTCATTTCGCTCTTGACCATTGATAATGGAACCAAGCCTCATATTAGATCCTCCTTTTTCTTAGCAATGGATATTTCCTAATTTTTTTGTTAATTTCATATTTTCACGATAATCAACCGGGCAATCAATTAAGACTGGTTTGTTCATTGCAATTGCTTTTTCTAGAGTCGGTTTAAGTTCCTCTGCTTCTTTAATTTGAAATGCTTCAAATCCATAGGATGATGCAAGCTGTACAAAATCAGGGTTTCCAAATTTAATATGGGAAGGGCGTTTAAACTTTTTCATCTGGTGCCATTCGATTAAGCCATAGCCGTCGTCTCTCCATAATAAAACAATAATTGGAAGGTTAAGTCTTTTTGCTGTTTCCAGCTCGGCTCCTGTCATTTGAAAGGAACCGTCTCCACAAACCGCAACAACCGTACGCTCTGGGTGTGCCAGTTTCGCTCCAATTGCTCCTGGAACAGCAATCCCCATTGATGCCAGACCATTGGAAATAAGACATGTATTTGGTTCATACGTATGATACATTCTCGCCATCCACATCTTATGTGCACCAACATCTGAAATAACGATATCTTCTTCTTTTAAAACAGCACGTAAATCGGCTACGATTTTTTGAGGTTTGACCGGAAAACTAGTGTCGTTTTTAAATTGCTCCAGCTCAGTAAGAGCATTGGTGCGAACAGTCGATACCCATGAATTATCTCTTTCTTTAGGAGAAAGAACTTGGTGTAATTTTTGCAAATTCCTTTTTATATCTCCAAGTACGTTTAGCTCGACTGGATAATTTTCATCTGTCTCCGCTTCCTCTGTATCAATATGTAATATCGGGGTTGCACCATCAGGATTCCAATTTACTGGAGAATATTCGGCAATATCAAAACCAATAGCTAAAATTAAATCAGATCCTTTAAATCCACAAGTAATGTAATCATTCCCTCCTAGGCCAGCTGTAAATAAACTCAGCTCATTTGTCCATGGAAGAGCTCCTTTTCCCATAAAAGTGTGGACTACCGGAATTTTCATCTTATCAACTAGCGCTCTTAATTGTTCGGAGGCGTTAGATCTAGTAATCCCGTTACCAGCTAAAATAAGCGGGCGCTCGGCTTGTTCAATGAGCTTTGCTGCCGCTTCTATGACCTGATCACCTGCTTCTGATAAACTATGGCTTGTTACTTTTAATGGAGAACTGTCAACCTCCATCTCAGCAACATCTTCCGGAAGATCAATATGGGTTGCACCTGGTTTTTCCTGAGTCGATACTTGAAACGCTTTTCGGACTACTTCAGGTACGATTTCTCCCTTTTTAATTTGAGCATTCCACTTGGTCACAGGTTCATAAATATGAATCAAATCATAGTACTGATGACTAATTTTATGTTGGCGATCTAAACTAGCTTGACCAGTAATCGCAACAATTGGATTGAGATCCATGTTGGCATTTGCTACACCTGTTAACAGATTTGTCGCTCCTGGACCTAAAGTAGCTAAGCAGACACCCGGTTTTCCAGTTAACCTGCCGTACGTCCCAGCCATAAAAGCCGCACTCGTTTCATGTCTGGTTACGATAAACTCTATCCTTGAATCAAGAAGAGCATCCATAATATCGATATTCTCTTCACCTGGCACACCAAAGATATAGTTTACTCCCTCTTCTTCTAGACACTTTATTAATAATTCAGCAACTTTCATTTTCATACACCCTTTTACGTTTTTATGTTGTTACCTATTCAGCCTTGACGATGGATTGATAGATCTCCGCTAATGAATAAACTTTATCTTTTTCGTCTTTATAGACAATATGCTCCGGTTTAAAATCAGCTGGAGAATCCAAACCTGCGGCGGCAGCTAGTCGAAACAAACCTTTACGCATGGTAATTAAATAGTTTGCCGTACGATGCTTCTTTTCATCAATCACAAGAGCCTTTTGTAATTCGGGGTCCGTTGTTGCCACACCGACCGGACAAGCATTCGATTCACATTTTAATGCTTGGATACACCCAACTGTAATCATAAATGCCCGTGCGACATTCACAAGATCTGCCCCCATTGCTAAAGCAATAGCAATTCGATCGGGTGAAAAAAGTTTACCTGAAGCGATGAGTTTTACTTGATCACGAACGCCATATTGTATAAGAGCATTGTTTACTAAAGGCAGTGCAGCTTTTATTGGTAATCCAACACTGTCGGCCAGTTCCTGATAAGAAGCACCTGTCCCGCCTTCACCACCATCGACGGTGATAAAATCTGGTCCCTTACCTGTCTCTTTTATTGCTTTTGCCAATTCATCGGCTTCATGACGACTTCCAATCACCACTTTCATGCCAACCGGTTTCCCGGATTGCTCACGAATACGTTCAATAAAATGAAATAATGAAGGCAAATCACTAAATTCTTTAAAACGATTTGGACTATCAATCGATTTAAACGGCTCCACCATCCGAATCTTCGCAATTTCCTCTGTTACTTTTTCACCATCAATATGACCGCCGCGTGTCTTTGCTCCTTGAGCCAATTTAATTTCAAATGCTTTCACTTCCGGGATTTGACTTTTTTCTTTTAATGCTTCCCAGCTGAAATTTCCTTCTCTATCTCTCACCCCAAATAATCCTGGACCAATTTGCATAATGATATCTACTCCGCCCTTTAGATGATAGTCAGAAATCCCGCCTTCCCCTGTATTCATCCATGTTCCTTTTGCAATTCCTAATCCTTCTGAGAGTGCAGTAATAGCATGATTCCCCAAGGAACCATAGCTCATGGCCGACATACCAATTTGTCCTTTTACAATGAAAGGGTGCCTCGTATTTTTTCCGATCACGATAGCATCCTTATCGTCCAATAAATAGGCAGACGATTCATGTTTCTCCAACACTTCTTTTTTCTGTGTAAATAGAGGTTCTTTTAACAACAAGTATCTATTTGTTGTTACTTTTGTATGTTGATCCATTTTTAACTCTTCCGTTAATTTAGGAAACATAGAATTTCTTATATAAAAACCCGGCGCTTCAAAATCCCGTTGTGAACCATACCCAATCACATCGCGTTTATACTTTGCACTTTTTACAATATGTTGAAAGTCATTCCGTGAAAAAGGTTTTCCTTCATCATTATTGTTAAATAGATACTGACGCAGCTCTGGACCGATCGTCTCCAAAAAGTATCTAACTCTCCCAATGACTGGATAATTACGAAGAATCGGATGCTGTTTTTGTGTTCGATCAATAAAAAATAAATATAATCCAACAACTATTAAGGACAATACAAACAACGCAATAAAAACAAATCCAATAATCGTCAACACATTGGCTATATTCATTGTCAAATCCCCCTTAATGAACACTTTCTGTATATTTCAAATCAGCTAATCTCCTGCAACACAGTGAACTTGGATTAACAAAGATATCGCTAGTAAACAAAATACAGATCTCTATATAGTTAAGATTCTCGGTAAAGAGGAATTTATCCACTAAAATGGCAAATATTTAATAAAAAGATTTTAGAAATTGTAAGTAATCATGTCTGTCGAAAATAGTAAAAAAGCGACTGCTCCTCTTGAACAATCGCACCTGATGCTTTAAGTAGAATTATTAACAAACTCATAAATTGGTTAAATAGGAAAATGACACGTCTTCATTTTAGAGAAAAACTTATTTTCTTATTTCTCAGCCTACCCAATCGCTGACCTTGATTCTCCATATCATATGATCATATCCTTTGCCCCAATAATCCTTTAACAAATAATTAGGGTTCCCGAATTTCTTTTTCCAGATTTTTTGTGCATGAATATATCCACTATCTAAACAAAATTCTTCTATCCCTTTATCCTTTAAAGTAGAATACATTGTATTTAATAGTAAATTCCCTACCCCCATTCTCTGGTAGTCAGGATGAACAAATACTGTACCTACCTCCATTAGCTCTTTGTAAGCGTTGTTTGTACAATATTTTATGAGTTTACTTGCTGAGCCATATTCAATTGAACCAATCATTTTATCACCATCCAAAGCAATCAAAAAATATCGTTTCACACCATTGCTTTCAAAATCACTTTTTAAATATTTTTCCTTAACTTCGACTTCATCATTAAGATCACTCAATCTCTCCCCTAAACCTTCTTTAATAAACGTATCAGTAATCACTGTTCTAAAAAATGAATTTAACTCTTTTATGTCCTCAATCCTAGGCCTTCTAATCTTCACTTGGAGCATCTAAAACTCCTCCTTTCCATTCAACATCATATTCCAGTTCCCCCTCTTCAAGTATCCTGTTCCGTTAGTCAAATAAGAAAAAGGCTGCCGCAGCAACCCTATTTTTCAACGCAAGCACTCTTTACTTTAAGTGTATTTATTGTTTTATTTTGCAGTCTTGCTTTAACAATGAATACATATATAAGTCATCAAATTTCCCGCGAGTAAACTCATAGCTTCTTAAAAGTCCTTCTCTAATAAACCCCTTTCTTTCTACCAGCTTTTGTGATGGTAGATTAGGAGGCTCTATCAACGCTTCTATCCGTTGTAATTCTAACTGTTCAAATCCATATCTAATAACTGCTTCAAAAGCCTCACTTGCTATTCCTTTTCCCCATTGTTCTCTACTTAACTCAACACCAATTTCAGATCGATAATGCTTTGAAACCATGTTAAGAAAACCACAACTGCCAATTACCGCGCCTTGGTCCTTCAATGTAATCCCCCATCTTATCCCTGTTCCTTTTTCAAATATTGATTGATACCACGAAATCTCATCCAATACGTCATCAATGGACTTAAATGGTTCTAATCCAACGTATTTCATTACGTCTTTATCAGACAAATACTTTAAAAGACTGCTCGCATCATCTTTCGTTACTTGTCGTAAAATCAATCGATCCGTTTCAAGTATAGGAAATGCACTTACTTCCACCACAATAAACCTCTCCCTGAATATCATTTTGTTTCAGTAGTACCCACGCCATTTAGTACTTCTTCGTTTGCTTGATTTTTACCTTCAAAATGAAATCTTTCTATCAGAAGGAGATAACCTACAATTCCTAAGATACATTCACAAAAAAATCACAGTTTACAACCATTTTTTATTTAATTATTCCTCTTACCTTAGCAAATGCATTCCTCACAGCTGCTGACTTATGAAATGGCCATCCCATAATAGTGTACTTATCCTAACTGGCGTTTAAATTGTTTATTGGCGAAGAAGTAAGCAATGACCATGATGCCAAAGCACCAGGCAAGCGCGATCCAGATACCGTTTCCAACAGATCCCTCATACAAGAGGGCACGAATTGTATTCACGATTGAAGTCACGGGCTGGTTCTCGGCGAACGCACGGACAATTTTAGGCATGGTTTCGGTTGGAACAAAGGCCGAACTGATAAACGGCAGGAAAATCAGCGGGTACGAGTAGGCTGTCGCCCCTTCCATAGACTTCGCTGTCAATCCGGGAATGACCGCTAGCCATGTCAGCGCCATCGTAAACAGACCGAGTATCCCAGCTACCGCGAGCCAATCCAGGATATCGGCGCTGGAACGGAATCCCATCAAGAGTGCGGCGAGAATAACCACCACAACAGTAAGCGCATTGGAAACAAGCGAGGTCAACACGTGAGCCCACAATACCGACGAGCGCTTGATAGGCATGGTAATGAAACGCGCCATCAGCCCGCTCTTTACATCATTAAACAGCCGCAGTGAAGTGTAAGCGACACCGGATGCGATAGCCATCAGCAAAATTCCCGGCAATAAATAATTGACATAATGATCAGTACCTGTCTCTATTGCACCTCCAAATACGTAAACAAACAGCAGCATCATCATAATCGGCGTAATCGCCACCGTGATAATCGTATCCGGGCTGCGCATGATGCTGCGCATTAAACGTCCTAGCAATACTCCTGTTTTGCTTTTCATTTACATCTCCTCCTTTTTGCCAATGATTGCGAGGAAAATTTCCTCTAATGTCGGCTGCTTCTCGATGTACTCCACTTTTGTTGGCGGGAACATCTCTTTGAGTTCGGTAAGGGTACCAGTCGTGATGATTTTTCCGCCATGCAAAATGGCGATACGGTCCGCCAGTTGCTCGGCTTCCTCTAAATACTGGGTCGTCAGCAAGATGGTTGTACCGCCGTCGGCAAGCTCCTTGACTGTATCCCAGACTTCAATCCGCGCTTCGGGGTCAAGCCCTGTCGTCGGTTCGTCGAGAAAAATGACTGCTGGCGTCCCAATCAGACTCATGGCAATGTCAAGCCTGCGCTTCATCCCGCCTGAATACTGATCCGCCCTGCGATTGGCCGCATCTGTCAGGCTGAATCTTGCAAGCAGATTGTCGGCGACTTGAGCTGGATTGGAAACTCCCCGCAACTTTGCGATCATGATCAGGTTTTCGCGCCCGCTAAGCATGCCGTCTAAAGCTGCGAACTGGCCTGTCAGGCTGATGCTCTGACGAACATGATCCGGTTGACGCTGGACGTCAAAACCGCAAATACGTGCTTCGCCGCCATCAGGTTTCATCAGCGTCGAGATAATGTTGACTGTCGTCGTCTTGCCCGCTCCATTTGAGCCCAACAGTGCAAAAATTTCGCCGCGCCGCACTTCAAAATCCACCCCCTTTAAGACGTTCTTGTCTTTAAAAGATTTTTTTAACCCTTTTACAGAAATCGCTGCATTACTCATATTTTTTTCCTCCTTATAAAATGTGCAGCAAGGCTTCTTGCGAGATCATGAGATTGCTGAGTTTTGTCTGATAAGTGAGCGGGTTGCTCGCATTCAGACAAAGTGGAGTCATTATTGGGTCAAGAGCCTTGCGGAGCTAGATTGCTTATACCTCTCTATTCAGTCTTACTGATAATCTGTATAACTTAGTACCAGGTTAAAAATATAACTGAATAACGAAGGTAATCATTCACATTTGTATCCAGCTATTCAGTCGGTATTATCTATTGAGTTTATTTCATTTATTTTTTCCCAAGCGCTTCATGATACTCTGATTCAAATCTTCGCGATACTTGGCGACATAGGTTTTAGCGTTTGCCACTAGTTCGTCAGCAAAGGATGCCACATCGTCCCCAGTAATCTCCAGCACCTGTCTGCCTTCCGCTGCACCTTCTTCGAACAATTCGATTAATTCATACTGCATGTGCAGCATATCCATCCCGTTACCCGATGAAAAATTCCACATGTAGTTTTGTATTTTCTTAAATACAAATTGGTAGTCCTCTGGCAGGGCTTCAACCCGTGCCATCATCATTTTGTACTCTTTTTTATCACCAATCATTTTTTTGAACATTTCCAACATGTTATTTTTCCTCCTTTTTTATAAAGCTGAACAAGACACTCCTATGATATCTAACAGAATATCTTATGCAGTCAGTTTGATTTCAAGACGTTGATTTTTGATGATACAAAATCCCATCTTTTCCAAAACAATTCAAGTTCCTTGCGGCCAGCCTCATTAAGTGTATAAAATTTGCGGGGCGGTCCCATATCTGACGGTTTTTTTTCTATGTTCACCAGTTTTTTCTTTTCTAATCGCACAAGGATGGTATAGACCGTCCCTTCCACGACTTCGGTAAACCCAAGGTCGTTCAGACGGCGGGTAATCTCATAGCCATAGGTTTCATGGCGGCTGATGATTTCCAATACGCAGCCTTCTAACGAACCTTTCAGCATTTCAGTTAAATTTTCCATGCTCATAGCCTCATTTCTGTTAAATTCTCCATATTCATAGCCTCCCTATTTTGTCTGACTTATATTCAGTAGTACTTAGTACTAAGGGAAATTTTTACTGAATAGCTATTAGGAAACCACGCTATTCAGTATTGCTTATTACAGGTATATCGTAACACCAAGTAGCAGGGGTGTCAACTTTTTTTCCAAAAAAGGGCGCAAAGCATTAAATGTATTCTTAAACCTTTCTTTGTATAAACAATTTGTCTATGTCCCAAAATTACCAAACAACATCAGACTAATAACGAAAATAAATACGACTAATAAAATTAACATACCAATAGAAGAAATAGATAGAGTAATTGTTTTTAAGCATCCTTTCAAACTAAAAAATGCAGTAAAAAATGAACCCAGCAATAGTAGTAATAATAACAATAAGTCCAAGGATTCAGGTAAGGGATTCAATACTTGCGGGATAATAAAACTTAAGATTATAAAAATAATTATCAATACAAATGAAATCAAGCCCAGATATTTTTTCATCAAATCAACCTCACTCTCATTAAAAACACCATTCAATCATTCCTGTCTATTGGAGATAAACAAGCTAATGCGTTTTGAAGATTCCTTATGAAAGCCCTCCTTCCTTTTAACACTATCCTGCACCGTTAGTCAATAAAAAAAATGCCTTACTCCTTATTGAGCAAAGCACAGTTTAAATACATTTCTTCACAAAATTTCTTAATAACAGCTAAGAAAACAAATATTCAACCCCTAAAAGTAGTCGTTAATAGAAAAGCGCAAGGCGCCCGCCTATCGGCGACAAGCATACGTCAAACAGGAATAGAAGGTGTTCTTTACCTTCTATTCCTGTTTGACTTATGACCTCGAGCCGCTGGCTCCTGGAGCTAGACACCAACACCAGATAGAATTTACATACTTTCTTATCTTTTTAAAAAAGAATTTATTGAAAAAAATCCTTTCTTTGTCCAGATAGTTTTTTTCGATCATCCGTTAATGGGACTTGTTCAGCCCATTTATGTTTAATCATAAGCTTATATCCATCTTTCAGTAAATCTGCAAGCTCCAACATAAGTCTGGAAAAATGTAATCCCAAATCATATCGCTGACTTGTCGCAAAGGCTGTTCCATACACCCCTATTTGAGTAGACCCTATTAACAATTTATGGTACATAATAAGACGATCAGAGAAAGGGGAAATCGTTGAATTAGTAACTTCAGAGTCTTCTGATTTTGGGTAAGGTAGTTGGTCATGAGACAATAAAGTTTCCAGCGTTTCAATATGCTTATTCGCTATCCTTACCCCACGCCATAAAAAATCCTTAACCTCTTGCGATTTAGCCACCTGAGCAAACCCCACACACAGTGCTTTGTCCAACTGTGCTTTTTTCAAATCCCAATAAATATTGCTAATCTCAATACAGTTTAATGTCCTTTCTCCTCCGAGAATCCCATGCAGGAAGTTCGTTGTCTCTATAAACTCATAATTATTAGGCGGATTAATAAATGGTGGTCTTGACACAATTCCTTTTTCTAAAAGCAGATCTAGAGAGCGGTTAAAAAGTTCCATTGTTTCAGTTTGACATTGAACAAAATAATCCCGTATATCACGTCGCATATTACAGGATAATGCAGCAGCATATCCAGCTAAACCGTGAATACTCGCTATGTAGGTATAGGTTACACAAAATTCGTCTGAAAATAAACGAGGAGCTTCTAAATTTACATCTTCCTCAGTAAATCCATGCGGAATAGGGAATTTTTCTGCTTGAAAATATTCCTTAGCCTTTACAATATGCCCCTTCGCTAAGTTTAAAGCTAGTTCTAAAATAGGGCGAATCGAAACATCCTCAACAATTTTAAGCATGTATGTAAACACACAAATAGCCATCGAGTCATTTTGAAACTGAGTCCAAATATTTGCAATCTCTGGCGCCGTTAGTCTTACGTTATGTGATATTTCTCCATCTTTCTTTAATCCATTCATAAGAATCATTCCCTTCAAAAACTTGCTTTTTGTTAATGCAAAAAATTTTTGTTATTATTTTATCTTTATTCTTCCAGTCCATTATTTAAATATGTAAAAAAGTAAAAAAGCACTTATGAATGCAGTGTCTAAGTGAATTGAGGCATCACTTTTAAGAGAACCTTCCTTCATACTTTATATAAGTACTGGAAATATTACTTACTATAACATTCTGTTTGGAGGTTCTTATGAATTATAAAAAAGCAGCTGCTTTAAGTATGTTAATTATCCCCTGGTTTACCGTCCCCTTTTTAAGTAATAAATCCTTTGTCCGTTTTTTACCTGTTGCGAGCTTCGCGAACTTATCTATAATAGTTCTTAGCGTAATTGCGAATAGAAAAAGATGGTGGAAAAATAAAAACCCTTTGTTTCCAAATACTCCTATTGATTTTACATATATTTTAGGGGCTCATTTTATATCAACATTATGGGTATTTAAACTAACGTATGGGTCATTTCCTTTATATTTAATAACAAACATAGTATTGGATTGGATTAACGCATTCCCTATTGCAGGCTTATGGAAAAGAATAGGCTTTTTTAAATTTAAAAGGATGAGTCCTTTCATTTATTGGTTTATAACTGTACTTTTGGCAATCTTCCTATACTTTTATCAGTCCACAGTGGAAAAAGTGATTTCTAACACTAATTCTTCCGGAGCATAATGAATTCCCCATTTCTTAAAAGTAAGGTTGCTTCTTTCCTTACTTTTTTTATTTCTTCAATGCAATAGAAATTACTAGTCCTTGCCAAGCAATGTCTCCCACAATCCTAAGTGTTTTCTTCCACTGCCGGATGCTTTTTAATAAAACTAATGGCTGCCAAAACATCTTCCTGTGCCCAGGAATACTTACTGGTGTTTTATTCGTTATGATAGAGAAAAAAAAGCATTAAGAACCCCTTCTATTTGAAGGGGTTTTGCTTGTTTAACAGTACAATAATGAAGAAAAAATGGATGGATTCCTTTTTGACTTCAGCTTTTGCCTATTCTAATATTCTCCTTTAATCACAAAAAATGATCCGCGAATTGTTCCAGCTAGTTTTGACTTCTGTCTGGCAAACTTAAACTTCCCTTCTAATTCCTTTGGTACCTCCATTCCCTCAGAAAGCTTAAAACCAACTGCCCGCTTTTTAGGGTCATCAACCGTATACATAACATTGACCTCAAGACCGTCCTCATAAAAAACGTAGGCAAATTTGATATTTTCCACTTGAAATCGCGATGTTTCTAAAGGTTTGGCCGCAAACTCAATCTCACGTTCTTCTTTTAAAACTCGCTTCACATAATCAAGAGTCTCCTCGCTTTCACTAGCTGGTATAACGGTAAATTCATGCTTGTATTTGTTCATAAAGTAACGGGCTTCATTAGCACGTAAACCAGCAAGTGCTTCGACGACAGGTGAAGACTCAAAACCAGCCGTAGACACATTTTTAAAATCAACGATATAGGACATTTCCATCCCTCCGGTTATCACTTTATTTCCTCACAACAGGAATCCGCATTTCACCAAAAGTCCAACCCTCATTATAGTTTGCGGCTCTTCGGACGTAGCGCCCATGAAGCAATATTGAGTGCAGCATATAAAAGAGGAAGGATAACATAAAACCCGTATTCACCATAATCTTTAGCAAACACATGAGACAAAGCCGCACCAGTCATTAAAAAGAAGAAACCAGCGTGAGCCCATTCTTTAAGTCGAGGAAAGCGTGGCACGACGATAGCGATGACTCCAAGTATTTTCCAAATCCCGAGAATAGTTGTGATGTATAATGGGTAACCCATATTCGTCACTAACTCAACGTTCCCCCCCAATTGCATCAGTTGCCCGATACCACTTAACGTCATCGATCCTGCGAGTAGTAATGTGACTGACCAATATGCAATCAATGTTCCTTTGAGCGGGGTTTCTACCTTCGCGGTTGTTTCCGCACCAACAACTTTGCTCATTTGACTCATCCTCCTCATTGTTTCAAGGAGAAATATCAAATATTAAAAACCTTCAAAATATTTAACCTCTAAATGGACACATCCTTTATTTCCTCACAACAGGAATCCACATTTCACCAAACACTATACCGTTTCTCTGCCCCATCACAACCGATGTATTTGGCCCGCCAACATAGGCAAAATTCTTTGCTTCTGGCAAGACTTGGCCAAAGGCAATGCCAGCAAGATGATTATTCAATTCATCAGCCGTCTGCCCTTCCCCTTTCACAACTAGGTATTCCCCTTTAGGGAACTGGATAAGTCTAGATTCTCCTAGTTCTGGTGCCGATGCCTCTGTCATGACGCCGGCATAATGCATCATCTTGTTATTCACCGCTTCGTTCACGGCAAAAACATAGTCATTTGAGGCTATGGCTTTTAAAGCGTCAAGCCTTCCATCTTGGCTGAAAGCCTCCCAAAAATCTGCCTTTTCCTTGTTTAAGCCGGCAAAGTCTGTGTAATGACTCTTAAGCTCAGTTCCAAAACCTAAAACGGTAAAGCTGTCTTTTTCTTCTAAGGTATAATTCGCCATATCCAAAACCTTCCTTTTTTTAAAATTAATCAAATGATTTGAACTCATTCACTTGATAGGTATATCATAATCTTAAATCATGTCAAAAAATGATACTGTTTAGGAGCCCAGATGAAAAAAGTTGAACGTATTAATACCATCATGCGGTATATAAACAACCGCGCCCATTTTACAATTTCTGAAATCATGCAGGAATTTAACATCTCCCGTTCGACAGCTATTCGAGATATCAAAGAAATCGAGGCCATGGGGATGCCGCTTGTCGCTGAAGTTGGAAGGGATGGGGGCTATGCTGTGATGCACAACTCTGTCCTTCCTGAAGTTCGCTTTACCGATAATGAGGTCAAAGCTCTTTTTATTGCGTTTATGGCCACAAGAAATCAACAACTTCCCTATCTAAAGAGCCGTCAGTCTTTAGCTGAAAAATTACTCGGCTTAATCTCAGAAAACCAGCAAGATGACCTTGTTCTATTAAATCAAATCTTGCTATTTGAAGGGACGAACCCGAATAATCCTGACTTACTTGAATTATCAGATCTTCCCCACCCCATGCTGGAAAAACTCATTCAAATCCTACTTCTGGATCGGTATTTATTGATTACCGTTAAGGAAGAGAAGGAAATAAAATCATATCCAATTTATCTCTTGCACCTTTATCAAGAAAAAGGTCTATGGCTGATTGAAGGCTTTGACTTAAAGGAAGAGAAGAAGCAGATTATTCCTGTCGATCATCTCACAAATATCAAACCCTACCAGACGACAAAAAGATTAAGTAAGAAAAGGATTTCAGAAAAACTAAGTAAGCAGGAAGAAGTCATCAACCTTGTCCTTGAACTTGGTCCAAAAGCGATTGCCCAGTTCAAAAAATACCACCCTTTAAAAGTCTCAATAGCCTATACGAATCCTTACCAAACTACAGCCATTTTAAAGACTTTTATCAATGTGAATAATCCCGAAGAATTGACCGAAATAACAAACTGGCTCCTTTTCCTAGGTGGGGATATCAAGGTCAGGGAAGTACCCAAAGAAGTCTTAGAAGGTTTAAAAGAGAGATTATGCTTATACTTCCCTTAAGCAGCGGCCGTTAGAACCAAATAATGTTGATCTTGATTAGCTACAGTTATTCACTGTACCTCTAGCACCCAGAGAAAATTTTTCACTTAAGCCGCTGCTTTAAATACTCTTACCTATCAAACTTCTCCCGTTCTGTCCGCAATTATTCTATAAAAGTACCAATGAAGCTTCACTCCCTCTATAAAACATATAATGTGAAATACAAGAACTTGTTATAACAGTAAAATGAATGATGAAAGATGTTCTTTTGCTTATTTAATCTTTACTTCTTTATTCAAAAATGATCGCTCTTTTTCATGAAAATAAGCGCAGATCCGTATAATGGAAATGCGCCTGATTGCTGAATCTAGTGATCTATTTTTCTTTCCATTCTTCCGCTAACATTCCATAAACAGCATGATCAACATAATGATCATACAGCCATTCTGCTTGTCTAATACACCCTTCGTTTACAAACCCTAATCTTTCAGGAATCCCCCTGCTTTTCTTATTTTCAACAGCAGCCCTAATTTCAACTTTGTTTATCTTTAGCTCATTAAACGCATAATCAGTTAAAGCCTTCGCAACTCTTGTCATAATCCCATTTCCTTGAAACTGTTTCCCAAGCCAATACCCAATATACGCTACTTTATTTGTCCAATCTATTGAGTTATAACTCGCAACACCAACAATTTGCCCCTTATATAAAATAACAGTCGTTATGCTTCTATTTTCAGCAAAACCTTTTAAACTCAAAGTTATATATTCTTTTGTATCATCAAGTTTAGTTGTCGCATCCAGCCAAGGAAGCCATTCTCTAAGATAATCCCTAGAGTTATTTGTTAAATCAAAAACCTTTTCGGCATCTCTTAATTCTATCAATTTTAAAGCTAAATCCTCATCAATTTTATGTATAAACATTATTCTCCCCCTTATATATTTAATAACGTTGATCTTGAAGGATTGCACGTGTTATCCTTTTTCAGGATAAGCACCCTTTTATGGAATAAACTTTCGGGAGATTTGTCCCAAATATTATTTCTTAAATTGTTGTAAACTATGGCCACAGAAGTTCTTTGATCCATACGTTATTTTCCCTTCGATACAATAAGCGTATATGCTTCCTTTCTCTATCTCCTTGCCAAAATTCCACCTCACTTGCTGCTACTTTATATAAACACCAATGAGGGTCTACTGTATTCGGTTCGCTTTTCACTCGCTCAATTTGCTTAATAAATGATTCCTCTAAGACTTTACTGTCGGGCAAAACTTTACTTTGTTTTCCTAGAAGAGCAATGGCTCGTGCAACTTCCCCTCTTTCTAAAAAATCCTCTGCACTTTGCTCTTTTCCTACCCTCAATGAGGTTCCTCGTATTCGAACTTGTCTGCCAATCAAAGACCAATAAAAGGTTAAAGAAACGTTTGAGTTCATCTTCAATTGTTGTCCCTTCATACTGGTTGAACTAGAGGCAAAATACCATCCATCTTCATCCATATCTTTTAAAATAAGTACTCTTGCATCAGGATGCCCAAAACTATTGATAGTAGAAAGTGTCATGGAGTGAGGTTCATGAACTCCATTTTTTATAGCAAGATGAAACCATTCTTGAAAGAGCTCATTTGGATTTGAAGGAACATTTGCAGGGTCAAATTGGGGAAATGGTCCTTCTAAAGCTTTGAGATTTCTTAGGGTATCCTTCATATGTGTACTCCTTTTCCTGTAATCTCTTCGTTCAAGCAAAGGTAAATTATTTTATTTGATTTTTTTAGGTATTGTTAGACTCTTCCAATCATCGGACTTAATTTGTTTACCCATATAAACGATTTGTCCTATATGATAAGAATAATGGTACATGCTTTTTTCAATCGCTTCTATCACAGTAAGGGGGTTATTGCTAATGTATATTTCTTGAAGAAGATGTTCCTCATTTAGCGAATCTAATTCATCAATAAGAACATCCCATCCCTTATTCCATATCTGGTATAACATTTCACGAGTACATACTGAGTTTTCAAATTCTCCATCTCTATCTCTAAAAGGTTTTTCACCATCTGAAATTAAAAAATCAGTCCAGCGTGAAACCATATGCCCACTCATATGCTTTACGATCACAGCTATGCTATTAGAATTTTCGTTAGGTGCCCAAAATAAAGATTCTTCATTAAGCTGTTCAAATGTTTTTTCAGCAATACTTTTCATTTCTTCAAATCGTGCTTTAATGACCTTCAAATAGACAAAAGGAATTTCTTTATGGCTAAATGACATAACTAACAACCCCTTTACGTTTTTTCATAAATTACATACTCAATAGCTATTCTCTAAACAAATAACTATTCCTTCATCAAACCTGACTCAATATATTTTGACATAAAAATCTCATTGTTTTTATAGTCGATCTGGCCTGATTGAGGCTATTATGTGTATCCTTATACAGTTTCAGATAATTTTCCTTTTCGTGTCTTCTAGCAACAAAAAATGCCTTAAGTCCCTTAATTACAAGGGCTTAAGGCATTTCACTTGTAGTTTTTTGCTTTGGAGGATTATAAATTGAAAATCATGTTAAATGATTTTATCGGAAAACTGTTCTTCGGAAATGACTTGTATTCCGTTTCGCTTAAGTAAAGCAGCAGTGACTCCGTTTCCAATCATTTTCTTACCTATAAATTCGCCATTATAGATCATTGAACTGCCGCAGGAAGGGCTATACTCTTTAAGAATAACTATTGTTGCTCTCACCTCTTTAGCCTTTTTTAAAGTAACGTAAGCTCCTTTAATGTATAAATCCGTAACGTCTCTGCCCGTTTTCTCAACCACTTTTGCTTTCCCATCCAATACGTCTTCTCCGTTACCGCCTATTATCTCAGCAGGTTCTCTAGGCGTGGAAAAACCTCCTAGCAATTCAGGACAGACAGTCATTGCTTTATTCTCTTCTATTAGTTTACATATCTTATGATCTAAACTATGTGTACCGTTATACCTTACCTTTAACCCTGCTAAACAAGAACTTACTAAGATCATTCATATCACCTCAACCCGGTATCGTACCTTATGAACTTGTTCTATTAAACTAATAAGTTACTCCCTTAGGGCCAGTTTTTTTGTCTTCCGTGCTATTTATTAATTACAATCGATAATTTATAATTTGCATGCTCATTTAATTCCTCTAAAAATTGATTCATTTCCTCATTGGATGGAAATTTGCATTCGAGGAGATAACAACCTTCCCCGCTGATTTTATAGTTATTTATTAGATATTGCGCTTGTGTTTTTATGAATGCCAAATATGGCTGGTGATAAATGCTTTGTGTCATGATCGTAATAAATGCATGAATATAAAATCCCAATTTGACTTGGTTCACTTTGATGGTATAGCCCTCAATAATGCCGTGATCCTCTAGTTTTGCCACTCTAGCCGTTGCAGCTGGTCCGGTCAAATGGACTTTCTCGCCCAACTCTTTCATTTTAATCCGGCTGTTTTTGGATAGTTCATCTAGGATAAGCAGATCCGTATTATCTAACATTTAGTTAACTCCTTTCATAAATAAAGTCAAACGTCCAAAACACTTTATTTAAACTATGTATCCATATATTGGCCATAGTTTAGAATATACATTGTTCAAAGGAATTTTCAATGAAAAGGAGTTAATATATATGAATATACATCAAATTCGCAATGCAACAATTGTTGTTGAATATGCAGGGAAAAAGTTTTTAATCGACCCAATGTTAGCGGAAAAAGGAGCTTATCCTCCCTTCCCAAATGCACCAAGACAAGATCAAAATAATCCTTTGGTAAGCTTGCCAACCTCCCTTGACAATATTGTTCAGGATATTGACGCAGTCATCGTGACACATCTTCATCTAGATCATTGGGATGAGGCAGCTAAAGAAGCATTGCCAAAAGAGATGAAAATATTTTCCCAAAATGAAGAAGATGCAACAGAAATTCGAAAGGCTGGTTTCAAAAATGTAGAGGTTTTACAAGAGGATACAGTCTTTGAAGGTATCCAATTCATTAAAACAAAAGGCGAGCATGGAAGAGGCGAGATCTTAAAGCTTGCTGGACTAGTGTGCGGCGTTGTATTTAAGCACCAAACCGAGAAAACATTATATGTTGCCGGGGATACAGTGTGGTATGAAGCAGTTCAAGAAGTAATCGATACACACAAACCAGAAATCGTTGTCGTAAATGCTGGAGACAATCAATTCCTTGAAGGCGGTTCACTAGTTATGGGGAAAGATGATGTCTATGAAGTTTATAAGGCTGCTCCTAACGCAAAAATTATTGCTGTCCACATGGAAGCCGTAAACCACTGGGGATTATCCAGAGATGAATTAAAGAGCTTTGCAAATGAAAAAGGTATCACGTCTAATGTATTAGTACCAGATGACGGTGAATCTTACACATTTTAGATAAAAGCGGACATACCTTAAGCTGAGGTAACCAATGCCGGTAGAGGCTAAATAAAGAACTAGTTCGTTGTTCTTATGTAACGATTGAACAAGAAAACTATGAGACATTTAAAGACTTCTGTTACTGGTAATACCGTCAATTTCTCTCTTATGATGCTGTTTCGGATTGAAGATGGCAAGAATATTAAGAAAAGATCACAATGTTGATGCACATGACATTCTCCGTCAATTAGGCGTTAACGCAAACAGTTAAATAGATTCATTTAGAAATTAAGAGACAAAAAAAGCAAGAAATATTTTAAGCAGTTATCAAGGATTGAGTCCTGTATTGTACAGGACTCAATCCTTTTAGTTTTTCTTATGAGTCATTGACTTTATTGTTTAATTCTTCCATCTACTCTTAAGTACTTGTACCGCATTTCTCTTTTAGTTTGGTGCAACAATTACCTGATCATCGAGTCTGATATCATCAATTGCCCAGTACCAGTTATTTTTGGCATTATACATTCTCCATTGTAGTTTCATAGACGTAACCCCTTCAGGAACGTGTATCGGTTTCACTTCATACTTATTTAAAACATGACCATTTTTATTATCAGAAGTGCTTTGGTTATCATAAATAAGAACTTGCTGCTTTTCACCATTATCAAAAACTGCTGTTACTTCTGCTGTTTGAATTCCTTCTTGTTTATAATGAGATGCAAATCCCAAGGATAAGGTTTGACCGCCTTCAACTTTTACAGAGGGAGACGTTAACGTACTATCAAAATACCCTTTGGAAGCAGGTGAACCAAAATCATCCCATTCGTCTGGATCTGCTACAGCAATAACACCTTGTCCAAGATCAAAATCTTCACGATCTTGTCCATCAGCCTTTGTCCAAAAATCTTTTGTTGTAAAGCTCCAGCCCTGCCATTCGGTTGTCCCTGCAGGCATATTAGAGCTATTCGTAATCGTCCAGTCATTTGGAGTTTCTTGTGTCCACCCAAGAATGGAGCTGGAAATATTCTCATTAACGGCAGGTTTTAATGATGTCTGCAAACTTTCAAAGTCTTGGCCAAGCATCATATTTACTAGGACTTGGATTTTCTTTGATCCGATTATTTGTTCACCTTCATAAGCTGTAATGGTTAATTCTGAAGCACCAGAAAGTTCTTCTGAAGGTGCAGCTTGGACAGTATACGTTTTTTCTTCATTTCCTGTAAGCTCGTATAGTACCTCATTATTTTCCAGCGCCCAGCCAGCAGGTGCATCAATCTTAATTTTACCGTTTACAGTTTTATTCCCATAATTTTTCATCTTTACATGAATCGAAGTCGCTTCACCATTCGTGATTAAAGCTGGAGAGGCTTGTGCTGAAACCATTTCTAACGCTTTCGTTGTTCCTTCAGCTTTTACATTTGTATTACTTGGATTCCCGAATGAATCCAATGCTTGCACCTCAATTTCATAAGCAGTGCCTGGCTGAAGTCCATTCACTGGGAACTCTAATTTCTCAGGCACAGGATCATAATAGAAATCAGAAAATACTTTGAAGTCTGCATCTATTTCACCAGTGGCTTTATTTTTTGCCTTAATATGATATGAATGAACAAGCAGGTTATCAGTTGCCTGCGGAAACTCGATGGTTAAACTTCTTAATGTTGATTTCTCCTTTATGATCGAGGCCTCGTCTTTAGTCTTAAATGTTGGATGTTTCTGATCACGGTCTTCTGTATATTTAAAGTCCTTTTTCTTAGCCGGGAATTCGATCACCCATGGATCTCCTGCCCAATCATCCTTATGGAAATCACGTTTCTTAATAACAACTTCATTATTATAGACCTCTACAACCATCCCTTGACTAATATCTCGATTTCCTGGTGGATGAATCCCTTGAAGCTTACCTGGCTCCAATTCTAAATAACTTACCGATGAAGTTCCAACAGATGTAAAGTCTTTTTGATGAATTGTTCTTGGATCTTCAAGCGGGTAATGAGAATGTCCAGAGAAAGTAATAACTTGAGGATAATCCTTTAATGTATTATATAAAAGTTCTTTATTTTCCTGTGTTCCCCACAAATCACTTCCATACACTGTTTCTTTAATATGCTGATGAAGGAAAACAAAGATCGGTTCTCCTGGGTTGTCTTTTTCTGCCGCTTCCAGCTGTTCAGCCAGCCAGTTAATTTGCTCAACGGTATACAAACCGTGAGTATTGCTATTTTCAGGACTTAATGCAATAAAATGATAGCCATTTACTTCTTCGTGATAATAGATTGATTCCATCCCGGTTTTTTCTAGAAAGCGAGCTTGGGCATCCTTAACCGATAAACCATTCCAATAATCATGGTTTCCCATTGTAAACATAGAATTGACGCCAGCTTGTTTCTTTGCATTGTAAATAGAGAAAAATTTATCATACTCTGTTGCATATCCGTAATCGGTCAAATCTCCTACAACAACAAAAGCATCCTGATCAGGTGCAACTTTGTTCAATTGATCCATTGCTGATGTAAACTTTTCCATATCAGCAGTTGATCCATTATCAATATGTACATCACTAATCACAGGAAAAACAAGTTCTGGTTTACGATGATGATTTTCTAGATTGGATGATTCAGAGAAAGCTTGTACACTAGATACAGAGGTTATTAGCCCAAATGTGATGGTTGCTACTATTGCTCCAATTTTTTTCTTTGATTTCATCATAAAGTCCCTCCTAATAAATTTACTTCAACAAAATGAATACCTAAAAAACACTCCTTTTTAATTTAGATTATGTGGCTTACCTAAAGTCCTCCGTATGACTTTACTCCACATGTTTTACTCTATCTTGTTGCCAAGTAAGTGAGCGTAAAAAAATGATTAAGTTTGTAGAGCTTTTGTAAAGGGATTATGAAGAAAAGCGCTAGCGCCTTCGTCATGCTGTACAAACTGAAGGAACATCGAGTGTGATAAAAGAATAGGGTAAGCGTATTGAACAGGTGTTGACTTATCGCAGGGATATAATCTGATGTTTGATAGGCGTTGGAGCTAGACACAAAACCTAAGTAAAAACATATCCTTTCTTACTTTTGAACAAAGCTAAAATTCACATCAGTACCTTTACGTCTCCAGAAAATAAAAGAAATCGGCATCTTTAATGGCCGATTTCTTTTGAACAACTAGTTATTTTAGAATTATTTAAATGCCCTTCATACCACCGATAAAGGACATTAACTAACAAAGTACTACTTCACTTTCTTCCGATAAGCAGAAGGAGATGCACCAACATATTTTTTAAATTTATTATGAAAATAGTCGACATTTGTGAAGCCAACTTGTTCGGCGACTTGGTATACTTTTAAGCCTTTGTTAAGTAGCTTTTTTGCATTTTCGATGCGGACTTTATCGAGGTAGGTATTAAAGTATTCACCTGTATGATTTTTAAATAATTTCCCTAAGTAAGCGCTATTATAATTAAAAATTTCCGCTAGCATTTCAAGCTTTAGATGTTTATGGTAATTTCTCAATATGAAGTCCTCCAGCCTTTTCATTTGATCATGCTGGTCTCCATATTCTAAACTGCTCATAATTTTTGTGAAAAGTTTTTCACTATATTTCATGAGTTGCGGCAAATTTATTTGTTTATAAATGTCCATCATACCTTCTGAGACATCTGACAAAACAGATTGGATTTCTGGTTTTTCGGCGGAGCATTTATTCAATACAGTCGAAATCAATCGGAAGTAATATCTTTTTATTTCGTCTTCCGTGCATCCTTCATTAACGAGTAATTGGGCCATTTCTATTAAACGTTCTTCGATTCCTTTATGACTGGTGATGTCAATGGCAAAGTAAATCTTTTCAGCAAAAGTGTCTAATAACGCTTCATAATCTTCGTCACTTTCCATTCTCACCTGTTGTCTAGCTATGAATGGCTTAGAATCCTTGTTCAAGAAGGCTTTTTCCTCATAATAGAAATGATTTTCAAGTAACTCCTTTGCTTGCCTATAGGCAGTTGATAATTCTTCTATGCTAGTAACGACTTCACTCATACTCATAATTGGGTCATAGATATGGATGATCTTTTTAATCGTTTCAAAAAGATATTGAGAGGATTCTGGAGTTTTTGGTCTATCCTTTACGATCATTCCAATCGTTGAGTCATTGATAAAAAGTGCGCCTCTGTCTGGTTCAAATGATTGCGCGAGCGCCTGTTTGATTTCTTCTATATCTATGTTATTGCTAGATAAGAATTTTACTAAAATGATTTGGTATTCCTTTGATGTTAGCTGCCAATAATCCAATTCTTCCTGTTCATATACAGAGTATTCTTCTTGCAAGAGTGACAAAATAAATTTATTTTTAAGGAGTGTATGATTGCTTTTTTTTAGCTGGTTCAGTGATTGTTGTTGATCTAATTTCTTTTTTAGTTTCTCTAAATATTCGACTAGTTCATCCTCATCAACCGGTTTTAATAAATAGCCTGTCACTCTGGCACTTATCGCCTTTTTTGCATATTCAAAGTCTGCGTACCCGCTTAAAATAATAAAATGAACATCTTTATCCGTTTGACGGATTGTTTCAATAAGTGTAATCCCATTCATTTCCGGCATCCGGATATCAGCTATCATGAGGTCAATATGATGGCTATGATACTTTTCTAGCGCTTCTTTCCCGTTGGAAGCAGAATCAATTACGTTGAAGCCATAACTTGTCCAAGGAATTAATGTTGTTAACCCTTCTCTAATCATCGGTTCATCGTCAACAATTAACACATTATACATGATGATCCCCCCTTGTATCGATGACAAAACATATCTTCGTTCCCTTTGACGGATTACTCTCAATCTGAAGGCCGCTTTGCTCTCCAAACGTTAAAATTAACCTTTGATGAACATTAAGTAGTCCAATTCGATTCTCTCGATTATCATCGACCTTTTTTAATGTCTCCTTAATTAAATGAAGCTTTTCCTCACTCATGCCTACACCATTATCAAGGACACAAACATATAAAAAATGATCTATGATTTTTGTTTCAATTATCACTTTTCCGTCTTTCTCTTTGTTTTCAAGACCATGGATGACAGCATTTTCGACTAGCGGTTGAATAATGAGAGGATTAATATATATATTTTCTGATTCAGGATCGATTATTAATTGATAATCAAGCCTGTCGCCGTAACGGAACTTTTGAATATCCAGGTAGCATTTTATTAGTTCGATTTCACTTTTTAACTGAACCATTTCTCCCGTAACAGAAATGCTTTTTCTCATTAATTTACCTAATATCTTTACAACACTTGCAATCTCTTTTTCTCCTTTTATATGCGCCTTCATGCGAATCGACTCTAATGCATTAAATAAAAAATGCGGATTGATCTGACTAGCCATCATTTTCAACTTAATTTCTTGCTGGCGTTTTTCTAATATATTTTTTTCAATATGGACCTTTTCAACCTCTTCTATTAATTCCTTGATATTGGTGACCATTTTATTGATCTGATCTGATAAAAGTCCGATTTCATCTGAACCTTGGACGTGAATGGTTGCATCTAAATTTCCCTCGCCAACCTTTTTTATCTGTTTATTTAACGAGATAATCCTGTTTGATAAAATCTTCGTAAAAAAGGTAATTAATAATAAAGCAACAACTAAGCTCATTCCCATCACCAAAAGGCCATGTTTTACAAATCGGTTTGCATCAGCCATAATAGCTTTATTTGGGATAGCAGAAACAAATTTTAATTCATTCTGGCTATCCTCTGTTAGCAAGGTATCGATTAAAACTTCTGAATCCTCACCATTTACTTTTCCATTGTAAGAACCTGTTGCTCCATCAAAAGGGATTTCACTTTCGACTATGTTTTCAAGCTTCCTGCCAATATACTCTTTACGATTGGAAACAACAATATAATTGTTATCATCCACAACCATAATTGGCGATTGTTCCTGACTTAATATTTCATATAGATAGTCATTACTTATATTAATCACCAGGACTGCGTTTGATTTGTAATTGGAATACTTAATGTTACGCACTAAGCTTAAATACTTCCTATTATTCCGTGTTTCATCTGATATATAGAACCAACCAATTAACCCATTCGCTTCTTCAGCAGAACGGTACCAAAACGGCTTTGTGTCATCAGGTGATTGAGGGATGAACTCCCAGTTATTAAGCATCGTTGTATTTTTCGTATATAACCTTATGTTTGTGATTTCTTTAAATGTTTCTTTATATTCTGCAAACCTAGTGTAAGACTGATAGGCGATGAACACTTCCTGTGTTGTTTGATACGGTGTATTGACAATTCTTTTTAACTGATGATCCAGCGTTAAATTATCTGATACATAAATCGCCTTTTCCAATGCTTCCGCTGTTCGCTTTTTCACACGTTCAACATTAGCCGCAGATTGCTCCTTTGCATCATCAAGTGCTGTTGATCTTAGCTCATGTGTTAAAAAGATTCCAACCATTAATAGTGGAATCATGACAGCAACCATAAAGGAAACAACCATTTTTGATTGTATTTTCATATCGTTAAAGAAGTGAATAAGGGATCTCATGATTACACCAGCCAATAATTGATCGATTTCTGAAAAAAATTAAAATTTTATATAAAGTGAAACTTCCATCAGTGGGGGGTTTTCTTCATCCACCACTGATGGTTAGTTGAACCAATCGGACCTTTACGGGCAGTTGTCCCCACCTGCCTACTTTGTAAAATCAGAAGCTTGAGAGGCGGATTACTGCCCGTTGAGAGTGGGATAAATTTCATTGTAAGCGTAAACATTTTGTTGTGCAATAACATCTTTCTACCATCTAGATGAAAGACCTCTGCAAAGGATCTTTCATCTAGTTCTGTCTTTATTTTCTCTCAATAATTGCCACCCCGTGTGCTGGCATTTCTACTAATTCATTTACTTGCTCTTTTGTTAACAGGTTATAGCCGGATACATGAGATAGCTGAACTTGAACAGCTTGTTTCGTATGATTTAGGACAAAAAGATAATGTTTGCCTTCTTTGATACGTTCCGTAATCTCCACACCTGATGGTGCTGTGAATTCAGGTTTAAATCCTTTTTCTTCAGCTATATGACCAACTAAATCTTGTAAAAATTCAGCATCAGCACTTGAAGCGACATACCAAGCCTGCCCTTTTCCAAATGTATGTCTTGTTAGTACGGGCATTCCTTTATAAAAATCTTCACCATAAGTTGCGAGCACTTCTGCTCCTTCAGAATGAATGAGATCAAACAGTAGATGACAGCTGTACTCACCGTTTAAGTTCCCAAGCTCTTTTTCCATCACGATTTTATTCGTATGTTCTGGGGCAAGTGCATCAATTTCTTCTGACCAAATACCTAAAACACATCGCAGTTCTCCTGGGTATCCCCCAAGTGTAACAAGATCATGTTCATCTACAATCCCGCTGAAGAACGTCGTAAGGAAGGTCCCGCCACTTTCAACATAGTTTTCTATTTTCTCAGCATAGCCTTGCTTCACCATATAAAGAACAGGAGCAATGACAAGGTCATAAGCTGATAAATCTGTATCAACACTAATCATATCAACTTGAATGTGTTGGTTAAATAATGCTTGATAGTATTTGTGAACCTCATCTACATATTTTAACGAAACAGAAGGTCCGCTTGAGAATTCTGTTGCCCACCAATTATCCCAATCGAACAAAATCGCAACTCTTGATTTCACACGGGAATTTAATAGTGTATCAGATAGCTCAACAAGCTCCTCTCCCAGTTCAGCCACTTCCCGGAATACTCTTGTCTGTTCATGGCCTACATGTTCAATTACCGCCCCATGAAATTTCTCGCAGGCTCCTTGGGAACGTCTCATTTGGAAAAATAATACCGTATCTGAACCATGTGCAATAGCTTGATAACTCCATAGACGCATCACACCAGGACGTTTCAATGCATTGTATGCTTGCCAGTTTTGTTGACTCGGCGTTTGCTCCATCAGCATGAAAGGCTCACCGTCTTTTAATCCTCTCATTAAATCATGGCTCATCGCCGTGTAGCTGATCGGTGTATCAATTCCCGGATAATTGTCCCATGCAATGACATCCATGTATTTTGCCCATTTTTGATAATCTAATGGTTTGTAAGCTCCCATAATATTCGTTGTAACAACTGAATCAGGCATTGCCTTTTTTATGATTTCATATTCGATTTTATGGCATTCTAGCATACTATCAGAATTAAAACGAGCATAATCAAGTGAAATCCCTTGGAACATCGTTTGCCTTTCACCGAAATGTTCACTTAATAGATTCGGTACGACGATTTCATCCCAATCATAAAACGTATGGCCCCAGAATCTCGTATTCCACGCTTTATTTACCTTCTCTAGTGTTTCATATTTCTTTTTCAGCCACACACGGAATTCCTTTTCGCAATTGTCACAATAGCACACACCACCCCATTCATTCGAAATATTCCATAATAAAACAGCCGGATGCTCCTTATATTGATTAACTAATTTCTCTACAAATAAGGATGCATATTTTCGATAATTAGGGCTGTTTGGACATGAGTTATGTCTGCCTCCGAACTTTCTCCTTTTTCCATCAAACTCCGTTCGCAGAATATCCGGGTATTTCTTAGCCATCCACGCAGGGTGTGCCGCTGTCCCTGTTCCTATCCCTACTTTGATCTCATTTTGATGAAGTGTGTCTATTACTTCATCAAGCCATGCAAAATCATATGTGACCTCATCCTTTTGACTTGTAGCCCAAGCGAAAATATTCACACGTACAAAATCGATGTTTGCTTTTCTAAACAGCCGCATATCTTCTAACATTGTTTCACGATCATATTGTTCCGGGTTATAGTCTCCGCCATAAATCATTTTTGGTATTTTTGTGCTAATCATGGTTTAGCTCCTCTCTTACATTTCGTTTAATAAGGACTCTTTCATTCTCATTCATGGAGATGGCTTCTATATTTGATCGGAGTGTTCCATCTTCTTTTTCTACTAGTAAAGGTTGGTTTTTATAGAAAACTTGTAAACTGCTTTTAACCGTTGCTAGAATTTCCGCTTGCTTTAGTTGTCCTTTTTCCCACTCGATATTTACGATGAATCCGCCTCTGGCTCTAATCCCTCTTATAAAGCCATTTGGCCAAGCTTGTGCAAGTGCTGGGAGTAACTCCAGTTTTCCTAAATGACTTTGTAGCAGCATTTCGACGATACCTGCCGCCCCACCAAAATTACCATCGATTTGAAATGGAGGGTGATCATCAAAAAGATTAGGATGTGTGGATCGAGCTAACAAGGTCTGAACATAGGAATGGGCTTTTTTGTGATCGTGAAGTCTTGCGAATAAGTTAATGAGCCAAGCACAGCTCCAGCCAGTATGACCGCCGCCATTTGCAATCCGATACTCTAATGTTTTTCTCGCAGCATCTACAAGTTCAGGTGTCTCTATTTCATTGATTTGATTGCCAGGGTATAGCCCATACAAATGGGAGACATGACGATGGCCAGGCTCATGCTCTGGAAAATCTTTATACCATTCTTGTAATCTACCTTCTTTATTTACTTGGAATGGTACAAGTCGTGTTATTGCATTCTTTAGTTCATTTCTAAAATCTTCATCAAGGTTCAATATCTGGCTTGCTTCGATGCAATTTGTGAATAATTCTCTAATTAAAGACATGTCCATCGTGGAAGCCATTGAGATGCTGCAGGGTTCGCCTTTTGCCGTTAAAAACTTATTTTCCGGTGATGTAGAAGGATTTGTAACCAAATATCCATCAGGACTTTCAATCAACCAATCAAAGCAAAACTCTGCAGCACCTTTCATGAGCGGATACGCTGTTTCTTTTAAAAATTGTTTGTCTAAGGTATAGAGATAATGCTCCCATAAATGACTTGTTAACCATGCTCCAGCCATTGGCCAAAACGCCCATGAAGCTTGACCGGACGACGGGGTGCTCATTCTCCACAAATCTACATTATGATGAACCGCCCACCCTCTGGCACCATACAAGGATGAGGCTGTTTTTTCACCAGAAATACTCAAATCTTCGATCATTGAAAAGAGAGGTTCATGGCATTCACTTAGGTTGCAGCTTTCGGCTAACCAGTAATTCATCTCTGTATTAATATTTGTTGTATAATCACTGTTCCATGGCGGCTGAATAAATGGATTCCAAATCCCTTGCAGATTGGCAGGCTGTGTTCCAGGTCGCGAGCTTGTAATAAGCAAGTATCTGCCATATTGAACATACAAAGCTTCAAGCTCTGGGTCGTTCTTTTCCTGCTTATACTTCGCTAATCGTTCGTCAGTTGGCAGGTCACGACACTTAGCGTTTCCAAGCTTGAGATCAACCCGGTTAAAAAGTGATCGATGATCGTGGATATGAGCTTCTTTTAAGGTTTCAAATGGAATCTGAGCCGCTTGATCTATCCATTTTCTGCAGGTTGAATCCATATTCTCGTCAGGATCTTGATGAAACTTTGTAAAATTAGTTTTTGCGGTCAGTAATAATGTCACAGATTGTGTGTTTGAAATCTCAAGTTTTCCATCTTTAAGCTTGATTGTTCCTCCATTCACATTTGCTTGAAGATGAATTTGAAATTGTAATCCACGTGTTTCATCATACTCAATGATTTCGGGGACTTTGACAGAGATCGGACTCCGCCCATGGACAATCAGTTTGTTGTGCTCTGCTTCTTCGATAGTATGACGTAATAATGAGTGGATCGATGCCGTGATATGAATCGGCTGGTGATCTGATTGAATTCGAACGGCAATGACTTGGTTTGGCATGCTAGTAAATGTTTCTCTTGTGAATGTGGTGTTACCAATTTTGTACTCGGTTGTTGCCACTCCTGTCTCTAAGTCTAGTTCTCTTTCATAGAATGAGGGCTCTCCTTCAAGGTGATGTTCAATATAGAGGTCCCCAAGTGGCTGATAGGCTTCCGTGTCCTCTCCAACCATGTTTGTTTCAATGATCTTTTCAGCTTCAGCATATTTTCCTTCAAAAATAAGGTTTCGAACTGTTTGCAAGTATTGATGTGTTTCTTTGTTGGCTTTGTCTCTAGGAGTACCTGACCATAGGGTGTCTTCGTTTAATTGAATTTGTTCTTTTTGGATACCTCCGAATATCATTCCGCCTAAACGGCCATTTCCGATTGGCAACGCCTCTTCCCATTTGTTTGCAGGTTGTTTATACCATAATCTCATCGGGTTATTGTTTTGCATGTTTTCACTCCTGTCGATTAAACGGTAACAAGCGCATGGAAATCTATGCGCTTGTTGGGCTTTTCTTTAGACTGCTTTGTATAACTTTGTTGCTATGAAATAAGTATTGTGCCAGTTGATTAGAGCTCCAGGATGCTCGCTTTCCGCGGGGCGGGCGGTGAGCCTCCTCGACGCTTTGCGCCTGCGGGGTCTCAGCTCCCACAGGAGTCTCGCACCTTCCCCTCCAATCAACCTAAACAGTTTTGTTTACGAATCTTTTATCTTTAAAACTAGGCAATAAAACGAAAGTGGCTGATCAAAAGTGAGTCTTTGAAAACGAAGTAGATTTCTTCATTTTCAATTAATTTCTCTGTAACAATTGTACAGGTTATTGTAGACCATGTTTTTGTTGGTGAATGGGCTTTTAAAGTTCCGATTAGGTCGCCGTCTGGGCTGCCGAGACGGATTTCGATAGTAGATGCATTTTTGACACGTGCTTCTAAGGATTGAACACCTTGCATTAGGTTCACATTAGAAAAGTTGATCCAAGAGCCTTCTTTTTTTGCATAAACAGAATGTTTCCCCTTTTCTCCTTCATCAATTAACACATCATGGTAATCATCGTAATTTTCCGCCCGCGTTACTTCGTATAAATTACGGGGAGGGATAACCTCACCTTGAACGAATAGGTCCTCTGTAAACTTGATATCTGATGAGGATTGACCAACCATCAATGTATATGCTCCTGTTTCAACTGTATATTTCTCTCTTGTCACATCCCAAACTGCTAATTGTTGTGCTGGAACTTGAAACTGTATTTCTTTTGTTTCTCCAGCTCTAATATATGTTCTCTTAAAACCTATTAATTGTTTCAGCGGCCTTTTATATCTAGATTGTTTTGCATGAACATATAGCTGGACTACTTCATCTCCAGGCAAATCACTCGTATTTTTCACCTTCACAGATACCGTTACTTCTCCGTTTGCTTCAATTTCTTTTGAGCTTAGCTTTACTTCATGATAGTCAAACTCGCTATACGATTTTCCATGGCCAAATGGGTATAAAGCTTCACCATCAAAATATTGATATGTCCGCTTTCCTTTAATAATGTCGTAATCCAATAAATCAGGCAGTTGCTCAACAGAACGGTACCATGTCATGCTTAATCGACCTGCTGGATTGTAGTCCCCAAATAAGACATCACTGATCGCATTTCCAAGCTCTTGACCTGCATGGGATGTGTAAAGGACGGCTGGAATGTTCTCCTCTACCCAATTAATCGCAAACGGATAGCTTCCCACTATGACAACAATCGTATTTGGGTTTACGTTATACACTTCTTTAATCAATCTTTCTTGTGATTCAGCTAGCGTAATATCAGGACGATCAATCTCTTCTTTACCGTTGATAACCGGATTATTTCCAACAAAAACAATCGCTATTTCCGAATTTTTGGCCGCTTCTACTGCTTCTATTAACCCATTTTCAAGAACTTCCTTTGTAAAAGAAGTACTTTCAGACACATCCTTTGAATCTGTTACCAATAATTTATTCTCTTCATCTAGTTTAATGGCTTGGTGATTCCATGTTGTTAGTTTGAGATCATTGTTTTCCCCTGGCACCAGATGAAAAGCTTCTTTAACAAACCATCCGTACACTTCATCCGCTGATGCTGAAACATGAACATCATCTTCTGTGGTCAAATATTTCCCATTATCTACGCTTCTTAACGTGTAGTTATCCCAGCCCCAATCGGATAATTCAAATTTTGCCGCCTCATCCTTACTAGCTTTATCTGCTACTAAAGAATTGTCTGATTTGTTGCTATATCCGATATATTGATCCTTGGATTTGAATAGGACCTTATCATTTCCACTATGAAATGAAACTTTCTTTTCTTGTAATTTCTTTTTTATGCCTTCAAAAGGAGTAACCTGGTACGGATGGTTCCCAGAATACCAATCACGATAAACGATATTGCCTAATGGTCCAATCACGGCTACTTTACTTAATGTTTCTTTATTTAATGGCAACATATTGTTGTCATTTTTGAGCAACACAATCGATTCCTTTGCTGCTCTAGCTCACTATGTTTTGGATCACAAATGACAGACTCTGTTATGCTTGCATATGGATTAAGTTCTTCAGGATCAAATTCACCAAGAAGAAAACGGACTCTGAACGTATTTCGCAGGGCATGCTCCACATCATTTTCCGTTATCAGATTTCTCTCCAGCGCTTCACGAATCGCTTGTGTTGTTGTATGAAAATCATCTGTCATACTATCGATTCCGTTTTTAATCGCATGTGCTACTGAGTCAGCATGGTTGTCATAATATCCATGATCATTTACGACCCCTAATAAATCGGCTGCATCACTGACAATAAATCCATTCATCCCCCATTTTTCCTTTACGATTTCTTTTACATATGGGTGAAGAAGTGCAGGAGTTCCATTTATTGAATTGTAGGCGGTCATCATAGAATAGGCTCCACCTTCTTTAAATGGAAGCTCAAATGGCTTTAAATAGTATTCATGCATATTTCTTGGATCAATACTTGCTGAGCATGTTCCACGATCTATTTCGTTGTTATTAGCTAGAAAATGTTTAAGCGTTGCCACAGCTTTAAAGAAAAAAGGATGTTCACCCTGAATTCCCTTCACTAACGCTGCTGATAGTTTTCCAGTAAGATAAGGATCCTCTCCATATGCTTCTTCTGTTCTTCCCCAACGAGGATCTCTTTCCATATCAACCGTTGGAGCCCATAATGTTAACCCATTTACCTCAGGATTCTTTTTATGAAAAGCACGGGCCTCTGTTCCGATCACATCTCCTATTTCTTTCATAAGCTCGGAATTCCAAGAACAAGCTAACCCAATAGGCTGTGGAAAAGAAGTCGCCTCCCCTAACCATGCCATCCCATGTGCTGCCTCTGTTCCCTGCTTATGCGCCCTAATCCCAAGTCTAGGAATAGCGGGCTGATACTGGCACATTAACTCTACTTTTTCATCTAATGTTAAACGAGAAATGAGGTCATTTACCCTTGTCTCTAGTGGAAGGTCTTTGTTTAAAAAGTGTAACACTACTCCTTTTGTTTCTGTTTTTAGGCTGTCTGCGGATTTCATTTTTAGCCCACCCCTTTATCTTTGTTTTATCACTTTTAAGAAAGCGGATACATAATTGTTATCTTTAAGATACCATTGAAATCTGCCGTACAAATACCCTAATTATTAGAGATAATATCCATGGTGATTTAGAGGTTTTTAGCTTAATGATTATGTTCAAAATTGATAATTCTTATTAAAAAGACTATAAAGGTTTTATTCTAAAAACCTTTATTCATTATTGCGCCATATATCCACCATCAAGTGTTAAGGTATTACTGGTCATGTAAGAAAATCATCAGACGCAAGATATAATACCCCTTTTGCCATTTCCTCTTTTAAAAACCTTCTCCTTTTCATATTCATTTCCTAAATGATTTATGTAACTTCCAATTTCCTCCCCCAATTTTCACCTCTATCGGCTGGTTCCTTCAACTAGAAAACATAGTTTAAACTAAACTAGTTTCCTATTTATTAATAAATTGGGACTGCCCTTTTTTTATTTTCGTTATATTTGCTTTATTACTTCAATTTTTTATTTCATAGAATGAATGATATAAGAGGCCTCTTATAGAAACTAAATGAAAGAGGGAGGGAAAGTTTAATGGCTGTTTCTATTCAACAAACCCCTGGTGATACTCTTGGTACTCTTCTTTGTCTGCTTGGAAGATTTTTAGTGTTTTTACTTCTAATTGTTGTAGCTCTTCTTGCAGACTTATTAATAGGCACAGATACTGGAGATATGATTAGAGCGCTTGCCGAAGATATTGCTAGTCAAGGTTGCTAATCAAAAGAAAACTAGTAACTGATTAGTAAAGCTCCTAATCTTGTATGTTTAAACCTAGAAGATGATGTAATGATCTTCTAGGTTTTTTTTTATTTTAGATCTAAAAGAAAAATATTCACTTTTCTATGACAGTAACACACTACTTTTCACCTCATGGAAATAAGATATAAAAGGAGTTCCATAGCTTTCCTATTGATTAATTAAAAAGGTGGTAAAATTATGAATGAAAATAATGATGAGAAAAATGTAATGAATACGAATAAGACTGTAAACAATGAGGCCTTCAAGAACCTGGCAAGCAACTTGTTAAAAAATGAAAAATCATTAGGTTCTGTCATGCAGTTAGCAACAAATCTTTTAAAAAATGATTCCCTCCTAAATTCTATTATGGATCGAGCTGCAGTCAATCAGAGTGCTAAAAATCCAGTTTCTAAAGTTACGGAACAAGAAACTACTACTGCAGAAACGCAAAATCAAGAGAATTCCACTAATGATATCTTATTCGAGCTTTCATCTTTATCTCAAAAACTTGATAAAATCACGACTGAAATTTCATACTTAAAAATGGAATTGCAGTACTTAAAAGAGCAAAATAGAAAATTATTAATAAAAAGGAACAATTAAATAATCTATGTAGACCCTTTATGTTTGCCTGTATTTTTATTACCGTTATGGACACAACCTAGTGAAACATTTCAAAACAAAACTAAGTTGTGTCCATCAAAATATACTAGTATTAGAATGAACTTCTACATATATTGGCGTAATCGTAATATAAATAAAGTAGCAAATAAACACCACTATAATAAGGTGGGATAAAATGAATGCATTTTTGACAGTTATACCAATTTTACTCATAAGGTATGGTCTAATGAGCACAATAAGTAAAGAAGGTTCTAAACGTGCAGCTTTCTTTGCTCCATTACATCGAAAAGAAAAACTTGCTTACTGGATTTATCAAATGACGACCCTTCTTATCCTATTATTTTTATTACTACTCGAAATTAAAACAGACTCTGTATGGTTTTATACGGGCTTGATCATTTATATTTCAGGAATCGTTTTATACGCGGTATCAATAGTAAATTATGCTAATCCTAAAATAAATGGGATAAATGTAAACGGGTTATACCGAATATCCCGCAACCCTATGTACATTGCATATTTCATTTGCTTTTTGGGTTGTGTATTGCTTACACAATCATGGATATTGTTAGGGTTATTAATCATCTTCCAAATATCATCCCATTGGATTATTCTTTCAGAAGAAAGATGGTGTATCAAAAAATTTGGAAAAGATTATATAACGTATATGAATAGAGTGCGTCGTTATTTTTAGGATAAAAATGGCATCAGCGTCTTGTTCAACACCTCCCGATTCCCGAATATCAGACATCATTGGCCATTTATTAGTTCTGGATTGAAAAGGTATTAAGCTGATTCTCCTTTATGCTCACCAATCTTCACCTGCCGTTATATCAAGATCAACTCCTCTCGGAATATCCCTTCCAGCAGGTATGGATTCTGGTGATTGGTTATGCCTATGCTTTTGATTCTCTTGATAAGCATCAATTTCTTCAACAGTCAGCAAGGATTCACTTTCCCAGTTTTTCAGAATCCCAAGTACATAGTTCAGTTTACGCTTATTATTAGCACAGGCAATACTCATAGCTTTTAAGATCACGTCTTTCGGTTGTAAAAAGCTAGAATGATCTAGCCAAGCTAACAACCGCTCTTTTGCATTCACGTTTGAAAAACCAAATCCATTGTTATCCCAAAACTCAACGAGTTCTTTCGCATCGTTTGTTTTCTGACTTTGTGAATGATCCTCTATGTATGAATGATTCTCTATATTTGAGTAAAAAGCTTTTTGTTGTTGTTTTTGTTGTTGTTTTTCTTTTTCTTCTTCTTTTTGTTTTTGCCCGCGTGACGTTTTACATGATACAGACGTATCGTCAACCTCTCCGTATTCAGAGTCTTTATCTATATCATTTTCACCGCAATCCTCTGACTCACAAAAAGATTCATAAAGACTACGAATTTCCTGTTTTTGAATAGATTCCAACACATACGAAATAAGCGAGGTGTCCTCGACCTCTTTTAATTCAGAAAAAATACAATCCATTATCGGCTTCCCGCCTTTATGAAGATTATCTTTCCCCCAGTATTTAATAGCGAGTTCTCTTGTTTCTGAATTGTAACGAATCAATTTGTATTCCTCGATAAATCGCTCCATTATCGACTGAATAATCTCCACCGAACACTTCAAATCAAACGCCATCTTTCTCTTCGTAATGCGATAGATTCCAATTTGAGTCGTACGTGGATTCGTAAGGAGATAGAGGTAAAATAACATTTCCTCCTGGGTCATCTCTTCTATAACAATTGGATTCTCCCAAAAACTAGTACGCACCATTCGATATTTTGCCATATTTGATCACTGCCCTTTCCTTTTAGAAAATGTTCTTTTCACCATCTATATAGGGTTAAATGACGGAAAGGGAGCGTAGATTTACCAGAAAAATGTGAACATATTGTGACGAAGCATTGTTGTTATTTTATCAAATGAAAAAGACCATAAAATATATTGGTCTTTGATTAATGTTTATAAATGTGACATATATTCAAACGCCTTCGTTCCATATACTCTTTTAAAGCATACGATCTTCATGGGTCCTGGAGTAAACATTACAATATATTAAAAAAGATGTAAAATTCATGAGGTATTCTCATCGAATTTTACATCTTAGGATTGGATGGTAATAGTATATTATTGCTTTTTCAACTTTGTACAGCTCTTCATTTAAAAGCAGGGGCTTTTCTTTATTCTTTCATTTCGATGATGTCCGGATTTTTATCCTTACTTGCCGCATCCACAAGAATAAATATCGCCGATAAAATATGCATAATCATACCGACAATAGGAATCCAGCCGATAGCTGATGTTACAATTCCGAGGATATTACCGTTCGCTTTAACTCCAACCTTATTCGAGAATACCAATACTACGATATGAAAAACCAGCATAATGAGTAATGGTGTCCAAGCAAACCCTATTACAATACTTCCGCCTATAATTGGTATACCTAAAAGCGCTTCAAGTCCACCTGAAATCCACTTTAACGTTTTTACTGTTTGTCTATTCATGAAGACCACCTTTTTCATGGTTATATGTTACTTCTTCCTATTATACGTACAAAAATGTTATAAGTTTCAAAATTAGTGATATTCCTTACAAGATGCAAACTGAGTATGAGACTCGAGTTTAATGATTCATCTAACTCACTCCTGACTGAATATAGAAAATTCAACGTTTTACATTAAGGTCAAATTCACATTTGGATATTTGTGGTAATATAATGAATATCCCTTTTATTCCATAAAAATATACATAATCAAATGAACTACTCAACACAGATCTATCTTGAGTTTCTTTTTATAAATCTAAATTTCTGAGAGGCTATTATGTTAAAGAATAAAAAACTCCTATTTGTTTCTCTAATTCTCTTTGTGATTTCAATTAGTTTAAATTTTCCTTTTCCACATAAATATCCATACGGTAGAGTACTTTTCTCAATATTGAATATCCCAATTCAAACTACACATGGATTACAAGTTGTTGGAATCACTTCGTTACTTTTCCTAATCGCCAGCCTTGTCTTCCTTTCAAAATCATTAAAAAAGCATAAGGGGCGATTTGTTCTGCTTGCCATTGTATTAGCTATGATTTTGCCTCTATTCGTTGCAGGTATTTATCAAAAAACATTCGCAACAGGGATCTATGCCATTTCCTATGAAGAAGTAACAAGTGAATGCAATTTTGACATGATTACTGACAATACAATGCAAGCTATATGCAATTTCTCATTTAAGAATAACAGCAACAATAACGTGACATTTTACATCAATTTTTATGAAACATATCCATTCGAGGAAGATGCAAAAATGATTTCACTCTTAGGAATGAAGGCACCCTTCAGGGTAAACATGGAGGCTAAAGAAAGCAAACAAGTAAAAATCAAGACGATGATTGATGTTTCAAATATAAATAATCATGTTGAAAATGGCACAGCATCATATGTGAACATCATCATACAGGCAGGAGATAAGATTAGGAAGTTATAAATAGAGGTGATTTTTTTGATGGATATTGCATTTATGATCATCATTGTGATTATGTGCTATTATCGAATATTTATTAAAGCTAAAAAAGACGACTGGAGCAGATTTCGTTCTGAATCACTCACAAACTTAGCCCGCTACTTGCACTTCGGAACAATGATATCCATCTTTATTGTCATTATCTATGATATATATTGGGTGATGTGGATTGCTCTCTATTCCATGATAGGATTGGTTCTATGTTTAAAACCCAAAAAGGAAGAAAATCAATTTTGGAGGAATTTCATATTCATTATCCTTATACTCTTGGTTTTTAATATACTTAGAATTCCCAGCCATCTAAATTCATTCCAAGATTACATAAGCAGCAAGGACATGTACCAGTGTGTTCAGAGTTTTGAATGTGTGAAAATGACTTCTGTTACAACTTCTGATGACACCTTAACAACTAAGGTGGAAATTTTATCAGTTGAAGATTACTCATATGATTTTTACTACTTATTTGCAAAAGGTTCTATGAAGCTTGCAAATGAAGATGGAAGTGTTGATGAAATGAAGGGATTAAATATTGCGGGGTTTTGGATTGAGTATTGAGTATTGAATAGGGAACTGAAGGGTTTTAGGATTGATCATAAAATATAAAGATCTCCTCTTCTTTGCAAAGTTACAGGAATTACGTGGTTGGCCTTGGCCATTTCTTTTCTGTTTTGTACACATTTCCTCAATTTAAAAAAGCCCCCAACAAAGTAGTTGGGGCCTTAAGGAGCATAAGTTTTAAGATATAAGTGGTCAAGTCGAAAAGACATTCCCGAAGGAAATAGATTTTGAATTGCGTTTTAAAGTTCGATCACTTGAACCATTGGCACATCGCTATTTTCTCCAACATTTCCTAAATTTGTACCGTACGACCTGTCCATTTATGTTCCCCTTATATAATAAAGGTTGATATTTATAAAGTAGATTGTCGGTTTGGTATAGCTTATTAAAGTTTATCTACTTTTTGATAAATGAGGGATACTCTTCAAGTACCTGCTGTTTCTTACTTCTTACTAGACAAATTTAAAATTAAGTCTCCTACACGCTTTATCTGATCCACATCAAATATCTCATCAAACTCTAATTTTCTTTTCCCATATTGAATGCGAAGTCCTCTTTCAAGTAACCCATCTTTGAACCAATTAACATTGATGATTGTTTGATAGCGGAACTTTTCCATGTGGTTGAAGTCCCTTGTTAAGAACAACACTCTCTTATTTGTAACAATTAAATACCCTTTTATTTCCTTCTTGCTGGATTTGTCATATTCGCAAAAAAGAAAAGTAAGTCCCTTCTCATTTGACTCAAACACTCTTTCATATAATGCATTAAAAAACTGCTTATTTCTTTTTACCTCATTGAATTCGTACTGAGTATAACTCATGTTATCTATATCTACTACTTTTGCTAGTAAGGTAAGAACCTCTTGTTTCTCGTTAGCTTCCTTCTCTTGTCTAATTCTTTCATTCTCTGCTCTTTTTTCTGCTTGTTCCTTTTTTAACTTCTCCATTTTCTCAGCAGTTTCTTTTTTCTTACGTGTTTTTCCAGCTTCTTTTTCAATTCTATACTTTTCTACCTTTTCTTTAACTTGCTCAGGTTCTTCCTTTTTTGTAATTAATTTTACGAAAGCATCTTCAACCTTATAACATATTGATCTATAGACTCCCATTCTCTAAACCTCCTTACCCCACCATTTTTTTCGCTACATAAAAACGACGTGCTAGCCAACCAAAAATAATAATACCTAACCCACCTACAGTAGTAGCAGTATCCTCTTTTTTCTCTTCTTCATAAACTTCATATCCCTGTTCATAATAGTGTTTATAAATGACTTCCGACTTCAAATAGGTTTTAGGAACAGAATATTTTTCTCCATTTAACCCTTGATTGTATGCATCTTCTTGAATATTTTTAATCTCTTTGTTGGACTCAAAACCTTCTTTATACCATTCTATATATTTTTCATTCTCATAATCTGGTTCTTTGTAATCTAACATAGTAAAAGCAGCTTCGTATCCCTTTTTTATATAACTATCCTTTAACTCAATTTGACCATTTTCAAAACCAGATTTATATGCCTTTATGTAGATATCCTTAATATCTTTTGGCTCATTATTTATATCTTTTTTACCATCATTGTAACCCTTGTCTTCATACTCTTTCTTTTTGGCTTCATCTCTAATTGCAACACCTTTGTTAAAACCTTCTTCAAATGCTGTTTTTAATTGTTCATTTTTCTGGTAGCTTTTTGGAACTACAAGCTTATCCTGTTTACTTCCTAGAGCTTGTCCAGCTTCAGTAGCTTTATTCTTTTCTGCTTCAAACTGTTTCAATCCTTCTGCATACCCTTTTTGATAACTAGTTTTATAGCTTCCTACATAAGCTTCTGAACCATCAACATTTAGATTCTCTTCTTTTCCGTTTGATCCATCATTTAAACCCGCTGTATATCCTTCCTTTTCACCATTTGAACTGTCTTTTTCAGCTTGTACTTTAGCTAACCGTGCATCACTGCCATTAATCTTGGAAGTGTCATATCCACTTGGAGCTTCACATGGAATTCCATCATCAACAGCATTTCCCCATCCATCTAACTTTTCTGGATCATTTGTTTTGCTATACCCTTTTGAATTCCAATACTCGACTACTTCTTCATATGAACCAAAATCAGAACAATCTTTATCCCAAGACTGGCTAGATGCAGGTGAACTTGATGAAGAACTACTACTACTTGAAGATGAGGATTCTCCACCGCCATTGTGGTAATGGTATCCCGTACATAACCCTTTAGCTTGTGATTTTTCAGAACAATTATGCCCTCCGGAACTGTCAGTTCGCCCAGAATGAGCTTCAACAATGTTTTGAATCGATAATAGTGACAATAATACCAATAAAATTGTAAACCTTTTCATTTATATCCCCCTATATATATATCTATTTTGTATATCGGCTATTTTACTATTATTCTAAAGACCTTCGTAGGTATTTTTGAAATTTTATCCATATGGGTATAAAAATTGTAATTGACTTCTAATGTAATATGGCTAATATAAACACCTATACTTACAGGAAATAAAAAGCACCCTAAAAAAGGATGCTCAATCTAACCTTTTATTATTGTTTTCATTTCTCACTGGATATCTCTCTAAACCTCCAATAGTTGATACTTAATGAATTGTATTGAATAGAAAATTATTTTCCATTATAGATTATGGAATTTATTTACCGAAAATAAAAAGCATCAAAAAAATAAGTACTTTTAACTAATAAATATTAGACTAGCTCTTTTTAAATTCGCTTTTAATCTGTTCTAATAACTCTTTTACTTTTTCATACTGTTTATCATTTGCGTATTTTTCAAGAGTTTTAAATTTGTCTTTTAACTGGTTCGGAATAGATCCTGTTGCTTGAAAATGTTTAATATAAGCAACCATAACCCCATATTTATCTACTGCAGATTGTTTATCTTTGAAGAATTCTTCGGAGTAGTATTCTATAAATCTTTGAGGTGAGCTGAATTCAGGATGCGTAATGATGTCAGGATTTTTCTTTGGTCTCTCTTCTGGTTTTTCAATTGAATCAATTACTTCTTTAGTCTGTTTGATTTGTTCTGCTTTAGCTTTTTCCGAATCAATATATCTGTTATCGAATTTTTGCATTAATATTAAAGATACTAGGGAAACGGTAAACATCAAGCTGATAATTCCGATAACAGAAACTATCAACCAAAGAATAAGTTTTTTCCAACCAAGTTCTAAAGTTTTCTCCTTGATTTTATTAAACAAATTCAATCCCCCTTTCGATAACAATGTTATTTATTGCCAAAGTCTATGTCAAGAGCTTCGGTATTACATCCTTTCTATTAAATATACCGTTACAAGTGTTGCTGGGTTTTATAATTCTGTTTACTCTGTTACTTTTTTACGTCTTTCCACAAGAACAACCTCCAATATAAAAAGACCTCAACATAATTGTTGAAGTCTTCATTTTAATAGGTTTAGGATATCAGTGGTCGGGTGAATATACTCAAAATTCCCTTTCTTTAATTCCACCATCGAGGTAGTAGTAACTACTTAGTTGTATTCTGGGTTAATTCTTCTTTGGCTGAAAATCAAATAATTAGATTCACTAGCTAATTAATCAAGACACTTCACCATCTCCACCCCATAGCAGTCGATACCTAATCTTTAACATGTAACCGAGATTTCGGCAGGCGTAAAAAGCAAAAAATTGGCGGGAATGAGTTTTGTTTCATATCACTCACACCAGCCAATTAAGTATATAATATAAACTCTAACTTTTGGAGACTGCCTGTCTCATCAATCTTCTTTTAACTCAAAGTTATCAAGCAATGCACGTACTTCATCTGTTGAATCTGTGTTCATCAATTGATTTCTTAACTCACCTGCTCCTCGAAATCCTTTGACATATATCTTAAAGAAGCGATGAAGAGCTTTAAATGGACGTGGCTCTAATTCTTTTGAATATTTATCATGAAGATCAAGATGCAATCTTAAGAGATCAAGCAATTCCTGACTGCTATGATCTTTCGGCTCTTTTTCAAAGGCAAATGGATTTTTAAAAATACCACGGCCAATCATAACTCCGTCAACACCATATTGACTGGCGAGCTTCAAACCAGCTTGACGGTCAAGAATATCTCCATTAATCGTCAAAAGTGTATCTGGTGCTATCTCGTCCCGAAGTTTCTTAATGTCCGGAATCAGCTCCCAATGAGCATCTACTTGGCTCATTTCCTTTCTTGTACGCAAATGAATAGAAAGATTCGCGATGTCTTGTTTCAATATATGTGTTAGCCAGTCCTGCCACTCATCTACTTCCGTGTAACCAAGCCTTGTCTTCACACTTACGGGCAATCCGCCCGCTTTTGCTGCTTGTATGATTTCTGCAGCGACTTCTGGACGAAGGATAAGACCGCTTCCCTTTCCTCGGGATGCCACATTAGGTACAGGACAGCCCATATTAATATCAATTCCCTTAAACCCAAGTTCCGCCATACCAATACTCATTTGTCGGAAATATTCGGGCTTATCTCCCCATATATGTGCAACCATTGGTTGTTCATCTTCTGTAAAAGTCAAGCGTCCACGTACACTTTGTTTTCCCTCTGGGTGACAATAACTCTCCGTGTTTGTAAACTCTGTAAAAAACACATCAGGTCTTGCTGCTTCACTCACGACATGGCGAAACACAACATCTGTCACATCTTCCATTGGTGCAAGTACAAAAAATGGACGTGGTAAATCTCGCCAAAAATTATCTATCATATTCAAATTCAAATCCTTTCATTATGGGATACTAAGCAAACTCTCGTCCCAAAATTAAAAGCATAAATATTCTTGATTCTTTAACACTTATACCATGCTTAAGCACTATTTATCAAACTATAGAAAATTTTAAACATTATTAATCTTGCTGCTTTTTTATATCCGGTAAAGTAAGCTACCATCTAAAAAATTAGAACTAGGTAATTAAATCCTAACCCATTTCTTTTCGATTACCTTTTGATAGCTTAAATAGAGGCGGAACAACTGTCGCTGTTACAAATGCAGCAAGCAATGCCTCAACAACTCCATTTGTAAAAAACACAGTTAAAACCGCTTTAAAAATTGCACTCGTGCTGTCCGCATTAATAGCTTGTGCATAAGCATCCTGAAATAATAATGAAATAGACCCCATGACTAAAAAGGTATGAATAAAAGTTGTAAGGAGCCCAGTTAAAAAGAAAGCCGGTTTCTGACTGGCCTTTTTCTTTGTTATAAATTTATGAACAACTTTAAAAATATAGTAAGGAATAAAACCAATTATTACTCTTGGAACGATTGCAACAAATAAAGCCCAAAAACTCCCTTGGCTTGTCCCTAAAACAGGAATTGCTGGAGAAAATGCAAATGACAGTAATGTTGGAGCGATAGTATTTGTTGCAATACTAGTGATTCCAAACACAAATCCTAGAAAAGCACCAATTTTCGGCCCTAAAATAATGGAAGCTATAATGATTGGAATATGAATGATAGTCGCCTTAATTACACCTAAATGTATAAACCCAAATGGCGTAAAAGCACATAATAATATAATAGATAAAAAAATAGTAGTTAAAGTAAAATCTTTTATTTTCAATTTCTAGCTCCTTTAGATTTAATCTTGTTCATCAAGTTCAATGAAATAATGATCCTTACGATAGGAAACTGCCTCCATTGCTGCTATCAACTTTTGATCATGGTAAATGTCATTTGATAGAATTCTGTACGGTAGTTTCGTTTAATTTATGTTGCACGGGCAATTACAAAGGCTTTTCACCTTCTCGATATTGAATTATAACCCAATACTTCTTATCTTCCAACTCTGCAATTGCGTTAGTTATTGGAGCTCTACCAAATTTTTTATACAGCTGGATTTTTTTAATTTCCCAAGTTTCAGGTAGCGGCATCAAATGAGATATTAAACCGATGGACCTAAAATCTTCAAGAGTTTGTAATGCTCTATTATGTATTTGCGCAAAGTCAGATGTTTATCTTCGTTTCATAATTCCACTCACTTTTCATTCTCTTTTTCATGGAGTAGAAGCATACTAGAATAATATTCTTTTGTTGCTTACAGCACACTACCTCAGCTTATTATTAGAGTTTATGTTGTAGTGTGTAGAAAAAATAAAAAGACCCTACAGAATGAATGAACTGTAGAGCCTTCTTATTATTGAGAAACCACTTTCTCTTCTTCTTGTTTTTTCTTCTCCGCTTCTTTTTTCTTCTCTTCCATTTCTTCATCAATTTTTTGTTCTATCAACAAAGCAAATAATTCCTCATAATCTTCTTCACTGTTTATTCTACGGAATCCATCATGTAAAGTTTTCTCACTATCTCGGTTTATTATTTGTTCAAATAAATTCCCCACTATCCGTCTAGCTTTAGCAAATTCATCTGTATCAGAGGTCCCATGTAATATTTTATATATAGTTTGCGTTTTTTTATCATTTGAAACGTCTCCAATACCTATGGCATTTTCAAAGTTTGCTATTGAACCGAAAACCCTTATATTACTGCCTTCTTTAAGTTTAAATATTTTTTTACACTTCGTGAGTTGACCTTTTAATGTTGAAGAGGAATGCTTTCTATGATTATCTACATCATGTAAAACATCATAATTAGAATTAAACTGGTTAAGAATTTTCATCAAGGTTCCAATTGTATCTTTACCTCTAGCACGAATTATATGCAAGTTTTCATTCTTTACCTTTGCCAGATGTTTAAAAGCAATATACTCAGTATCCCCTTCAACAATAATAATTCTATCTGCAAAGAAAAATTCATTCACATAAGAGTCTACATAGTTTAAAATTTTCATATTTTTAATATCATCATCATCAAACTTGTCTCTTTCAGACTTATATAATTGAATCGCTTCTTTCTCACCAACTCGGAAAACTTGAATAGACGTATGGTTCTCTGATAAATCTATAAGTATTGGTGAATGGGTAGAAATCATGAGTGGCATTTTTTCACCAATTTTATAAAGAGAACGACTTAGTGCTCGAACCGCTTCTGGGTGTAAGAAAGCTTCTGGCTCATCTATCAATAATAACTTATTGTCACCTTCACCCATAAGTTTTTTCTCTATCATGTTTTGAATGAGATATATTAAACTCATCCTCTGCAAGCCGGTTCCTTGATTTGATAATGGCATTTCAGTTTGCTTTGAATTATCAATATGAACACTTGAATTTGTAGACTTTAGTATGTCAGATGAAGAAAATCCGCTACTTTCTCCACCTACTACCTTTAAAGATAAATGTTCATTTGAAAATAAAGTTTTCAAGTTATCAGAAACATCACCACTTACTTGTTCAAGTACTCTATCTGTATTTAATTTAAGTTTTCTTAAAAACTCTGGGTACGACTTTTTGAGTTGAGCATACTCTTCCGCTAATTCTTTTTCTTCAGCGTTGCCTTCATTTCCCTCAAGTTTTTCTAAATTATTTTTAAGTATCTCTGAATATATATTTTGAATTAAATCGTTAATATCATCTGGTAACATAGCAGGGGTTATGTAAAAAGGTTGATTGTTTAAAATCTCATCTAGTTTATCTTTCAGTTCATGACTTGCTTTAATTTCAACATCAGTTTCATCATAAAATTTAGGAGCTGTTCCCTCGTTATATTTCTTTTTGATGGTGACTTTATCTTCACCAGACTCAAATACAGCTTGTAGTACAATTTCTTTATTCGCTTCCGAGAAGCAATCATTAGAAATAGCATTTGTTTTAGACGCTTTTTGAAAGAAACAGTTGATAGCTTCTAATATAGTAGATTTACCTGTATTATTTCTACCAGTTAAAATAGCAATTGAGTCTTTTGAAAAATCAATGGTAAAGGTATCTTTAAACACCTTATAATTCGTAACACTAAATTTAATTAATTTCACCCATCATCCCCCCTAAGTATTTCAGTCTATATTTTACCATATATATCCTACTTATTGGGGTTTGTGATTGCAAATTATGACTTAATTCTTGTAAATTCAACAAAACTATTTTTACGAGCCAGCTCCTCACCGGAAAACAAAATAGGGGTATTCTCTGGTTCATCCGACTCATACCATTCTTTAATTTTCTGGTGGCTCTTTGGCTGCAGAACATGAACCTTAAAATAATTGTTGCCATCCTCAGAAGAGTGCCACACATGAACCCTTGAGACGGTGTTTTACTCATTGGCTTCCTCCCTTTTTGTCCAATCAGTTTATACTCTTTATTTGAAAGTAACATAATGACTTAGCTACTAACAGTCTAAAAACAATACACCATTATCAAATTATAGATACTCAGAGAAATAGAGAGGAGGATATTCCTTGCATATCGTAGAATATTTCCTAAAAGTAAAAATAAAAAGGTAGGTTAGAAATGAATAAGCGAGACTTTTCAATTATTTTTAGTGGGGAATATGAACACTTATTTACAAATGAAAACATTACTTGTGAGCAGTACAACGGAATAACGAAATGCTTAATACCGAGTTAATAACACTAAGACTCCTATGTTACTATTGTGGTATAAACACTGGTTATCTTTGAAGGATTTGTATCTACCTCCTGTTCTCTTAAATACTTGTAAGTAATTCCTAATTCACTTCGATTATATTTAATTGTGTGTTCCCTTAAATTTCGTAACTCGCAATCATTTAGGAATATTCTTAATGCTTCATCAAAACTTGTTACATAGGACTTTGAAAATCTAATCATTTTTTCATGATCAATATCGGTTAAAACGTTATTTCTCCTAGTCATATCACACAACCTTTCTCGTACAATTTTGTTTCGTTTGATTATTTTTTAACAACAAAAAAAGACCTCCTAACATATAGTTAGAAAGCCTTTAAATTTAACGATTATAGATCTTTTTAGATACCAGTGGTCGGGGTCGAAAATATCGTTATAACATTCGATTTATAAGATTTATGGAAGCAATGTGTAAAATTTGTGTAAAATAAATCTTCAACTTTAAAATTTAAATATATAAATATATAAATATATTTAAATTTGTATTCATAACTAAATTCTCCACTTAGACTCTTATCATTAACTTAACAAGATGTTCTATGTGTCCTTACTCTCAAACATGTAGAGTATGAAACACACGAGTTGATTGAGTATAAGTATTTTAAGTGGCGTATTAATCACTTAAGAAGTATTTTATAGTTTAATGAAAAATATTAAACTATCATTTTAAAAACATCTTTATTATTTAAAATACTGACACAACCATACCCTTCATTATCTACATGTTTTTGGATATCCTCTGTTCTCGAATTAAAACACGCAAAGTATATATTTGGTTTAATACCTGCCTGAGCTATTAGATCCCTATTAATTCCTTTGGCATATTCCCATTTATTCAGTTTTTTGGGTTTTAATTGATTCATAGGTTCGTTTATCTTTACCATTCCATCTATTGTAGCCTTACATTCAAAGTAATCTGGTATAGTAGATGCACTTCCATTGTTATCATGGTAAGTAAAATCAAAATCACAGTCATTTCCACCTAGTACATTTGTATCTACACCATAAGATATTATTGCCTCTATACATTTAACAGTGTTGGATGATACAGAAAAATTTCTTGGTGCATATTTATAAATTATTGCCTCAAGGACTTTACCTCTAATATCTCCAATATCTTGACTACTCTTAGAATAAAGATTATCTAATGCAACTAATAATTTTTGTGTTTCTTCTTGATTATCCTTTGTCTGAGGATACAATTTAATAATGCTCATTAAATCTAAATTTCTGTTTTTCTTAGTTTCTTCATCGTTATCAGGATCTTTATATCTTTCCAAGATATTTGCTATTACTAAAAAATATTGACTATTTTTCTCAACTATTGTTAACAAGTCCTGAATAAATGTACTTATTTTATAATCGTCCCAAGATGTCCCATTTTTAGGACTATATAATACGCTATTCACTTTTGTAGCAGACATAACTTATTTATACCTTTAGAACAGGTAATATTAAAGCAGAGAGCCCCAATCTTAAAGTTAGGCTACTCACTAATTCTCTTGCATAAGGCCAAGCATTTACTGGGACATTATTTTTCGTAAACAATTCAATATACTGTTCTTCAAATGAAAGACTGGAATCTAATGAATACACTAACTCTAATATAAAGTTAATACTAAACACACTCTGATCTTCTACAAAACCCTCAATGTCAAATTTTGTTTTCACCAAAAATAGGTCATTTTCTCTTTTAAAAGAAGTTACTTCATGTTTTGCTGAGATTTCAATATTCTTTTGATATTTATTATCAGCGCTTCTAACTGTAAGATCTTTCAAATTTACTTCTAGGATTTCTATATTACTAATTAATTCTTGATATTTGGTTGAATCTAAACTCATCTGTATACCTAAGCACAAATTAATTCTTTTAAGCTTCTATCAAGAGAAGTAACTTCTGCTATTTCCTTTCTTACTTTTTCATTTGGTAAATGGTTCACCTTTAATAACTCCGGAGAACTATTTTTAAGTGTTTTATGATCAAACAATCCATTAAGTTCAAGAGTAAATTGCAAGTCGTCTAATAACCCAGTCAAACCTGTAACTATTCTTCCAACTTGATTTAAAGTGTCTTGCATAGTCTCTTCGTATCCTCGAATTGTAACATCAGTATATGCATTTAATATTTCCACATTTCTTTCATAGGTATCTTCAGAGAATTGTATTCCCTTAATAAGCTGCTGGGCTTTTTCGTCAAATTTATATTCCATAAAATATCTACAATTATTTAATTTAGTATCTACTTCATCGTATAGGTCTATCTCACTATTAGGAATGGTATCAAATAATTTATTAGCGAATGTATAAGCTTCCTTTGCTTTTGTAAGGAGATTTTGAAACCTTAATTTCAGATCTAGATGCTCTTCAGTATATTGATTAAGCTCATTTCTATAATAACTTTTAAATACACTTATCCATTCATAATTAGTGGTTTTAACAGTGAAGCGATAGCTCATTCTAATCACTCCTTTATCCATATGTATAGTAATCAACTCCTATTCTATCATATTTAATTAATTATAAGGAAGAAATTAGCAAAGTATTTCCCATTAATATTATATTTTTTTATTCCCTTTTTATTACTAGTCAGTATGGGTTTAATTAAGTAAGTCTATACAGTACTTCGAAATTCTTTTGTATTTATATATCCATCAGTACATAAATTAAACAATTAAGTTTTTAATTAAGTTTCGTAGGTCATTAGCTGTGTTAATTAAACTTTAATCAAATCTTGATATTATTAGTAATTTGTCAAGGGACTTTTTCCTAAGTTTATGTATACCCAAAAAACATATGAACAGCACTTAGTTAAATATGTTGGACTTGTTACCTTATAAGCATGATAGTACATATATACAATCTAAAAAACTATGGTTTTTGAGATGAAGTAAAAAAAACACTGTAAATCTATTATTTTTTTACGATATTCATATCAAACTTATCTCAAAATCTATGTATCAATAAGGGATATTTTTGATACAATCTATGTCTTGGAATAAATAACAAGTGAGGAAATTTTATGATAATTGGGTATGCGAGAGTCAGTACTGTTGATTAGTCTTTAGATTTACAATTAGATGCACTATATAAATTTGGGTGTGATGAAATTTTCAAGGAAAAAGTTTCAGGTGCAAAGGAAAACAGCGAGGAATTAGTGCAAGCTTTAAGAATGTTACCTACCGGAGATAAGTTTGTGGTTTACAAATTAGATCGTTTAGCTAGGTCTACAGAACGACTAATCGAAATTGCAGATGTACTTATAGAAAAAGAAGTGGAATTCGTAAGTATCCAAGATAAGATTGATACAAGTACTGCTGCAGGAAAGGCTATGTTTGGAATGCTTTCTGTATTGGCGGAATTTGAACGAGACATTATCCGAGAACGTACAATGGCCGACCTCAAGGCAGCCAGAGCCCGAGGACGTAAAAGGAGAAGACCAAAAGTTAATCAACAGAATTTAAACCAAGCCATTGCCATGTATCAGTCTAAGCGAATGACAATAAAAGAGATTCAGAACGCGACCGGAATTTCAGCTGCAACTTTATATCGATCACTAAAAGAAGAGTAAATCTAGAAATAAATGGTTTACTCTTTTTATTTTATCTTCTATTCCTCTATAGCGCTTAGATCGTGAATAGATTTTCAATTGCATAGTATTCTTGTACTGCGCAGCAAGTGCTCTTTCCCCACAATTATAACCACTCTTATAGTATAACAAAATTTTCATTCTATTTTTCTCTAGAGGAAATATGTGTCATATGAGAATCCTCATTTCCGAGTAACTTCAAATTTGTTTGTCAGGTAAAAAAGTATTATAGACGATTTCGGAAACTTTCACTAAAAAACTTGTTTTTGGGGGTTTGTTTCAATTAACAACCCACTTAACTAACAAGCCACTGACAACTGCTCCATCCACGTAATCCTGTTTCCACTATCCTTTCCCGTTAGCTTACAATGCTTTCTAATTTCACATAGTCGGAAAAATCCTTAGGTGAAGGTAGCCCAGCCTTCGTTTTCCCTAAGGATTTCGAACATAAACAACATATCATAAGAGGTTGATTCATATTACTCTTTATGTTCAATTTTTACTCTTATTGCCTCATTATCATATGATTCTGCTACAGATATAAGTGTCGATGCAAAACGGTGATATCCAGCATCTTCAATATCATTTGCAAGCTTCCTATATTTTATAGCTAGTTTACTTTCTTCTAAACCCGAGGGATCGACCCAATACACTCCTCGGGAGTTAAATATATTCGTACTAAAACCAGATCTCATCTTTTCTGCATCCCTGGAATTAAGTGCTTCAGCTGCTGTGCGATTTATCCAAAGACCATCTGAATCAGGTGGACAATAAAAGAGAACCTTTCCTACATGATTTAATGCAACTTCATAATGACCTGACTCACTACTACCAGTTTTTATTACCTCGAGCCAATTTTTGAACTCTTCACTTGAAAAGCTACCCTCCTTTTTTACACCAGGAGAGGTTTTCCATCTGTCCAATAAACCATATACATACTTAGCTCTTTCTTTTTGTTCTGTAGTTAATTCCTTAGGTTTTTTATCTTTTTTGGACCTATATACAATACGAATCATCTCTAAGAAGAAATATGGGTCTGAAGCTAACTTTTCCTCTAATAGCTTTGGTGAAATTCCTTCTTCTCTATCAAGAAGAGGTAGATATGCCCATTCAACCTGATAAAGTGCATCTGTTGGAGTATCAGGATTTTCCTGAAGTGCTTTTATTAGTTCAGTGTAGTAATATGCATTTCTTAAGGATTCAGACTCCATTGTTGAAAGTGCGCTAAGTAGAGCTGTTATAACTAAAGAATTGTCTAGATTTTGTTTATTATAACTCATAGCATGCAGGCAATATATGGCCATATTAGGTCTTCCATACTTAATTAGTTTCTTAGCAGCATAATCTAATCCTTCGTAAGAACTATAAGGGTTTACACTAGTTTTATTCCAGTATTCCTCCTCCTTATCCCCCAATATCTCCGACACAATATCCCATGTGTCTAGAGTAAAGGGAAGCCATCCTAAAAATTGACCTTTTTGTGATTCCGTCCAGTTATCCATCCTGATTTCTTTTACCCAATCATTGCCTTTGGTTGATTGCCTCCCATTTACATAAGCACTCACAAATCTTATAAGAGCACCATTAGGTGAATCTATCAAATTTGGAAGGATTTTATCTGAGACTTCCAAGTCTTCTAATTTACCTAGAGCATATCCAACTAAACTTGGTGATTCTACATTTATTGAAAAACTTATGACTGCCTTTATACCACCGTAATCAAAAATATCTCTTATTGCATTTCTTCTCCGCAAATCAAGTTGTTCCTGCTGTTCTTTCCAGTTACCTTTTACTTCAAAAAGATCTGAATCACGGTCACTAAATAATATTCGATGGAGGTATAAGGGATTTTCAGGGGCTATCTTTTTCGCTGATTTTTCAACTTTTTCAACTAAATCTGTATTTAGTGCCCATTTAGCATCTGCAAATCTTCTATGCTTAAGTGCAAACTTTACTAATTCAGTCCATAAAGCAATTCGTTCACTTTCCCCTTTATTAATAATCTCACTCGTTGTACTATATTCTAATACTTTTTCAAATGAAGGTAATGGTAGATGATCGAGATAGCCTATAAGTTCAGTGATTTTTTTATAATCATCTTTTGCGACATCAATTGCCATTTCAGAATAAATTGTTATCTGTTCCCAATATTCTTTCCGTTCTACATGATTGGTCCATTCTTCATTTATTATTCTCCTCCAAATTGGCCTGTGGGTACCCGAGGAGTTTTGACGTTGATTCGGAAGTAAATTCAATAATAATTCCCATCCTACTTCTGGTAGCTCAATTAATAATGTCTTAACAGCAACTTTTCGCTTATTTATTGTTGCTGTGGTCTGGGGAAACCATGGAAGATAGATCGAAACTAGTGAATTTCTTGGTCTATTTGCCCAATTTCCTCCAGGATCACGTAATGATAGTTCCCCAAGAATTATTGAAACTCTAACTAAATATTTTTCATCCCATGCTAGCGTTTCTAATCCCCAAAGGAGACCAGTTAAATAGTTTGCACCACCGAAACCATGTCCTTCTTGTGCAAAAAGCTGATCAAACGGAGATACTTCCTGATTCAATGAATATTCAACCGCTCTTAAAAACTCTTCAGGAGCTGCCTCAGCAAGTATCGGTAGAATGCTATTTAAACTTCCCCATACTACCCAATCTGCATTTTTAAGAATCTCTCGTACTACCACAACAGAAATTGTATCTGGTTTATTTAATGAGCAATTTCTTAGATTATGAGAATTATTAGAAAGCAAAGCAAGTGTCTCAGCTATGTTTTTACGTAAAGAATCTGAGTATCTTAAATCTTTACCGTATACACTAGATGCAAATCTTTGGTCTGGTTCTAATTCAAATTTAGGGTCACGCTCAGACAAGACAGTTATTGCACATGCCTTAAATCTATCTAGCATATCATCAAAAACTCGAGATCCCAAATCCCCCCATAATCCTGTCCGATCTTCAATAAACCATGTGCCATTTTTTATTTTTATCGGACTATCAGAATATTGCAGTATTTCCTTCAGATTACTTATCCAATCTAAATACTCTTCTCTTGCCAAGATAGAAACGATTTCTTTATCATTGGATTGACTTTCATTCCAAGATCCTAATAGACTAGCTATAACTAATTTCGAGGCATATTCATGACTGTTCCAATCAGTATCAACCGTTACATCAACTTCAACATACTCGTTAGGAATTACCCTTTTAATTGGGTTGCTAAAGACTGCAAGAATGTTTTCTGGAATTGTCTCAAAAGTAATTGAACCTGCATTTTCGCTTCTATATGTAATATCCTTTTCTATCAATGCCAATATATCTTCACTGCGATCATGAGCAAACTGTCCAATTAAGGTATGAAGGAGAGACAGTGTTACCCCTTTTATGTCCAAATCATATTGTAATAAGTGAAAACTTTTTAGAAAGCGCCATAATTGGCTATCGGATAGATCAACACCATTATTTGCTACCCTTAAATGATGTTTAAATACCTCAAGTTTTTTTCTTTGATCGTTACTCGTAAATTTACCAAGTGATATCCGGTCAATGAAATCTTCTTCATCTTTTGAGTTATATGCTTGTCCTAGTAGGCCTCTCACATGAACAGTATCAACAGCACTTAGTGGACCTGTTATAAGTGCTATCACATCCAAACCCTCATTAAAGACTTTGTCGTTATTAAAATCATTCCAAGCTGCCTGAATTACCTCTCCAAAGACTTTATCATTTAAGGTGATTTTTATTGAGTGTTTGATTTGTCCTATTAGTTTTGCTTTTCGATCTTGGTTAGTTTGTTTTACATATACAATAAGATCATCGGTATCAAAACCTAGATATTTTCCTTGCAATTTGACTTCGTATATTGGCCAAGATGGTAAACAAGGTGAATATCCTCCCGTTAACATAAGAACAACAAAGGAAGCCTGAACACGATTTTCAAAATGTGTTCCACCACCTCCAGTTGAATATGAATTACTGAGTTTTTTTCCGATTTCCTCCATAAAAAACACCTGCCATCAATTTAATATCCATGAATAAACTCTGAAATTTCTGGAACTAAAACATGTTAACCCTTTAATATTCTAACACTCAGAATATTCAAAGAGATACTAATTTCAATTTACTTAATGTTATATTGAATAAGTAAAAATGCTTACTGAGCATCTGTAAGCATTTCCCTCCATAATCCATTCCGATATAGGGAACTGATAATATAATTGTCTCATTTGATCTTGTATCTAAAGCAAATGCTGTTCCTTTGCCATAGGAACCAAATAATACTAAACCTTTTGCAAATTCTTCTACTCCGTATCCTTCAATTTTTTTCCAACCTTCCCCACTACACCATTTGATGAAGTAATAATATCTACTTTGGGAAATTTAATCGCAAGTTGACTCAACATTTCTAACCTGTTTAATAGCGATTCGATTACCAAATTCCAGTTCTTATATATTGTACAATATTCCCAGAAATACATTTTACTAGGAGAAACTAACATGAAGAAACTAATTGTTACACTTATTTTTTTAACCTTTGATTAATAGATATTAAGTGGATGTATAGCTACTCATGATCAAGAGCTAGCTATCATTAAAAGAATGCTTCACAATATATTAACAACACTAACGAGGAAGCAATTGCATTCAAAGAAGGCAATGATAACCTTGATATAAGCGTGAATATCGAAGATAGTTATTCCAATTTAAATATGAAAAAACAGTGGATAGGATTAGAAAATGTATTGTTATCTTTAGGAGTTGATGAGTCAGTAAATTATAAGTAACTATAAAGATGTGTATGTCTCATTTTACAACAGTGAAAATCGTTGGATGATGAACGTTTTTGGAGAGAGAAAAATAGGGATCATAATTTTAGATCTTTAATATAAAAACCTTTATTGACTGCTTCTTAACTCTATTATCTTTTATATTAAATATTTGATCTTTTTCAATCAATTGTTTACTATTCAGGAAATAATTGTGTCATAATTGCGAATAAACAAACGAACACCATGTGTCTATTATGCGACAGTTTCCGACCAAGGTAGAATTTCCCCAGGTTTTCCCGGTATATAAAGATAGTGAGCACTTAGTGAAAGAAAACACCTTTGATTATCCTTCTTGTAAAGAATCTTTAAGCACGTAGAGATTCTTTTAAAAGAAAGAAATAAGGATGATCAAAATGGGAGACTGCCATGAGAGACTGGAGGCTTCCATCTGGTGAGCGTATAGCTAGGAATCACACGGTGTTAAGTTGCAGACATTCCACCAATGACATCTGTGAGAAGAGAGCAACACCCGAGCATAGGTCTGCCCTTTTTAAAAGGACCATCCTAACGGCAAAGTTCAAGTTCAAAACCTTCTATTTATTTAGGGGTTATTAAGTTGGAGAAAGAGTAATCATAACAAGTACGAACTATCTTAGTGCAAATTATTCTTTATTATAAGGACTTAAGTTATTTAGCTTACCTACAACATCAAAAATTGGTCTTAGTGTAGCAAATCTTCACATTCAGAATTTCTACTTTGACCTCCCGCTACAAATATGCCATAAAACTATCAAACATAATTATCCAAATACAAGATTTAGCTTAGTGTTTACAGAGTAGTATAAGTAAAAATAGATAGATTTCTAACATAAGAACACTATATAAAAGGCTTTATGTCATTATCAATTTTATGTATTCTACTTTCACAACAAGTTCAAAGTCATAATAATGAATACCACTCTGAGTAATAAAATGTGTTTCCTCTGAAGGATCATCATCGTAAAGATATTCATAAATACCATTATATTTTAATTCAGGTATACCTCCATCTAAAATTCTTACATGAGTTGCTTCCTCTTGCGTACATGGTTCATATACAATTTTCATGGCTCTCACTCCTATTATACATAACAGTAATGTTAATCAATGAAGTAAACATTTAAAACTTTACACATACAAATCATCAAAAGACTATATTCAATTTATTAAGTCCCCTTCATTAAATAAATTGAATATATCTAACACACTGAACAGTAAATTGAATGTTATGTTAACAAATTTGGGACATCACAAGCAAAGTTTTACCATATATAAAGATAGTATACACTTAGTAAAGGCAAACACCTTGATTCACTTTATTATGGAGATTACATCTGCTATGTGGGATTTGGGATTACACTAAATTCGAATAGCTCGGTGTACTATAAAAGTCTGTTTGCAGACTTAACACTACTAATAATGTTATCTGTGACAAGAGAGCAACCACTCAGCATAAATCTGCCACTTTTAAAGGTACATTCTAATGCAAAAGCTCCACATCATGCACTCTCTCTATTTCATTTGGTGTAATTAGTTGCTGCAGGGTACTTTGATACATACCAGAATATAGTCTCCATTTGACCTTGTATATCAATCATCCTCTAACCATTTACGATGTATTTCGTTTTTCTCTGGTGTTAATATCATATACCCCTCTTTATTTAATTTGGGGACATCCTTTGGATCAATATCTAAACTATCTAAATCAATAATACTATTTATTAGTTCTGCATTTTCTCTAGCTACCTTTTTAGCTCTCAAAACTACTAATAATTTCGTTAATATTTTATAGTTATTCTTATCTCTATTAAGATTAATATTAATTTTTTTCATTTTCTCCCTCCCTAATATCAATAATACAAACCAATAGAGACGATAAAAATAAATACAACTCGATCTATTGCTATACTCACTCTAAGGTACAAATGAAAAAATAATAATGTATCAAATTGATCTTAACACTTTCTTGATAACAGTTTGGGAGACTATTACAACATGACATGGAACCTCTGCGGGCATCGCTTTCTAGCCAAAGCCTTGCCTTATCAAGTGCTGATAAGCCGATCATGACTAACACTCCAAGTAAAGTTGTAATAGGTTTTAATTTAAAAAGTGGATATACTTTAACGATCCTTTATGTACATTCATAAATTAGCATTTGTACAAAGATAGTATACCAATACCGAGTTACTATCTTTTTTTATAGAAATTTGTAAACCAATACTCCACACAAAAGTCCTCTATAGAATATTCATTTTTAAAGAGTCGACAATTATACTTTATTTTTAATACCTCTAGTATCTCTTTTCTTGTTAAAGTTTCTGACAAAATAGCATGGTAGCCTCCGAAATCACTTATGAGCCATAGTGCTGAATGTGTAATGATTCGAATTGTTTCAAGTGCATCACTCGCAGAAACCTTTGAATTGTCGTAAGAAATAGCGTTTACTGAAATAAGTGTTTGCACCAAATCAGTCAATATTTGATATTTAAAACAGGATAAGTCTTGAGAGTCTAAATAATCTCGATAGGATATAAAAGATTTTTTCTCTTTTCTTTCTAATTGTTTATAAGAAGCCTTCAAATTTTGTAATGTTTTTCTCAATTCATCTATCTCAGAACAAACCCTGTCCAAAGTTTCTAATGAAGATTGACCTTTCATCATAGCATCAAGCCGTTCAGATTCCTGTAGTTCTAAAAGAAGTTTCAACTCCTTATTTATATTATCAATTGGTACTCTCCTTAAATCAGTCCTCCTATGACCTCCACCGTAATCCTGTGCTTCAAATAGAGAATTAAGGTGATAAGTATTAACATCTTTTGCATTTTTACTTAAAAACGATTTTTCTTTCAGATCCTTTGTAGGCTTATCTATCAATTGTTTTTCCTCCTCATTTGTAACTGTTAAAAAAATTACTTATACACATCATACTACGCTTTAAATAATTGGTAAATATTTGAAATTTTTGAAACGCATTTCATTTCATCAAGACATTTGAAGCAATTGCATGGAATTTCCCGAAATTAGAAAGTGTCTATAGTTATTCCGACCAAATTCTTTCTTGCAATGAACGTAATGCACCTGTAAAGCTTGAGACTGACTTTGTTTTTTCACGATCACTAGAGATAAAATAAAACCATACACTTATCCTTTGAAAGCACATCAGTGTACTAGTCATCATTAAAAAATATTCAACAAATATAACTTGATAAATAGTGATTAATTTGACTAAAACTATAGACCTAACTTATAAGGAGGAAACATGGACACACAATATACTAAAGCTTACATCAGCAACAAACTAGTAGAAATAACACACCAGTCTATTCAACCACCTACTATCAAACAGTCTCTTGGAGGGCGTAAACTTTCCTCTAATGGAGGTGTTGATAATTACGAAACCAACCAAAAAATAAGCATCAACCGTGCACGTAAAAAAATTCGAAGATTACTAGAGTGTAACTTTACTGACCAGTATGCATTTGTCACTCTTACATTTAGATCGACTGAAGAGATAGATGTTACCGACATCAAAAGCTGTAATAAGGTGTTTACTGACTTTAAAAAAAGACTTACTTACTATCTAAAGACCAATAATCTACCACGCTTTAAATACCTAGGTGTTACAGAATTCCAAGATAATAATCGTGAAGGTACCATTCATTATCATCTAATCTGTAACCTAACAGAGGTTTCAGTAGTAGACTTACAAGACCTTTGGAAGCACGGTTGGGTCAGCAAAAGTATTACCACATCAAATGCAGTTGATAATAAAAAGATTGCCTTATATCTAAATAAAGGAATCACAGACCCCAGACTTAATGGTCATAAAAGATATTTCCATTCACATGGCCTGAAACAACCTATAACTCTTGAAATTAAAAATCTACCAGAATTTTATGACCATCTCTATAAATGCAATGCTAGTAAACAATATGGTGAAACCTATCTATCACGATATACCGGGGAATCTAAATATGAAGAATACTATGTTGAGAATGCAAAGGAGTTACACGACTATGTACAAGAAATTTAACGATTATCCAGACATTCTAAATGTATCAGACGTCCAAAAATTGCTAGGAATCGGAAGAAAGCAGGCATATGAGCTTGTTCATTCAGGAAACTTCCATGTAATAAATATAGGAAAACGTATCAAAGTGTCAAAAAGTGTACTAATTACTTGGCTTGAAGGAGATAAGTCACTATGACTAGAAGAAGAACAAAACTAATAAACTGCAATTCTAAGGTATTTGTTTATGATTTTGTTAGCAAAAAAAGAGCTCCTGTGCTGGGGTTTGAAAAGGGACCTAGGGCAAACACTATCTTCTTGAAAAGACTTCTCTTAACTAACTTTAAGAAGAAAGAGCTACAAACATATTTTCATCTCAGAATGGATTTAAACAAATATGAAAATGCTCATGACAAACTTAATTCATTTATTGTCCATCTACAAAACCTTATTAGGCGCAAAGATATAAAATATTTAGCTGTAGCAGAATTACCTTCTGAAGATTATGAACAGGAAGCAAACATTCTGTTAATTACAGATATAAGTATCCATGAATCATTATTAATCTTAGGGGATACTATCTCGGAGGAAGAAGAAATAGAATTTTTTCAAAATATTTGGGGAGATGAGTTATTTTATGATTTTTTCTACTTAGAAAGCCACATTACAACTCTTACTAGCACTTATCACAAGTCAATAGATAGCAATATTCTTAAAGAGCACCCTTGACTATTATATAGTAACCTTACACAACCAACCGTTTATTGGGATGAAGAAGCTGATATATTCATAAAGCAGCATAACCTTCTAAACTGCTCTAATCAAACATCAAGGGAAGTTTTTGATGAAGTTGCTGGATTTATTATCATTAACGAATATTCATTATCCGAAGCAATTAATACACTGCAGGACATGGAGTAAAATTAAACTTAAAACTTAGCAGTATTACCCCACCTTTAAGACAAGGAACCCTAATCAAGGTTGCTTGTCTTTTTTAAATTCCAGCAGAATTCTATGAATTACCTCTGTACATTGTGCATGATTTACGTTAATGAGGAGTCTTTAACCTACACACTTTGCCATTCAAACAAACAATAATTCAAAGCATAGTAGGTGGGTGGGGCGAGGAACTTTAGTAGCCGAAGGTGTATAGATGAGGTACTACCTTAGAAAATTTTTTTGAATTTTTTTCTCTATATAAGGAATTTATTGTGTATTTCACAGAAATTTAAGGGAATTTAAAGAAAAAATAAGGATTATTATAGTTGAGGGGATATTTGATAAGCACTTATTCACTAATAATCATACATTCTTGCAAACTAGCCCTAATCGAATTAGTAGAAATCAGATGTTGAAGCTATAATTTTCATTAGAGATCAGCTGAAATCACTATAGATCACTCTAGAATAGAATTTTAAGCAATGTAAAACAAATGGTAAGTATAATACATCATAATTTAATACAGCTTGGAGGATTCATAACATGCAACAACTATCAGTTAATCTAACCATTCCTATCCCTACTGATTCAGTACTTATTTCAAAAATTGAACTAAATGAATTAAAGCAGCAACAGTTGTCTGGAGTCTATTGGTCAATGCAAGACCTGGAAAAAAGAATTAACCGCAAAAATGAATGGATCAAAGATAATATTCTTTTTCCATCAAAGTTTCGAAATTCCCTTGATGCAGAATCAGGAGGTTTTGTCTTTTACCCTAAATCGAAAGGTCAAACTTGGTCCTTTCACGCAATTAAAATGAGTGAGTTTCTAGATAAGAATTTTCATAGGATTTTTTCTGCCTAAACTACAAGTTATATAAACTATAGTAAATTTCACAAAGATTAGTTAAGATAAGAATGACCCGCTGGCCACTCTTATCTTATAAATCTTATTTAGGGGAGAGTATCAATGGCAAGCATTCAAAAAAGAGGTAATACATACCAATACACAGTTAGTCGAATGATAAATGGACAATCAAAACCAATTAGAAGAGGAGGATTCCGTACAAAAAAAGAAGCAAAGATAGCAGCTTCTGAGATTGAGGCACAGTTACACAAAGGAATAGTACCTCATTTAAAACCTGTTCCAATTGATGAGTATTTTTTCAAATGGTTTAAACTTTATAAAAGTAATGTAACACTTACTACCCAGCAACATTATTCATATACACTAAAGGCAATCAAGGCACATTTTGGTAGTAAACCATTGCAAGAAATTAATAGACATGATTATCAGCAATTTTTAAACGAATTCGGATCTAACAAGTCAAAGGAAACCATAGAAAAGGTAAACTCCCATATTCGTGCATGTGTAAGAGATGCCGTTGAAGAACAAATTATTCATCATGACTTTACACGAAAAGCTGTACTGACATGGACTACACCTGCAAAAAAACCTGATGAGAAATATTTGAATTTTAAAGAGAGTGAATTGCTGTTAAAGGAAATACGGAAGAGGATCGACAAAGGACTAAGCTATTCATTGTTACTCTTGGGATTAACATCCGGCATGCGTTTTGGAGAGTTAGTAGGGTTAACAAGGAATGATTTTGATTTTGATAATAGTACTATCTCAATTAATAAGACTTGGGGATATATGAAGAGAAGTCCTGAAGGGTTCGGACCTACAAAAAATGAACAATCCAATCGCAAAATTAAAATTGATAACATCACAATGAATCACTTTAAGAATTTGTTTAGTTCTACACCTAATAATTTACATCAATTAGTATTTCATAGCCCGAGTTCTAAATACAAAGTAATAAGCAATACTGCTGCAAATAAGATACTAAGAAATTTATTAAGTGATCTAGGTATTGATCCAATAACTATGCACGGATTAAGGCATACTCATGCAAGTGTACTACTTTACAAGAAAGTATCTGTTTATTATGTAAGCGAACGTTTAGGTCATAGTGATATTGAAACCACTTTAAAAGAATATACTCACGTTATTAAGGAATTGCGTGAAAGAGACGAATTAGGAACCATTAATGTCTTCGAACAAATGAGTGTGTAAAAACTGTGTAAAACTAAATCAATTTCTATCTTCATCTATCTTGTTCTATAAAAAAGAAAAAACTCATAAATGCTGATAAATCAACACTTATGAGTTGTAACGTTTATTATAAATTATTTAAAATTTACTTAGAGATACCAGTGGTCGGGGTCGAACCGACACTCCCGAAGGAACACGATTTTGAGTCGTGCGCGTCTGCCAATTCCGCCACACTGGCAAAGGATTAAGTACAATTGGTGCCGAGGACCGGAATCGAACCGGTACGGTAGTCACCTACCGCAGGATTTTAAGTCCTGTGCGTCTGCCAGTTCCGCCACCCCGGCAAGGGTGTTAAAATGGAGGCGGCAACCGGATTTGAACCGGTGATAAAGGTTTTGCAGACCTCTGCCTTACCACTTGGCTATGCCGCCATTTTAGGAATGGAGCGGAAGACGGGATTCGAACCCGCGACCCCCACCTTGGCAAGGTGGTGTTCTACCACTGAACTACTTCCGCGATCTTACTTTATTTATATGGTTTAGCCTATGCAATAGAACTAAAAATGTGTTAGTAAAAATGGCTGGGCTAGCTGGATTCGAACCAACGCATGACGGAGTCAAAGTCCGTTGCCTTACCGCTTGGCTATAGCCCATTGAGTAGGCTTCAAGAAATTCTTCCTCGATTATGCTTCATGAATCCTCACCGCAAGAGGATATTTTGGAATATTTCTGAAGGAAATATTACGAAATATCGTCGACAACTAAGTACTTTTTATATCTAAATGATAAGTCCTTAGTTTCTTTTGATATATAAATGGGGCGGCTGATGGGAATCGAACCCACGAATGTCGGAACCACAATCCGATGCGTTAACCACTTCGCCACAACCGCCACTATATAAGATTGGCAGGGGCAGTAGGAATCGAACCCACACCAAAGGTTTTGGAGACCTCTATTCTACCGTTAAACTATGCCCCTAAACATAATCTATTATATAAAAAAACAAATGGTGGAGGGGGGCAGATTCGAACTGCCGAACCCTAAGGAGCGGATTTACAGTCCGCCGCGTTTAGCCACTTCGCTACCCCTCCAGATAAGAGAGTGCCGGCGAGAGGACTTGAACCCCCAACCTACTGATTACAAGTCAGTTGCTCTACCAATTGAGCTACACCGGCGTATTATTTAATTTTAAATATTTAGTTTATCTTACTTACCAGTCACCCAAATCTCAGAGAGATTATTCAAGCAGCAGCTCGATTTGTGTGCTGAAGCATTTGCTTCGAAGCTTATTCGATCGTGCTCTACCAATTGAGCTACACCGGCATTATATTTAAAATAAAAGGTGGCTCGGGACGGAATCGAACCGCCGACACATGGATTTTCAGTCCATTGCTCTACCAACTGAGCTACCGAGCCAAAATAAATGGCGGTCCGGACGGGACTCGAACCCGCGACCTCCTGCGTGACAGGCAGGCATTCTAACCAACTGAACTACCGGACCATTTATTCTGATTTATTTGGTTGCGGGGACAGGATTTGAACCTGCGACCTTCGGGTTATGAGCCCGACGAGCTACCAGACTGCTCCACCCCGCGATAATAAAATTATATGGTGGAGGATGACGGGATCGAACCGCCGACCCCCTGCTTGTAAGGCAGGTGCTCTCCCAGCTGAGCTAATCCTCCAAAGTATAGGACGTACAAGTGCATGTGTTGCAACAGGCCGTCGCGTCCTTAACATGCCATCAATTTAAAATGGTGACCCATACGGGATTCGAACCCGTGTTACCGCCGTGAAAGGGCGGTGTCTTAACCGCTTGACCAATGGGCCATATATGATATAAATAGTGGCGGAGAGCAAGGGATTTGAACCCTTGATACGCGGTTAGCGTATACACGATTTCCAATCGTGCTCCTTCGGCCACTCGGACAGCTCTCCAAAATGGCTCCGCAGGCAGGATTCGAACCTGCGACCGATCGGTTAACAGCCGATAGCTCTACCACTGAGCTACTGCGGAAT